>JBDIVP010000034.1:0-19348 GCA_039794325.1 Candidatus Inrsubterrania sp.
TTCATTGCGCTTCATTCTGTTGTGGCAACTTTTTGGAGGTGAAGGCCGCTCGTGCGCTGAACGTTGGGGTAAGCTGCGGGGGTAGCCCTCGGCTTCAGCGCCATCTTAGAGTGTGGCTTCTACTGAACATGACCCAGCCCGTGACTAGCGCCGCTCTCCTGCTCCAGCCATTCAAAGAAAATTGTCTCGAAGACTGTTGATTCTTCCAGCTGGGGAGTATGCCCGCTATTCTCCAGCAGTCGATAGGTTACGTTCGGTACCTTCGGTAACACCGTATCCCAAAGAGTATGCGGTACTGCATAATCATGCCTTCCCATGACCACAAGGATCGGGACATTCAAACACACCGGATCCCAAGGCAGTTCATAATCGACAAAAAAGCTCTTGAAGGCCTCAAGAGCCTCCATGTTCAACGGCACCCCCTCCCATAAAGGGGCTGCATCGTACGCGGTGTCATACCAATACTTCGGACCATCGGCGACATATTGCGCGACGAATGAGCCCCCGGGCTGCAGAACTGAAGGATCCTTCGAGCCCAATGAAGCCCGGTTCCTCTCAAGGATCGCTTTTCGTGCTTCCGACGCTTGGAGGTCCCAGTACCACTTTCCGCTGTGGATCGTTTTCTGCACGCCGCACGGTGGTGTCCCGATAAGGACGAGGTGAGACACTCTATCAGGATGCTGTTTTGCATACTCGAGTGCGAGATTTCCGTGATGCGAATGGCCGATAAGCACGCATCGCTTGAATCCGATTGCTTCACGAACGCGTTCGATATCGTTGATGTATGTGCTTATTTGAATCTTATCCGCGCTGGACGAGTCGTCCCTTTCAGCAAAATGCCTCAGATCAGTGTAGGCCACACGGCAAGACGTTCTGAAGCCAGAAGAGAACGTCCTTGGATAGTAGATCGCCGATCCAATCACCATGACAGGTGTGCCGCTTCCTTCCACAAGATAGGTCAGAATGGCCCCGTTCACACTTACTGCCCCCCTGAGCGAATTCAGCCCTTCCATCACGGATCTTCCTTTTTGAATTCTCTTGACAAGCGACCGCAAAGCCTAAACGTTCCAAAGCCCGCACGACATCTGCACCAGAAACGACCGGAAGCTTAGGCATGTTCCGTCACGTGGAACGATGTCAGCAGGGGCCGACCGGCCACAGTGAGCGGGAATTCTTCTAAATACAGTTCGGTGGCTTCCCGGAGATGAGCCAAGGCTTCCCCAACGGTTTCACCTTGAGTGGTTGTTCCAGTTTCTGGGTTGTATGCGACATACCCCCCTTCTGGAGCCGGGCTTAATACGGCAGAAAGTTCCATAATTTCCTCCTGCAGGAAGTTGGTACGGAGTCTAACAATGCTCCGGTACATCTGCATAAGAGTTGGATCTATGATTTTTTGTCCGTATAAAAAAACCAATTTTCCTAAAGAATACGCCATAATCGTCAGTATTTCAATGAATTATGCCATACCGATCATTTATAATGGGTTCTCACACGGATCGGCCTAACACCCATTCTTGAATGAGTTCGCATCTTGTCCTGCAGACGGTGGACACAAGCCGTCCTGCGATAAAAAACAGAGAAGAGAAAGGAATCAAGAGTACTTCCTCATTCCTTCAGCTGGCTGGGCGCTGCACACTCATCCTCACCGCCTCGTCAAAAAATGACTTCCGACCTCTTATTTCAGCACAGGACAATCACCTTCAACCCTTCAGCACTTCATTTGCCACCTGCGGCCTGCTGAACACTTGAGTTAGACCGGGCCTGCCGAGGAAGAAAGTTTGTCACGCTTGAACCAAGCGATATAGGCGGAAATTACATGTGCAATTGCATGTAGAACAGCGCCGACATCAGCGCCAGAGAGTGGGCGAGCGCCTGCATAGTCTCCGTGGCGTTCTTCCTGATGCACTAGGCGTTCTAGTGTATCGCGCTGCACGCCAATCGCTTCTCTGAAGTAGCGCCACTGCTGATCCTTAGACATGGAAACTCCTGCACAGACAGAGTTCTTCAGCGCTTCGACGGCTTTATAACAATGGGTACGCAAGAACTTCATTTCCATGATCCCCGAGTTCAGGTCATCCAGCGCAAGTCTCAAATGGAAACCCTGGGGGTGTGAGTTGATCAACATTATGTCTTGAGGCTGCACTTGCTGTTGCGCAAATTCCTTCTTTAAGCGAGGAAGGGAATTGCTAAAGCGCATGCGTACGGCTCCGTCCGGGCCTACGCACGTATCAACAGTTACCACTGTCCAGGCACCTTGCAACAATGCCACACTGTCGCAAATTGAAGACGCAACATCACGTACGATATTTCTAACTGTTAGACAGCCGATCTCATGCAACGCATCTTCGACGTCACAGACCGAAATCACGCGATTGTCGAGGATCTGTGTCCGTAATCGCAGGGCCGGATAGTCCGGCCCCGCAGGAAGAGACACCTTAACTTTCGGTGAGCTAATCCGTGTTGATTCTGGGATCACGGAACCGATGAAAATGTACTGCAAGGCACCCTCATAGCGGCCAAACAGAGTCCGCGGCTGAGGGGCGGGCCGGAGGCCCGTCGATTCAACCCGGGTGTTCGACCGCCACCAGCGGTCAGCTGAACAATGTTTATGCGGATCCACATAACATCTTTCGTTGAATGAGCTTCACATTCCATCCAGCGGCCTGCTCTCCTCCCTCGGACTTTTCAACGGCTTCATGGACATGACATTGGGCACTTATTTTTGGCAGGCCAGCCCTTTCTATTGGAAGGGATTTTTGAACAATGCACAAAATATGTCAAGAAAAATGCTCTCCTGGAAATTCAGGTGGGACTTTATCCAATCAACGATACTCAAGAGCCATGGTGGGCGGTGCCCACCCTACCATGCTGGACAGGCTGTGTGAGAAATCTACGTGCAACGATACCGGACAGATTTTTCCGAGTTCCCTCGAAGGACTCAGGCCAATGGTCGAAAGGATATCCGGGAGGAAAGCGGTGGGGAGATTTTATTCAGGGACAAGCCGCCTATGGCATCAGACCGGGTTTTCTCATCAAAAACCCTTCCAGGCCTTCCATGAAGACTTCCAGAAACGGCATCGATTCGACGCGTTGAATAGGTATTTGCAGTTTTTTGGCAATGGGTTTCAGCAAGGCCAGGGCCTGCTCGCTGCCCACCTGCAGGGATTGGGGCAGAGCTTTGGCGTTTTCCAGTATGGCCATGAAGGCTCGCGGTACCCCGTCTTCAATTTCACCGGGCTTGAACATTTCCATGCCCAAGGCCATCCCTTCACTGTTTAAGACCGGCAAAATGGTGGGGAAATAGGGGCGGGCCCCTTCCTCGATGGAAGACGGCAGGACGATACAGTCGGTTTCCCAGGTACCCAGGAACGGATAATTGGCTTTCTTGAGTTTGGCCAATTGCAGTTCATTGATGTGCGGCACGGGTAGCGCCGGTTCGTGTGGGGGAGCCGGCTCCCGGACATCCTTCCATGCGCCATCTTCGTATTTTCGGATCAGCAACTTCCAATTTTTTTCTTCCACCGATCCCAACCGGCCAGGCTTCTGACGTGCCTGTTCGGCCACATGCACCGCCTGTTGCAACGCCACGGTCAGCCAACGGACTTCGGGCGCCGTCAGAAACCACGGCACGTATCCCGGCACGTAACTCCGAAACATGGGCCAAATTCTTTTCCCCCGGTATTTCAACCCCAGTGTTTTGATGATCACCAGATCCTGTTCCGTGAGGGCGGCACGATCTTCGAACGAGGCCATCAGGCAGCGTTGCGAACTTAACAGCTGATAGCGCCCCCGGACATGATCCAGATCTCCACGCTGGGCCATGTCACGGATATTCCGATAGCTGGCCAGTCCCTGGGCTCCGGGATAGACATTCAACGCCAGGACTTCTCCCAGCTCACCCATCACACAACAATATCCGATTTCTCCGGTTTCCGGATGCTGGACACCAAAGAGTTCATCGTCATACATCCATTCCCAGCATTTGAGCCGTTGAAACGCGGTTGCGGCCTCATAGAGTTCGGACCAGGCGTCCAAGGTCACCCGGTCTTTCGTCTCCGCCTGTTCAGGCATTATGGATGAGGGGTCAGGCCTTTTTGCCGGCTGGGATGGCTTTTTCTTTCGTGACATGTGTGCGTTCGATTGGTTGGTGGTTTCCGGTTAGGGACCTTGAGCTTATCTACTGGAAATATCACGGAGTGAGCGTTAGCCGCGCTCTGCCGTGTTGCACGATGATGTCCTGTCGTTGGATGTGGTTCGAAATGAACCCGAAGGCCAGATTATGGATGAGGAGCAATTCAAAAGCAAGGCAAGCATCGCCTCGCACATGCTCCAACCGGATTGAGCAATATTGAGATAAACCGGAAGCCCGCTGAGAACACTATCCCGAATCGGATTGAGGGCTTCCGCTGCCGGAAACGCTCAAGCGAAAATCCCGCGTAATCGTCAGGCGCCCAAGACGGATTTGACCGTTTCGCCGATTTCCGCCGGATTTTTGACGACACGCACGCCCGCCGATTCCAGCGCGGCCATCTTATCTGCAGCGGTCCCTTTGCCGCCGGTGATGATGGCGCCGGCGTGGCCCATGCGACGGCCGGGAGGGGCAGTAATGCCTGCAATAAAGCTGACTACCGGTTTGGTCATTTCGTTTTTAATATATTGGGCGGCACGTTCTTCGGCATCCCCACCGATTTCCCCGATCATGACGACCGCATCGGTTTCTTCGTCCTCCTGAAACATTTGCAACAAGTCGATGTAGCCGGTGCCGATGATGGGATCTCCCCCGATGCCCACACAGGTGGTTTCCCCCAATCCCAGATTGGTCAATTGGTTCACGGCCTCATAGGTGAGGGTGCCGCTGCGGGAAATGACGCCCACGCGCCCTTTTTTATGGATGAAGCCCGGCATGATGCCGATTTTGCATTCATCGGCTGTAATGATGCCCGGACAATTGGGGCCGATCAGGCGGGTTTGCCGGCCCTCAAGGGCCCGCTTGACCCGCACCATATCATTCACCGGAATACCTTCGGTGATACAGACGACGAGCCAGATGCCCGCATCGGCCGCCTCCAAAATAGCATCGGCGGCAAACGGGGGCGGCACAAAAATCAACGACGTGGTCGCTTCGGTTTTTTTCACGGCATCCCGAACCGTATTGAATACCGGAATGCCTTCCACTTCCTGCCCGGCTTTTCCCGGCGTGACACCCGCCACAACCTGCGTCCCGTAGGCTTTGCACTGAGTGGCGTGGAACGATCCTTCCTTTCCGGTAATGCCTTGGACGACTACACGTGTGTTGTTGTTGACCAGAATGCTCATTCGTCCTTACCTTTCGGCTAATTTTTTCCTTGATCCTTTTCTATTTTTTCTTTCCCCGCATCGCCACGATTTTTTGTGCGGCTTCCCACAAGTCGGTCGCCACTTCGACATTCAACCCGGATTCCACCAGCAACCGCCGGCCTTCTTCGGCGTTGGTTCCCTGGAGCCTCACCACCACCGGCAGTTTGATGCCGACTTCTTTGGCTGCGTCGATCACGCCATGCGCAATGCGTTCACATCGGACAATTCCACCGAAAATATTGATGAAGATGCCTTTGACTTTTTTATCCTTCAACAGAATGCGAAATCCTGCGGCCACGGTCTCCTTGGTAGCCCCGCCGCCGACGTCCAGGAAGTTGGCCGGCTCGGTCCCGGCTAATTTAATGACATCCATGGTGGCCATAGCCAACCCGGCGCCGTTCACCATGCAGCCGATGTCTCCGTCCAATTTCACATAGTTTAGATTGTGCTTGCCGGCTTCAATTTCCAGCGGATCTTCTTCATATAAATCACGGAAGGCTTGAATGTCGGGATGCTTGAACAGCGAATTGTCATCAAAGGTCATTTTGCCGTCGAGGGCAATCAGTTGCTTGTCCGTGGTGATGACCAACGGATTGATTTCCACCAACGAGGCGTTTTTTTCCATAAAGAGCCGGTAAAGATTTTCGAGCATGTGCAAAAACGGTTTAACAACGGCGGGTTCCAGTTCGGGCAACCCGAGACCGAAGGCCAGGTTACGGCCGTTGTATCCTTGAAACCCGACGGCCGGATCGATCGATTCCTTCAAGACTTTCTCCGGGGTATGCTCGGCGACTTCTTCGATATCCATGCCGCCTTCGGTGCTGGCAATAAAGGTCGGCCAACCCGTATACCGGTCGACCAGGAGGCTCAAGTACAATTCTTTGGCGATCCCCGCTCCTTCTTCAATCAGCAACCGCCTGACCTTCCGCCCTTTTGGACCGGTCTGGTGTGTGACCAGCGTTTTGCCGAGCAACTCCTTAGCCAGGACCGGCACTTCTTCGCGATTCTTGGTGAGTTTCACCCCTCCGGCTTTGCCACGGCCTCCTGCATGAATCTGGGCCTTGACCACATAGACCGGGGTTTGAAGGGTCTCCGCCCATTTCTCCGCCGCGCGTGAGGTTTTGCATTCTTTTCCCTTGGGAACCGGAATGCCGAATTTGGCGAATAATTGTTTGGCCTGGAATTCGTGAATGTTCATGATCGTCCTTTTAAAGAGTGAGGAGATGGGGATGCCGGAGGAGACGCTTCATTCGGTTTTTCATTCATCCGGCTATGTGCGTCTGGTGTAGCTGGGCAAAATCATGGGGGACACCACCCCGCTGGTCCCGTGATGCTTCTTGGCTTCTTCGCGAAAGGCCTGCACATGCGCGAGCGTAAGTTTCCCGTGAGGAAGGGTTTTGGCCCGTTGAGCCGCGGTGGTTCCCGCACGCTTGCCGTACACCATTAAATCCAACAGGGAATTGCCCATCAGCCGATTGCGCCCATGCAGCCCGCCTGAGGCTTCACCGGCCACAAACAAATTGGGAGCCGGCGTCTCCCCTTGCACATCGATTTTGACGCCTCCATTTTGATAATGCAGCGTGGGATAGATCAACACCGGATCTTTGCGGATATCCACGTTATACCGTTCATATTGCCGGACCATGGCCGGGAAATGTTTGTCGAGTGTGCCCGGTCCATGCTCCACGTCCAATAAGGGCGTATCCAGCCACACCCCGACGCGTCCGGAAGATGTCCGCACGCCACGCCCTTCTTCACATTCCCGGATGATCGAGGAAGACACGACATCGCGGGTATCCAATTCATTGACAAACCGTTCGCCTTTGGCATTGACCAAATGTCCGCCTTCCGAGCGGATGCCTTCGGTGACCAACGCACCGACCAGCTGCTCAGGATAGACTCCGCCAGAGGGATGGTATTGAAACGTATCGATCTGCACCAACGGAACTCCCATCCGATAGGCCAACACCAGCGCATCGCCGGTAGCGCCGAAGTGGTTGCTCGTGGGAAAGCCTTGGATATGCAGGCGGCCGATTCCTCCGGTGGCCAGGATGACGGTTTTGGCGGCCACCGTGATGAACCGGTTATTATCCAAATCCCGCATGACGGCTCCGGTACAACTCCCCTGCCCGTCGCTCAGCAATTCCACCACCGCGGCAAATTCCAGGAGCGGAATTTTTTGATTCAACACTTCATCCTTGAGCACCCGCATGATTTCCAATCCGGTGTAATCCGAGCAGGTCACCAACCGGGCCTTGGAGCTTCCGCCGCCTTTTTTGACGTGCAGGTTGCCATCCGCATCCCGGTCAAACAACACACCCAACTCCAGCAGCCACTTGGCAATTGACGGACCTTCCTCCACCATCACTTTTAACAGGTCATGGTCGTTTTTCAGGTGTCCGCCCTTCAGGGTATCGAGGAAGTGCTGAACCGGCGAATCATCGGGAGCCACCGCAATTTGCATTCCGCCCTGAGCCATCACCGAGTTGGAATCGCCCAAGCGCAGTTTGGTGGCCAGCAACACATTGGCCCCCTGCGCATGGGCATGAAGGGCTGCGGCACAACCGGCCCCTCCGCCGCCCACCACCAATACATCAACGGTATATTCCGGGTTGGGCACAAAATCCGAAGGAATTGGGCTGTCCCCCTCCAACAGGGTGGCCACTTCGGTGACGGTCATCTGCCCGGCATTGGGACCGAATTTGATTGGACGGTAGGCGTGCGCCCGATGGTCGGGGTGATATTTTTTAATCAGGGTATCCCGCTCGGCAGGAGACAACTTGGGCATGGTTTGCGCCCGACGCGCCTCACGGGTTTGATGAACCAGGTTTTGTTGGGCAAGAAGATCCATAGACTCCATGACTGTTCCGGTTAGGTGGTGGAAGCCTTTGCGTTTTGCAATTCGTCGTCCGACATGTGCAGGACGCGGTCCCAGTCCTGTTGGTATTTACCCTCGGCAATTTCCGTAATCCGCCTATCAAGGCCTTCGGGTTTTTCCACGAAATGCACTCCCTGGGCCCGGCTGGCGTAGAGGGCCACCAGGTTCGGGGAGATATCCGCGATACACACCGGATTGCACATCGAGCACATGACGCAGTCCATGAACATTTCGGAAACGGCTTTAAAGTCGCCGAAGACCGCTTTCCACACTCCCTCACGGACATCGATGGATTGGGGACAGGCTTCCGTACAGGCATTACAATTCCGGCATAATGGCGCCTCAGGATATAACTCGAACAAATCCTGCTTGGGATCCTTCAGTTTTTGCACATCATAGACGGCTTTTCTGGCAGGAAATGCCGGCATGAACGAAAAGGACATGCCATCTTCAACCGCTTTGGAGCAGGCCAGACAGGTTTTCACCTTGGGGTCATCTTTGGTCCGGTAATAGGTGGCGCAGGCCCCGCAAAATCCACCCAGACATCCCGCCCCCCTGATGACATCCTTGCCCGTATACCACATGGCCTTCATCAGCGTAATTCCGGCCGGCACCTGGAAGCGCTTTCCTTCTATTTCAACTGTGACCATCTGTGGTTGAATGGCCTGATCCTGTTCAGCAACCGCTTGAGGATTCATGGATTCCCTCTATGTAAGAAGAACAATGGGGACTTATTGTAAAAAAAATACTCCTTCCGGGGAAAGAGAAAAAAGAAAGGGAGCGGACTCCCTTTCCTTTTTTTTCCCTCCCGCATGAGACCGGCTCGAAAGCCTTACCTATACCAAAACCTGAAAAACGAGATGAACCCGTCGACAGCCGAAGACGGCTTTGAGTTAATTCAAGGCGTTGAGGGCCGAACCGGCCTTAAACCAGGCAATTTGTTGTTCCGTCATACTATGGTTGGTCTGAATGGTGACCTCTTTTCCATCCTTTTTATGGATCACGACCTGAACCGGTTTTCCCGGTGCCAGCTCACTCAAACCTTTCACACTGACACGGTCTTCCTGATCAAATTGATCGTAATCCGCCGGATCGGCGAAGGTCAGCGGCAGAATACCTTGTTTTTTGAGGTTGGTTTCGTGAATTCTTGCAAAACTCTTGGTCAAGACCGCTTGAACGCCCAGGAACCGCGGCGACATGGCCGCATGCTCACGGCTGCTGCCTTCTCCATAGTTTTCATCGCCCACAACGAAAGATCCTATCCCTTTGGCCTTATAATCGCGGGCAATCTGTGCGATGGTTAACCCGCTTTCTCCGGTGAGCACGTTGGTGCCTTTTCCCGCCTCATTCGAAAAGGCATTATTGGCCCCCAGGAACATGTTGTCGCTGATCTTGTCCAAATGTCCACGGAACCGGAGCCAGGGACCTGCCGGAGAGATATGATCGGTGGTGGTCTTCCCCTTTGTTTTGATCAACAACGGCAATTTGTCAAAATCCTTTCCGTCCCATTTCGGAAACGGTTGCAACAATTGCAACCGTTCGCTGGTCGGGGGAATATCCACTTCCAAGCTTTCACCGTCTTCCGCCGGTGGGATAAATCCTTCTTCCCCGGTGGCAAACCCTTTGCCGGGCAATTCCTCCCCTTGCGGTTCGGAAAATTTAAATTCCTTGCCATCGGCGGTTTTCAATGTCTGATGCACCGGATCAAATGTCAAATCTCCAGCAAACGCATAGGCCGTCACGATTTCCGGGCTGGCCAGGAACGACAGGGTGTCACTGACGCCGTCATTGCGGCCTGGAAAATTTCGATTAAAGGAGCTGACAATGGAGTCCGCCCGTCCTTTGACCGCATCCGCACGCTTCCACTGCCCGATGCAGGGGCCGCACGCATTCGCCAACACCGTCGCGCCCATGTCTTCGAACGTTTTCATGAACCCGTCACGCTTCATCGTGTGGAAAATTCTCTCGGATCCTGGACTCACCAAAAAGGCCGTTTTGGCTTTCAAGCCGGCTTTTAACCCCTGTTCCGCGATACTCGCAGACCGACTGATGTCCTCATAGGAGGAATTAGTGCAACTCCCGACCAGCGTGGCTTTCAATTCGACGGGATACCCTTTTTCCTTGGCTTCGGCAGCCATTTTTGAAATGGGCCGGGCCAAATCCGGGGTATGGGGACCAACGACATGAGGCTCGAGCGTGGACAAGTCGATTTCCACAATTTGATCGTAATATTTTTCGGGTGATTGATAGACTTCCGGATCAGCTGTCAGCACAGCCTTATTCGCTTCGGCCAGCTGGGCAATATCCGCTCGGTCGGTGATGTTCAAATAGGCCACCATTTTTTGATCAAACGGGAAGACCGAGGTCGTCGCGCCCAATTCGGCCCCCATATTGGTGATGGTCCCTTTGCCGGTGGCGCTGATCGTTTCGGCTCCCGGCCCGAAATACTCGACAATTTTGTTGGTTCCGCCTTTGACCGTCAGCAATCCGCAGAGATACAAAATGACGTCTTTGGGTGAGGCCCATCCGTTCAACTTTCCGGTCAGCCGCACACCGATCAGTTTGGGATGCAGCACTTCCCAAGGCAGACCGGCCATGACTTCTCCGGCATCCGCGCCTCCCACACCGATGGCCAACATACCCAATCCGCCGCCGTTGGGCGTGTGAGAATCGGTTCCGATGATCAGTCCACCCGGAAAGGCATAGTTTTCCAATACGACCTGATGAATAATTCCCGCGCCGGGTTGCCAGAATCCGATTCCGTACTTTTTAGCCGCGGAAGCCAGGAAGTTGTAGACTTCCTTGTTTTCGTCACAGGCGCGAAGCAGATCTTTTTCTGATCCGACTTCGGCCCGGATCAAATGATCGCAATGAATGGTACTGGGGACCGCCACTTTCTTTTTGCCCGCCTGCATGAACTGCAGCATGGCCATCTGCGCGGTGGCATCCTGCATGGCCACCCGGTCGGGCCGGAGGGCCAACATGGCTTTGCCCCGTTCCCACACTTGTGTATCAAAGTTGTCGGCATGACTGACCAGGATTTTTTCCGTGAGTGTCAGGGGCCGACCGAATTTCTTTCTGGCCTTTTCGACAATGCCGGGCATCGACGCATAGAGTTTTTTGACCATTTCAACCGACATAATCTTTTCTCCCTAGTAAAATTTCTGTTGATGACCGAACCGACAGGTTTATGAATGTTCCCTTGTTACTTCAACGGGGGCACTTCCCGCTTTTTGGGAGCCGCATAATTCACGAGATAATCAAACAATCGGATCAACCGGCTGCCTTGCCGTTTTTGATCACACCAATGCCCGATCATGCCGATCGTCCGGGCCAGAATGAAAAACCCGTTTAAGGTGTCCACGGGGAAGCCGAGATCCACCAGCACCGCCGCCATGGTGCCGTCCACATTTAAAATCAGGTTGTCTTTTTTGGCGGCCGTGATTTTTTCCACCTCCAAAGCAAAATCGAGGTGCGGCGTGGAGATATTCAGACTCTTCACATAGCCCACGAGTTCTTTGACCCGTTTATCGGGATTCCGGAGGCTTTTCACCCGATGACCGATCCCGGGAACCGGCCCGACGTTTTTCTTCATGTAGGCCAAAAATTCCTCCACCGACATGTTGTTGTCGATGGCATATTTGAACCATTTTCCCGCATCGGTCACCGCTCCACCGAACCGGGGGCCGATCATAATCATTCCCGCTGCAACCGATTGGGAAAGTCCGATTCCGGCGCAGGCCGCCAAAATGGTCGCCAGCGCCCCACTGACACATGGCCCGTGATCCGCCGACAGCATGATGATACGGCGAATGACCTCGGCTTCCTGCTTGGAAATCAACCGTTTATCCCATAACAATCCGATGATGTGAGGAATATCATAGCCGGCGTTGATTAATTCAGAGGCCGGATATCCTTCGTATAGCGGTTCATCGCCGCGATCATCGCTGATGGTGGTTTTGACGAGCGGAGCCACCAGGACATCTCCATCCTTCATGGCTTGATCAATAGTTTTAGGCAAACGCGGCAGTTCCGCTTCGCTCAATTCGGGAATCTGTTTTACTTCCCCGCTCTTCAACAAGTCTTCATAGACCTGCTTGATGGCCGGCCCCAATGCGCCGAAGGTGTCGGGAACCGTCGCTCCGGCTTTTTTGAGAGCATCGGACTTGGCACGTGCGGATCCCTCACCCTTGAGCCCTTCCTTGGCGCCCGCATGTCCGAATTTCATCCCCTTGGGCAGACTTTCCTGACAGAATCCGGACACGACCGCCAACAATTTGATCCGGCGTTTTTTGGCTCCGTACCATTCGGCGGCACGTTCTTCCAGATCTCCACCCATTTCGCCGACGATGACCACCGCCTTGGTCTGCGGATCGTTTTCAAACATTTCCAGGTACGACACATAATCGGTGCCGGGATAGGCGTCCCCACCGATACCGATCGCAGTGGTGATGCCGTTGGCAAATTGTGAACAGATCCAAATAATTTCGTTTGACAGACCGCCGGACTTGGTGATGACCCCAAAGGAACCCGGGCGATACAATTTACAGGCCACCAGATTGTCAAACGCTCCGCCGATCACACCCAACCGGCATTCACCAGCCGAGACCACCCCGATGGAGGAAGGACCGTTGAAAATTTTCCCGAGTTTACGGGCATGCTTTCCCAACAGTTTGGCGTCTTTTTCGGGAACGCCTTCGGTGATCATGGATACCGTTTTGATATGCGAATCGTTGAGGGCTTCCATGGCCCCGGCATAGGCCCGGTCGGCCCCGATGTACACCAGGCTGGTATTGATTTCCGGATGGGCAGCCGTGGCTTCGGCAATAGTTTTATAGATGGGAATGGTCAACAGGGTATTGCCATAAACGATTTCGTTGGTTTTTCCCGCATCGGGCGGATACACAAAGGCGGAGACATTAAGCGGCTGTTTGATCATATACCGGAATTCCGCCATACGTCGCGCGGCATTAACGCCGGCTACGCCGCCTTGAATCACTACATAGGTATCTTTGGTTGCCAGAATACTCATCGGCTTCTCTCCTCGGTCAGCAGGTCTTGGGTCAAAAGAAGATGGATTATGTTATTTGGATAAGGCCATATCCACGATATCGGTCAGCGGCGTATGGCGATCGAACACTTCGATATTGAATCCCTCGTCTCGCAGGGCACGCATGGCCGCCAGGCCTTGTTTTTCATTGGGTCCGCCCCGGCGGACCCATATTTTGACATTGCCCAGCTTTCCCTCGGCTTTGGCTTTCCGGAAGGCATTGATGATGCCCCCGAACGTTTTCTTTACATCAGTAAAGTTCGCAATGGCCCCACCCACAATGATGTGTTGGATTCCAGGGAGAGAGCAGATCTTCTCGGTGAGGACTTCCACGGCCCAATCCGGTGGATCTCCGGAATATTCCGCGTAATTGGCCAGTGTCCCGCCTCGTGCCACTACGGCATCGGAGTAATATACGCTGGCCCCGCCGCCTGCCGGCAGCATGGCAATGGTTCCTCCGGGAATTTCGATCAACTTGACGGACCCTTTGACTTTCGCGTCAACGGCCATGACCTCTTCTTCGTTTTTGGTATAGGCCCGTCCGAATTCGGCGGCAAACGGGAAAGTCCAATCCGGATGGCGGAATTTGGCATCTCCATCCAACAAGGTCACGGCATCCAACGCGACCAGCTCCCCGTCGGCCCGTTCTACCAGCGGATTGATTTCCAAATATTGGGCATCTTCATTATCAAAGCACGTAAACAATTTTCCGAGGAAGGCTGCCATTTTGGTCGCCGTTCCTCCGGAAAACCCGGCATCCTTAACCAATTGCTGAATGGCGGCTTCGGTCGGGGTTTCGCCGATTTCAATCGTAATGCGCTTCACCTTCTCCCAGTTGGATTCGACCTCGATACCGCCACAGTTGGCCGCCATCAACTCCGAACCTTCCCGGGTGGATTTCACCGCAGCATAATATTCTTCCTTATGGTCAACCGCTTCCGAAACGATGACTTGTTTGATCACCAACGTTTCCACTTGCCTGCCCAGCATTTCCTTGACCGCGCTTTTGGCACCGGCCAGATCCAGCCCGACCTTCACCAGGCCGAGTTTAAAGCGGGAACCCAAGGCTTCATGTGCCTTGACCACCAGCTTGGACTTCTGAAGCCAATCGTTGACTTTGGAGAGTTGATCGAATTCGTCAACAGAGGTCACCACGACATAATTCGGGGTTTGCATCCCCCACTTGCGAAGCAAGCCCATTCCAGGGCCTTCAAGAACTTTTGCCATAAACCACCATTCCTTCAGGGATTAAATATGGTTAAGGACACAACAATAGACTCCACCCGCGGGGTGGAAGGGATCTATTGTACGAACCCCTTTACTGCTCTTCAATCAATCAAAAGACCCATGGCCTGACTATTCAAAAGTCCCAGGAGATGGCCGTCAAGAGGGCCTCGTCTCATACTCATTTTTCTGCACGTCTCCAGAGAACCGATTGTCAAAAATCGTTGTCTTCGTTGAATAATTGAGAGAGAGGGGGAGAAACCCGATATGAAATGACTGGCACGTAGTTAATAGCAAAAGAGCCGGTCCCCGAAGCGGAGGGAGCCGGCTCTTTTGTTTTTTCGCCAATTTCTGAGGATATTCCCGGTACGCTGCTCTTACGCTACGGCTTCCAGGATTTTATTGAACGTCGCACTCGGTCGCATCGCCGCGCTCACTTTCGCCGGATCGGGATGATAGTACCCCCCGATATCCTGCGGACGGCCTTTTGCCGCCTTGATTTCATCGAGGATGACGTTGAGTTTGGACTCAAGTTCTTTGGCAATCGGGGTGAATTGTTTTTTAAGATCCTGATCGTCGTTTTGCGCAGCCAGCTCTTGAGCCCAATACAGTGCTTCATAGACATGGCTTCCGGCATTGTCCAATTGCCCTATTTCCCGCCCTGGTGAATTTCTGTTTTCCATCAGTTTGCCGGTGGCTCGATCCAAGGTTTCCGCCAACACCTTGGCTTTTTTATTGTTCTTGACCCGGCTCAAATGGGCAAAGGACTCGGAGAGGGCCAAAAATTCCCCCAACGAATCCCACCGCAAATGTCCTTCTTTGACAAATTGCTGAACATGCTTGGGGGCCGACCCGCCGGCTCCGGTCTCGAACAATCCCCCTCCGTTGATCAACGGGACGATGGACAACATTTTGGCGCTGGTCCCCAACTCCAGAATCGGGAAAAGATCGGTGAGATAATCCCGCAACACGTTACCGGTTGCGGAAATGGTATCCTGCCCTTGCTTGGCCCGTTTCAAGGAGAACTTCATCGCATCCACCGGGGCCATGATCTGAATATCCAACCCTTTGGTATCGTGATCCTTCAGGTAGCGGTTGACCTTTTCGATCAATTGGGCATCATGAGCCCGATTTTGATTCAGCCAGAACACCACCGGCGTCGAGGACGCTCTCGCCCGGTTGACGGCCAGCTTGACCCAATCTTTGATCGCGATATCGGTCGTATAACAGCTGCGCCAGATATCGCCTTTCTCAACCTCATGCTGAAACAGCACATTACCGGCTCCATCGATCAGGCGAATAACCCCTTTGCCAGTGGCCTCAAAGGTCTTGTCATGCGATCCGTATTCCTCCGCCTTTTGAGCCATCAGGCCGACATTGGGCACACTGCCCATCGTTGAAGGATCGAACTCTCCGTTCTCCCGGCAAAACTCCACCACGGCCTGATACACGCCTGCATAACTGCGGTCGGGAATAACGGCTTTCATATCATGCTCTTTGCCGTCCGGCCCCCACATTTTGCCGCCGACGCGAAGCGCCGCCGCCATCGAGGCATCGATGATGATATCGCTGGGCACATGCAAGTTGGTGATGCCTTTGTCGGAATCCACCATGGCCAAGGGCGGGCCGTTCTTTAGGCAAGCCTGGATATCAGTTTCGATCTCCTGCCGCTTGGCCTCGGGCAAATTCTTGATTTTTGCCGCCACATCGCCCAGGCCGTTATTCGGATTGACGCCCAATTCGGCAAACGTTTTTTCATGTTTTTTAAAGGCATCCTCAAAGAAGACCGTCACGGCATGCCCGAAAATGATCGGATCGGAGACTTTCATCATCGTGGCTTTCATATGTAACGACCACAGGATCCCGTTCTGCTTGGCCTCAGCCACCTGCTCTTTGAGAAACTCCCGCAAGGCCCGGCAGCTCATGACCGATGCATCCGCCACATCGCCGGCTTTCAGGGTTATCTTATCTTTGAGAACTTTCACGCTCCCATCCTCGGCCACAAATTCAATGCGGCCGTTCCCGGCGGTCTGATCGGTGATAGTGGCCGACTTTTCATTGCCGAAAAAATCGCCCCCCTTCATGTGGGCCACATGGGTACGGGAATCCTTACTCCACTTGCCCATCTTGTGCGGATTATTTTTGGCATATTGCTTTACCGAAGCGGAGGCACGCCGATCGGAATTTCCCTGCCGCAGCACCGGATTGACCGCACTGCCTTTAACCTTGTCGTACTTGGCTTTGATTTCCTTTTCTTCGTCGGTTTTGGGATCTTCCGGGTAGTCGGGTATGGCATAGCCCTGCGACTGCAATTCTGCAATGGCGGCTTTGATTTGAGGTATTGAGGCACTGATATTGGGTAATTTGATGACATTGGCGTCCGGGGTTTCAACCATTTCCCCCAATAACGCCAAATCATCCGGTTGCCGCTGCTCGGGCTTTAACCTGTCGGGGAATTGGGCAATAATCCTTCCCGAGAGGGAAATATCCTTCGACCCTACGGTTACCCCCGCCGCCTTGGCAAAAGACTGTATAATCGGCAAAAACGAACCGCTTGCCAGCTCCGGAGCTTCATCGACTTTCGTGTAAATAATGTCTGGTTGTCCTGGCATCGCAATACCCCCTCAAAAAAGTTAAGTAAGAACATTCTCTTTATCATGTAAAGATGGCAAAGGGCACAACCCACTCCCTCCACCCAGACCGGGAGGCTGCATTCTACGAACGCTCCCCTGGGGCTTCAATCAATCAAAAGGCCCAGCCTTGCCGATTCAAAAGTCCCAGCAACCCTGCGCAATAAGGGAAATTTTCACCCGATCCGGCCTGGCAACGCAAGTCCGCCGGTCTTGGCAGACCCGTTGAAGTCGTTAAGGAAATTTACCAGGCGGATTTAAAGCAGCTGGCGCCAATTCAGGACTTTGAGCGGAAACAAGGGCAGCGATGCGGCAATCGGGCAGGTGTCCAGTGCAATCGTGACATGATCGCCGAAGATTTGGATGGAATCCGCATAGAGGGCTCCTCGAATATGAACGGGACTTACACCATTCTCAATTACGATCCCATTGGAAACCAACACCAAGCCATCCCATTGAAACGGGGGTACGATCCGCAGTGATCCATCGACCAACAACACGCCATACCCTGAGACCCCATAGAGGGACAACACTCCGTTCGCCGGTTCGGCAAACTGCACAGTCGGAGCGGCAGACGACCCAAACGCAAGCCCGGCCCCATCTTCGGAAATACGTTGAGCCCCTGATGCCAGATCGGTAATCTGTTGTCGTACATTCTGCGGAAATGATCCGACCGCCGGGGATGAAGGATTTCCGGAAAACGTGGCCGTCCCGAATACCGTGGCATCAGGCCCCAAGGAGATCGGGGGACGGCCAATTGACAGAAGGCCGCAACCATCCATTCCGGAGATGGTGATCTCCTGGCCGGCCAGGACCGCCTGACGGCCAATGTTTACCGCCCCCCCAATCGGCGGACCGGGATGGTGAGCCACCTCCGCCTGAATAATCGACATCGCCCCCTCCACTTCCCCCTGACTGAAGATCACCTCGACAGGTGGATACATAGCAGGCATAGCCGCAGAAAACTGCCGGGGATGGTCAGGGAAATTTTCGGGATATCCATAGAGGACCAGATTCCCACGGTTAGCCTGCGAATGAGTTTTGGTGGATCCATCCCCATCAAGATAGTGCGGGGTGCCGACCGAATGTCCCGACTGCTCCGCATCAAACTCCGTTTTATGTCGAATCTTGCTCCAGTAAGAGAGGGTCGATTGCACACTGTTGGGGACAATAATGGTATTGGTGGTGTTTCCCTTGATCGGTACAAAATTGGCGAACACGGTTGAATAGGACGGATCCTCTTGGGGTGTCCACCCTGTCCTCGTGAGTACATACGCCGACCAGTTCGTTTGTGGGGCCGGTGCAGGATCTCCCGCAAACCAGGTATGGGTAGTGGGTGCCCCGATCAACCGCCTCTGGGATTCCGCCAACCCGGCTTCCGCGGCATAAAAGGACTGAAGGGTCCGCCGGTAATTTCCGCTGATCTGTATGTCCGTCGATGTGGCAAAGAGGATGGTGGCCCCCATAATTCCGGAAATGACCACCAGGATCAACGCGGCAACCAATGCCCCCCCACATTCATTTTTCAGGGTATTCATAATCCAAGACTTGCAGATCCTAAATCATCGCAGAAGGCTTCTGGGTGTGATACGGGACTGAAGAGTGACGGTCCGATACCCACCGTTTTTCACAAATTTCGGATCGGGTATGGGACTTCTGGCCGTAATCATCAGTTCTACCTGGCTGACCTCTGACGCATTGGTGGTGGGAATTCCCCACCGGTCGATTAAATTCACATGAAAGGCTTCGATGTCTTCTCCAAACGGCTGGTTTCCCCCGCCGGTGTTTCGTCGAAGCATGAGGGTGGACGGGTCATGGGAGTACAAAATGGATTCGTTGGAATCACCGAGGCTCCCGTTGCCGTTCAGATCCGCCTTGATATGGAGGCCTTTCTCATCAATCATGATTCCTTGAAAATTGTTTGATTCGTCGGCATCGCGGTTGCGTCCGGCCGGATCATAGCCGGCCATCATGATTTCACGAGTCACCAGGTCCATTACGATTCGAGCCGTCTGCTGCATATCCAACCGGTGTTCTCGAACAATTTGTGCTTTCAGTTCGGTGACATAGAGCGAATACAGCACACTCATGGTCAAAAGACTCAACCCTAATGCCAAGACCACTTCCACCAGGGTGTAACCTGCCGCCATCTGCTTGGAAGGTTTTGACATTGCCCCTCGATCAATTGATGAGATAGGTTTGAACGGCCGTGCGATGCGTATCGTGATC
>JBDIVP010000035.1:0-18951 GCA_039794325.1 Candidatus Inrsubterrania sp.
ATCTCAACACCCCCCCCGAGGATTTAGGACAAACCCTGGGAATGTATGGAATGCCACACGGTCCTTACATTATGGTGCCCATTCTGGGGCCGTTTACCCTCCGCGATGGAATCGGATTTATCGGGGATACCTTTCTTGACCCCTTTAACTGGCTGGTTCTGCCAATTTTTCAAGTCGCGGAAGCCCCACTCCTGGTCGACCACGGCGATACAATAACCTTTACCCAGTTGGGCTATAGGACCAGTGAAGTGGTAAACGCCAGAGCGCTCAACCTCGAAAAATTTGAAGGGGTGGAAGAAGGCACACTGGATCTCTATGGAGCCGTCCGAAATGCATATTATCAGCAACGCCTAAGAGCTCTTCAGGAGTGAGGGGCCTTCTCAAGGCCGTTTCTTCACCAATCAATCTTTCAAATCCAACGGGATTTCCCGCATTCCCCCGTGCTCCGTCTCACGACCGTCGACGAATTCATTCTGATACCTTCCTGCCGGTTCCAAGACACAGCCAGCAAAAGAGGTTAAGATGCTGAAACAAACCCTATCGGGGTCGTTCGGAACATTTCCATGAAACCCACCTCACCGAATTCTTCTTTTCAGTCGCCGGCCGCCCATTTTCTGCTCATGGCGGCTGCGTTCATCGTAGTGGTTGCAGGGATGCGTGCCGCGGAATCCATCCTCGTCCCACTCCTCATTGCCGGTTTTCTCGCCATAATCAGTGCCTCCCCCGTCTTTTGGTTGCGTCAAAAGGGCATCCCGCCCACCATTGCCGCCTGCCTGGTCGTGCTCGGGGTGTTGGGCATCGGATTTTTGTTCATTCTGATCATCGGATCATCCATGGACGATTTCTCACGCGCTATTCCCCGCTATCAAGCCAAATTGACCGAAGAAATCGAGCCCCTGATGCTTTGGATCCAAAACCTGGGCTTTCAACTCAACAAAGACATGCTGATGAAGTCCCTCGATCCCGGCGCATCCATGAGACTGGCAGCTCAAATGTTGTCCGGATTGGGAGCCATTCTGACCAATTCCTTTCTGATTCTCCTGACGGTTGTGTTTATTTTATTCGAAGCCTCCAGCTTTCAACACAAAGTGCAGTCCGCCTTTGACGACCCCCAAGGAACCTTATCCCAATTGAAAAAAATCACACATGGCGTGAATCATTATCTGGGCATCAAGACCCTGGTGAGCTTGGGAACAGGTGTGATTGTGGCGATATGGGTGGCCATCCTGGGCATTGATTTTCCGGTTATATGGGGACTCCTGGCCTTCTTACTCAATTACATTCCCAATCTAGGCTCCATCATTGCCGCTATCCCTCCGGTCTTGTTGGGTTACATCCAATATGGGGTCGGTCGGGCCATTATGGTTGCCGTGGGATTTGTGATCATAAGCGGAGTATTGGGCAATATGGTAGAGCCCAAATTGATGGGACGGCGCCTGGGTCTGTCCACACTCGTCGTCTTTTTGTCATTGGTATTCTGGGGATGGGTGTGGGGCCCTGTCGGCATGCTGCTTTCGGTTCCCATGACCATGGTGGTGAAAATCGCCCTGGAAAGCAGCCCCACTACCCGCTGGATCAGCGTGCTCTTGGACTCGGAGGCCTCCGGCCAACGATCAGACAAGAACTTTCCTGACTCAACTTCCCCCGCAAAGCCGGATGCCGTTCGTGAGAACCCAGAAGTGCACGTTTCCCGCAAAGCAGACTAACCGGCCGGATTGTCGTCTTTAATTCCAGTTGAGCACTCCAGTACCATAGGAAATCCGTGTGGCCCGAGACCGGGAGAAAAGTCTCAGCCTGCGCACACACCATGACCGCCATTCAATTTTCCAAAATGTTGTTTGTCCAGGCCTTGGAAGAATCGGATCCACACGGTCATCATCTCTCGTTTGCGACGCGCCACCATGCCACCCAACAAGCGAGAGAAGTTCAGGCACCCCTTCCTCCATCCTCACCGAAAACCGACGAGGATTTTCTCATCAGGCGCACGGACATCATCTGGTCCTTTGCCCAACAGGCATTTCCGGCCTCGACGAAGACCTGGGAACATTTGCAAATGCATATTCCCGTCATCTTCGTGGCGGTGCCGGCATTGATCGTCGGGATTCTGATCAACGGATTGGGCGCCTCTCAACGGATCAATTTACTCAACTTTCCGCTGCTCCTGTTGGTTTTTTGGAACGCGGGCATCTATCTGGGCATATTGGCGACGGCGGGCATCAAAGGCACGTCCTTCACACCCCGGTGGGAGCCTCTCGTCACATGGCTCTCGAAAATAGCGGCCTCAGGGAAATCAAAGACCTGGCAACCATTCAAAAAGATCGATACTTCCACCGCCCAATGGCTGCACCGTGCCACAACACGGTATCTCACATTAGCCTGGACTCAGATTGGCCCGATATGGAAACAGGACATTCGGGTACGACTCCATTTGGGGGCTGCCTGTCTGGCCGCCGGGATAGTCATCGGCATGTATGTCAGGGGTTTGGTGCTGGATTATCAGGCAACATGGGAAAGCACTTTCTTAACGCCAACCCATGTCCAGACCTTCCTCCGGACCCTGTTAGCGCCGGCCGCGTGGCTGCTTCGGTACGATTTTCCAAGCGTCGCGGATATCGCCACACTCCAATCGCCTGGTCACGGTCCGGCCGCACCCTGGATCCACCTGTGGGCCATTACCACGCTCACCGCCATCATCCTGCCGCGAGGCCTCCTGGCTTTGGCGGGTCAACGCAGGGCCAACACATCGCGCCGCTCTCTGGCTATCTCCCTCCATGATCCCTACTTCATGCATGTCTTAGCCCCCGATCGGGGACAGGGCCTCCATATCACCATTCTCCCCTATAGCTATCAACCATCAGCCCATGCCAGAAATTTCCTGGAACAATGTTTTCTGGATCTTTTCGGTAACCAGGCCATCCTGCAATGGAAAGAACCGCTACCCTTTGGAGAAACGTCCCCAACCTGGCCTACGAATTCGTCGCCCGCGCAGACGCTGGTGCTGTTGTTTCACGCCGGGCAGACACCCGAATTGGAAGTTCATGGAGAATTACTGCATGCCCTGCAAGCGCACAGGACTCCCTCCAATCAGCGGTGGCCCCTCCTCCTCATGCTGGATCAGGAACCGTACCGGCAGGCCATGGACCCGGAACGCCTGCTCGAACGCCGGCGAACCTGGGAACGGCTGGTCACCCAATACCACCTTCATATTGTGCCGTTTGATCCGCAAACCACCGACCCTACGCAACTCATCCATGAAGCCCATGAGGGCCTAAAGACCACAACCCATTAACGCGATGACCGCCAATCCAACGACCGCCATTACCCTGTCGCTGATTTCCCACACGAACATCGGAAAAACCACCCTCGCCCGCACCCTCTTGCGTCGCGATGTCGGACAGGTATTGGACCAAGCCCATGTCACCATTCAAAATGAACAGTTCACCCTGTTGGAAACCCCGGACGGCCTGCACCTGTATTTGTGGGACACACCGGGATTCGGCAACACCCACAAACTACTCACACGCCTACAAGGGCTCTCCAATCCCATCGGCTGGATTGTTTCTCAAATCTGGGATCGAATGGCCGACCGGGCCTTCTGGTGCAGTCAACAAGCCATTCGCAATGTTCGAGAGGAAGCCGACGTGGTCCTGTACCTGGTCAACGCCACCGAGGAGCCGGCGATGGCCGGTTATCTGCAACCCGAACTGGAACTACTCACCTGGCTGGACAAACCCGTCATCGTCCTGCTCAATCAAACCGGCTTGAAGGATTCCGAAGAACAACGGCGGCTGGAGTCTCGCTGGAAGCAGCATTGGGCCTCACACAACATTATTCATGACATCATGAGTCTGGACGCCTTCACCCGATGCTGGGTGCAGGAAGGCATCCTATGGGAGCGGATCCGTGACGTGCTCCCGTCCTCGCGCCAACCCATCATGACCCGACTGGCCCAAGCCTGGCTAAACCACCACCTGAAGACCTTCCAGTCGTCCATGGCGACCATGGCCCAAATACTCATCGAAACGGCCAGGGACAGCGAGCCCCTTGCCTCCGGTCATTCCGGCACATCCCAAAAGGCCATGCTCAAACGGACCATCCAGGCACTGGACCAACGACTGGCCCAACGCATCGTCCGACTGAGCACCCACCTGATCCGGCTCCATGGATTATCCGGTGAGACCGCACTGACCATTCAATCACGGCTGGAGGACGTCACCATTCCGGGAGAACGCAAACCGTGGGAAGAAGAAAGCTTCTGGGGAGGGCTATTAAGCGGAGCTGCAGCCGGATTCGCATCCGATGTGGCAACCGGGGGCCTGTCGCATGGCCTCTTCACGATCGGGGGCGCCATTCTGGGAGCCGTAGGGGGCACGGCTTATGCCAAAAGCCAGGATGCGGACCATCCGGATACCATTTCGTGGGTGCCGGACTTTTTAGACCGCCAAACCCGCGATGCACTCCTACGGTATTTGGCCGTGACTCATTGCGGGCGTGGTCGAGGCGACTACACTGACCCCCGTGAATTCCCGCTCTTTTGGCGTCAAGCGGCGGAGGAGATGATCGCAAAGCGACAGCAGGACTTACACCAAGCCTGGCTGCTGGCCCACACTTCACCCCTCCCAACCGGAACGGATGAAGCCATCGCCTTTTTGACTCCGATTTTGAAGGCAATGGCCCGCGACATTCTGCTGAAATTTTATCCGGAAGCCCAGGTGTGGTTAGGAGACTTTCCCAAAGGTGGACGACGCATGGCTCCGTAATCGATACCATTCCAACGCCACACGCATGGCGACAAATTCCAGAATGCCACCCCAAAATGAATCCTTCACCATGGGCCGTTGATCCATCACGCCCACATGCCCCATCACCTGCCCGTCTACACCACGGATGGGGTGAGCAAAATACGACTCGACATCCCAATCGGCAAGGAGAGAATCATGAGGGAACCGGTCCCGGACCTTATCAGGCCAAAAACACCGGAGTCCCTTTTCCGCCTCTTCACATGGAGTTCCTGCCAGCGGATAGTCCACCGGCTCCAGAAATCCTTCCCCATCCCACATGGCCTGTGTCCGGGCATGCCCCGGTTTATCGGATAGATGTTCCACAATAAACGCAAATTTTACATTGAGAATGGCGGCCGTCTCCCAAACTAAGGTCCGATACAATGTCGGGCCGGTCAAATCCCATGCGGCTTCGGCTAGGGCCTGCAAGCCCTGCTGCACCCGTTTTTGCTCGGTGATATCTTCAGCCACTCCGACAATGCGATACACTTCGCCTCCACGGTCCCGCACCGGGAAAGCCCGGTCCCGAATCCACCGAATGGATCCGTCCGGCCGCTGGATACGGTATTCCTCCTGATACCGGCCCACCGTTTGCTGGGTAAGGGCATGCACCCGAACCCGCTCCCGATCGTCGGGATGAATGGCCTCCATCCAGGACTGGGCAGAGTGGTAAAGATCCGCACAGGGCCGCCCCCAGATTGTTTCGTAACCCGGGCTGATATATTGGATCGATGTTTTTTGAGGATTACTGACCCAAAACACTTCCCGAATGGCTTCCATCACTTCCCGGAAGCGGGACTCACTTTCCCGCAATCGAAGATCCTGTTCCTTTCGGCCGGTGATGTCCTGAACCGTCCCCAGCATGCGCACCGGCTGTCCGGTGTGATCGCGGATAACCTGCCCTTTACAACTCAACCATCGAACTTCACCTGAGGGCCACAAGATTCGATGGTCGATTTCATACGGGACATGGTCCTCCAACGCCGCACGAACCGCCTCCACCGCCATGGGCCGGTCATCGGGATGAATCCACGGGAGATACTCTTGAAAGGTGGTGGGGACTGGCTCTCCCGCTCGTCCGAACAAACCGGAAACTTCCTCGGACCAAACCACCCGATTCGATGCGACATCCCAATCCCAAATTCCCATATTCCCGGCCTTTAAGGCCAAACGCAACCGTTGTTCGGTGTCGGACAGGAGCTGTTGCGACCGCCGCTGTTCAGCCTCCCGGAGGGATTCACTGGAAGTCAGGGCCTGTTGCACATGTTCGGCCTGGATGGTCAGATTTTTCATTTTCACCGCCCGCTGAATAATTTCAACGATCTCCCGCCGATCATAGGGTTTCACCAAGTGGGCAAACGCGTGATATTGCAGAGCGGTGATCTTTTCCCTTTGATCCCCATGGGCGGTCAGAATAATCACCGGCAGCGATTCATCCTGCCCATGCAGCTCCTGAAGGACCGTCAACCCGTCGATGTCCGGAAGCCCCAGATCCAGGATGACGGCTCGATACGGATGGGCGGACGACACACGGCGCAACGCCTCTTTGCCCGTTCCCACCGCTTCGACCCGGAAGCCGAGATTTCCCAGCAAATCCCCGAGCGCCAGGCTGATATCGGGTTCGTCATCCACTACAAGAATGACCGGCACGCTTCCGTTGGAACCGTCCATGAAGTGTTCCGACTTCTCAACGACCATTCTCGGCCTCCCCGGCCTTGGTCCAAAATTGGATTAGAGCCATTGTACCCCTTTTACCGAAAGGGTCAATCGTTCCTCAGGCTTTTCAACCCGAGTCTGGAGTTTCGGACGATGGCCCAATCTCTCGAAGACAACGTTCTGCATTTCTGCTTAAAGGTTACGATCGGCGGGAAGATCTGGCGGAGCGACGGATGGAACTATTCCGGGCCAGGGTGGTGGTTTCGGTGGCGTGGACGAACATTGCCATCCGTCTCGGACTTAAATAGGCCAATACCTGAGAGGAGACGTCTTTCGGGTGCAGGGCCCGCTTGATTTCCAAGGTGGGATCCTTGGATAACCTCACCAGCATCCCATCGTGCCGGTTGATCCACGGAGCATACAGCAGAACGGTCGGTCTGGTCGGATCCTGGATATTAATGGAGGACACAATTCCCATATACCCGTCGCTCAACTCCACCAGCGTCCCAGGAGGAAAGACGCCGATGGCCTGCACCAACGCTTGCACCACACGAGGACAATATTTGGCGGACTCCCCCCGGAGCGTCACATGCCGGTACAACCGCGAGAGCGCTTCATGGGGGTTGAGGCTGTGTTGCGGATCGGGGGCATTACAGAGTTCATCATAGTGATCAGCCACCATCACAATCCTGGTCAGTCCATCCAATTGATCTCCGGGAAGCCCCTGTGGATAGCCCGACCCATCACACCGCTCATGGTGGCGTTCAATAATATCCAGGATCGACGTTGGGGTGCCCGGATAGGAGGCCATCAGTTGACGGCCCAGGGCTGGATGAGTTTTGCCCAACTCCGGGTCCGCATGGATTTTAATCCCCGCCGATAGAAATTTGACTTTCATCGGTAGTGCGCGGTAGCCCACGTCATGAAACAATGCCCCACGCCCCAGTTCTCCCAAGGTCGCCTCATCAAGCCCCAACTGCTTTCCCATCAACAAGGCCAGCGTGCACACATTCAACGCATGTTCGGATAGGCCCCAGGCCGTTCCGTTGCTTCCGACCAGGTCGATCAGGGACATCGCCGTCCGAGGATTTTCGATGGCACGCAAAACTCCCTTGACCATGACTTCGGCGATTTTCACTCCCGATGGCCGCCGGCCATGTATTTTCTTAAATAACTCCTGACCTTGTCCCAGAATTTTCTGATACGCCCCTTCGACCTTTCGAAGGTGCTCTTGAAATTCCTGATAATCTTCCCGGCGATCCAAAATTTCGGACAAGGCCGACTCGGCAATCAGTCCGGGGGCATTCGGCGTGGAAGACTCCTGGTTGGGCATTTCCGCTTCAACACCGGGGGGCTCCAAACCGGCCTCCTCCAGCGATGGGAAAGGATCCGCCTCGGAGACAGGCGGCGGATCCTCGGAAGTTACCGGGCCAGTTACTGAATCCGACCGGTCCGGATCATACAGAATGGTGACATTCGTCAGCCCCTGAATTGTGGTCAGATCCTCCTGGGATTTGATTTTAAAGGTATTGGTCGGAAACGGATGGCTGAACCAGGACCCTTCGAGTTTGACAAAGGTTCCGACTTGAAGCACTTGCGTATCTTTGACTTCAAGAAATGGCATAAAGGCACATCCGGTCCAGGAACATGAAGCTTCGGGGAAAACCAACCTGCAGGATGACAGGCCGTACGTTGTGAGCACCCGGCACGCACACTTCAAGAGGCGTGGAACACAGTACTCCATGCTTTTTCGGTGGGTTTCCCTCTCCGGTTAAGGATTCGCCTGATTTTTTCAAGATTCCCTCGCTTTCTCCCGAAAAAAATCAAATGGCGGGAGTGTTGAATAATTGTTTACAGGCAGAGCGTACTCTGAGTAGGTGAGTACGAAAAAAAGGCGAGAACGCCGCTAACGGCGTTTTTCAGCAGACCATTTCAGAAAAGCCTAACCCAACTCACGGGGTCAGGATTCTTTCGGAGTGGCCATGAACCGCACCATCATATCCGGAAACCCGACTACGCGTGCTAAGGCACTGTACCGCTGCCCAGGCCTCAAGGATTTCTCAAAGGTCAGTTGGCATTCCACGACTTGCTCCTGACCGGGCTCCAAGGCAAACCGGTGAGGGTTAAACGCCACCGGCACCCGCATTTTGGTTTTTCCATCTTCACTGACAAATTCCGATAATTCAAATCCGACTTCGATCTTTTTGGCCTGCTTGTTGGCAATGACAAACGCTTGACTATGCGTTTCTCCTATTCTGCCTTCAAAGGGAATTTCCGTCTGAGTTTCCTCCTTGGTGTTTCCCCCACTGGTCGATTGCCCGGGATCGGCCGGTGTTTCCCCCATCGGGGAAAACACAGACTCAACCATACTGTTGCTCAAATCCAGACCCGCATTCATAAGGTTGACATAATAATCCACATGACATTGCATCACTTTCCGGAAAAATTCCGGGCCCTCCGCCTGGGTAAACCGGACAAATCGTTTCCGGGTATCTTCCGGGCTCCATTTACCGGTTGAGACCTCTCCTAAAACTTGGAAATACCGTTCCCATACACGGGTGCCCTCATGAAGGACCCGGGCCCCAAGATCTTTCATCTGATCATTGTAGGCTTTATACTCCATCGTCGCCTCCCGAAATTGGTTTACATTCGATTGTTCAGGGAAATTTCCTACCCTTTTTTTGTGGCCTCAGTTTTGGCCTTGGTGGAGGCTCCCGTGGCCGAAGGTCCTACCGGGGTGGGCTCCGCTTTCTCAGGTTGCCTCACGCTCCCCACCGGTTGAAAACACAACTCTTCACACTGAAAATGATCATACCAATGATGGGCCACAAGACGGGTGGGAATCGCCCCATGCTCAATTTGGCAATGTGGCACATTCCTGCGCCGGGTGTGTAGTTGCAAACAGATGCCTTGTTCGAATCGGCCGGCCACGGTAATTTTCGATTCGTAGACCTCGTTTGGAATAACGGATTCACCGATTTGCACGGTGATTATGACGGTTTTCATTTCTCCCGGTGCGAGGGTGAAATTATTGGGTATCAGCTGAGGACGTATCCCGCTATCATCACCACCGCTGCGAAAGGGGGTGGCACTCAACGTGAAATTGGCACTTTGCTGACCGGTATTCCGAATATCCACGCTTCCGGTCACCGTCTCGCCCACACAGGCTTCCCACTCCAGTTTGCACACACAGGAGGGGGGGCAATCGGTTTCCGGTATTTCACAAGATCTTCCGGATATCTTTTTCAACTCAGGGATAGCTTTCCATAGACCCTCCATGTAGGCATCCATGAGGGGTTGCCCGATTTTGAAGGCCTGAGACATAATCTCGTTGGACAGTTGATACCACCGCAAAACAGCAGTGCGCATATCCGCACTGACGG
Organism: Candidatus Inrsubterrania sp.; assembly: GCA_039794325.1. Lineage (GTDB taxonomy): Bacteria > Nitrospirota > Nitrospiria > Nitrospirales > UBA8639 > JACKFE01. The sequence goes on from JBDIVP010000035.1 coordinate 9,821, forward strand.
TTGGGTACCAGCCAATCGTTTTTGTTTCCATGGAAACCTCCTTTGCCCCCCCAATTGAGGAAGTAATTCAAGCCGAAACGTTCACGGTTACCGGTTTGTGTAGATGTCTACGAGGATACCCCCCGAGAAAATTTCGATTTCAGCAAAATAATGCCGGTGAGGTTGCAGACCATCCGGCAATTCAATGCTGCCTTTCATGACCTGGGTCTCACCTGGTGCAAGGGTCAGGTTTTGCCAGGTGAGAGCCACGGGATCCGGCTGGTGGCTTGCCAACAGACAAAGCATCTCCCGCACCGTTGCCTCTTCGCGTGCCCGGGGGCTTTCGTCATATTTCTTCTGGCAGATGTCCTTCAACCTTTGTACGACCTGCGATTCAATTCCCTCAGTGGCTTGCACAGGCGCGACCCACTTCTCTCCCACCGACACCGGAACATTTCCGACATTGGTCACCACAAATTCCCGTTCAAACCGCCTATGACCTTGAACAGACAACGTAACCGAATCCGGATTAATTTCAATTTCGACACTCTCACTGATACGAATTTGTACGGGGTGATTCTGGTCGCCAATCTGAACAGTCCCCTGGTAGGTACCGGGCGGGGTTGAAGGATCGATGGGAAAATCCACCGTGACGAGATTTTGTTGGCGTGGATACACTCGACTGAATGTTCGGACTTCTTGAAGGGGACCAAGGGATTGACTGCGTAAGGTTGGCGCCTGAAGGGGGATGGATCTGACGGTAAGTTTCGCTTCGGAATCATTCTGGACGGTCAACACGCCCTGCACCCGACCGGGAATCCCGTAAAGGAGAATCGGTTGGCGCGGGTCATGGATGAGCTTCAACCCGGGAAGATCGGCGCTTCTACCCATGAAACCCTCCTACCGGCAGATTTCCACACATCGAGGTTGATATTTCTCCGTGATAATCTGCGATTCCCCGCAAAGAGAAAATTTGACAATTTCAACCCCGAGGATCGAAATGCCCAGATTATAATGTGCCGGCAAATGGGCTCTCACGTCGGGGATTTCTTTGATCGCCAGATTCACCGTGGAAGTCGTGGTAGCCTCAATCTCAATACGGGGCAGCTCTTTGACACGAATGTTGGAATTTATATCCCCAAATTCAATGCGGGGCAGCTCTTTTACTCGGGAAACCACTTCTGGTAATTTTTCAACCCACATGTGCATATTGTCTAAATCCGCATCCACCGCGACATCATAAGCTCCTCCCCAATTGGCGACCTTATGCTTATACGTGGGCATCCCTATCCTCCCATGTTGAATGTGATAAGGGGGAATACGATCTTCTCAGTCATGAGTTTTAAACTCATGATCCAAAGAATCAATCGCCGGCATGAGGCCGGCATTCTCAATATGCTATGATTAGCCCGCTTCCGGACATGGCCACTTTCCGATAGTGTCCCTGCAATTTCTGCAAAATGTGGAACATAGTGGCATGTTTGAAAGGGAAATTCAACTTAAGGGAAGGACGCTTTCAGGGCAGGGCAAGATTTCCGAATAGCCGGCAGAGGGCTCAGGCAGCTTCATCGTGCCGTTTTCGAAATCACAAGATTTCATCCCTGAATGTTCAGCCCAATTGACATTTCAAATCTTCCTCATTAATTACATGTTTCTCAATTAACATGTACTGAGTATTGGATCGTACACACGCATGGCCTTGAAAAATCCCAAAACTTCCTCTTCAACCTCTAAAGGGAAAGGAACCTCCCCACCCTCCACAAAAAAGAGGTCCAAAGCCCTTGTTGAACGCCAACCCTCACCCTCAAAGACTTCGACTTCAGGAACCAACTCACATTCCAAGAAAAGTTCTTCCCAAAAGGACATCTCCAAACAATCCTCCGGCAAGGGAAAACCCTTTTCCGCCAATCAAAAAAAGGGACAAAAGCTCTCGCCACAACCACCCCAATCCCGGAAACAACAGAAGTCCCAAAAGGGACCTCGCCAGAGGGAAAACCCCAAACAGGCCCCTTCATCCCGATCAGGCGGCCAATCGGCCAAAGTAGCTCTCCCAAAACATTCGAAACTGAACACGGATGCACTACGCCGGACACCTTCGAAGTCAGAATCGCCTTCCTCCTGCTCTGTCATGGGAGCATCTTCGCTCTCCGTCCATGCTGTAATCGTTCAGGAAGAGCAGAAAGATAAAAAAGATAAATATGCCCTTTTAGAAGAGGCCTTGAAGAAATCAGGTTTTTGGTTTGCGCTGGAAGAAGCCTTGTTTCGGTCAAGAGTTGACAAGGACCAATTCCTTATTGTGATCAAGCCGGATTTTCAGGCTTTTGAGTTACCGGGCTCCACCGCAACCGATCCACAACTCGTTGAATGCCTGATAGACCATCTACATGAGCGTGGTTACCCACAGGTCATCGTCGCTGAAAGCCGAAACAGCTTTGACATCTGGCTTGAAAATCGCGATGTGCAAATTTTGGCCGATATGCTGGGGTATCGGTATGTGACTCCCGGAGGGAATCCGTATCACATCATCGATCTAGCCGAGGATCTGGTGCCGGGTCCCTTTCCCCCAACCAGCCTGCTGCATGGAACCCAATTGCCCCGGAAATGGTGCGAGGCCGGTTTTCGAATCATTTTTGCCAAAAATCAAACGGATGATGAACAGGCCTACCGCCTCTGTCTCGACAATTTACTATCCATCCTTCCCCTCCGGGATAAGGATTATCACTATAAACTTCGCTTCAAGCAGCATGAGGTCCTGTCGGAACTGTTGAACCATACCACGGTCGATTTCGCGCTTATCGATGCCTATGTCAGCAATCATGGAAACGCGGGAAGCCATGCGGCGCGCCCCATCGAGACCTGCACCATCATTGCGGGGCAAAACCTGCTTGTAACCGACCACGCCGCCGCCCTCAAAATGGGATTGGACCCGTTGACTTCCCCTATACATGCCCTGGCTCTCAAAACCATCGGGCTGCCGCAACCCTATCGAATTGATGGCGACCTGACGCCTTACACCCACTGGATCAACGTTCAACCTCTCATGCTTGAATCGGTTCGTTACCGGCAACAATGGCCGGAACTCAGTCAGGTGTTGCCCCCTCTCTTGCAAATGATCGACCAGGAATCCTTCCCTTTCAAAGATCCGGTCATGGCTCAACTCAATCGTGTGGTAAGCCGATACCCTTCCCGCCTTGACGACAATCCGACCGTCTTTTGGGGGTTTCTCTTCTTGAATAACCTCCTAGGACTGGTGCATCAGGAGTTAACGGCCCTTCAGGTCATACATTGGAAAGATCAGTTATGGCACCAAGACGCCCCGTTAAATATTCCCCTGGAGGCCTATAACATCGGAGAGTATGAGGCCATCCCTGAATACCTGGAGCCCCTGGAACAACGAACACAGGCCCTCTTGCCGGATGAAAATGGTTTGCGATGGACCTTTCATGAGGATGGCTCCGTCCTCTTCGAATTTTCCAGAATAATTCCGGTGGACTATGACGATTTTGTCAACCGGGTGGATATCTCACGCAGCATTCAATTCATGAATGACTACATTGGCGGAAGAGCCATTCCTATTCAACAGGATACCCAAGGAAGAGTGACACACCAGGCTGAACGCAATATTTATCTCCCTCAACCCAATTATCTGGTGTTTTATCAAGGCCGAAATATCGATGTGAGTAAATTGGAATTCATTCGATACCAAGACCATGAGCAGAAAATGTTCTGGAAAACGGTAAAAAGTGAAAATGGGTCTGCACGCTACGATGACGGGTCCATTCGCTTTTTCAGACGGGATAACGGCGACACGATGGTGAGTATTTTTGGCAGGCAGCAATTTACATTGCCGTTATTTTGGCAGATCATCAATTTGGATAATTTTCCGGCCCTGAAACATGTTTTGTTCACCCACGCCTATACCACCTTTTTCTCCAACACGATGTCCAACTTTGAGGCAGTGTATGAAGGGCGCGATGTCCGGATCGGCAAAGCCTGGGACTCTCAGGCCGGGGAAGCCGACGGGATGTCTGCCGCCACCGCCCTTTCCACTCGGATCGGCAAAGTTCTCGATTCTTTTCAGGATATCCTGCAAGAAGCCCATGTATCCAAAAGCGGGGTCCTGGCCAACTTGTTTTCGACTCATACTCCCCAACCCGAGTACATTGACGAAGATGGATTCAGCCACTTCAAAAAAGATGCGACGGCACACCCACCCTCAGAGAAAGACGAGCAGACCCGGAGGCCTGCCATAGAGATCATGCTCTCCGAAAACAAAACCGCCATCGTAAAATTCTGGAAAGATCTTTTTCTGGCCCTTCAAAAAGATGCCGGTGTCCATGTTGCCTAAAACAAGCAGGAGAGGGACAACCATTTCATGAACGCGCTCGTGACCGGAGCTAATGGGTTGATCGGAACCAACCTGGTGCGTGAGCTTCTGGGTGCCGGGTATGGGGTGCGCGCCCTGGTGCGCCCGACCAGCGACATTCGTGGCCTGGAAAATCTTCCCGTAGAACTCGTTCAAGGAGATGTCCTGAATGCCGAGTCTTTAAGGGGCGCCACGCATGGGTGTGACCTGGCATTTCACACGGCAACCGTATTCTCATATTGGGGAATGAGCCCCTCATCACTCGAACAATTAGCCGTTGATGGGACCATCAACGTGATTGAGGCGGCCTATCGGGCGGGGATTCGCCGTGTGGTGTTAACCTCTTCTTCCGTCGTCTTTGGCTCCTCCACCCGCCCCTCGGTGCGGAATGAAACCTCCCATCTTGATGAGCAGGATTCCGCTCCTTATATTTTAGCCAAAGCCCTCCAGGAACGTGCGGCATTGGAATACGCGGCCAAAGTGGGGGTCGAATTGGTCGCCGTATGCCCAACCATGACGGTGGGTCCCTTTGGATATAGACTGGGTCCCAGCAACGGTATTATCGTCTCCTATTTGAGGGACGAGTTGAGGACGACGTATCCCGGTGGCTGTAATATTGTCTCAGTGGCCGACGTGGCCAAAGGGCACCGCCTCGCGGCAGAAAAGGGATTGCCCAATGAGCGGTATATCCTGGGATCGGAAAATTTGAAGTGGCGGAACATTCATCAAACGATTTCGGAACTGTGCGGTGTGCCGGGGCCACACTGGGAAGCCAATCATACCCTTTCATTTTTGGCGGCGACAGGTCATGAACTGGCCTCCCGGGTTACCGGCACACCGCCGTTGGTCACCCGCACACAGGCTGAGATGGTCGGCCGTTATTATTGGTATGACCATACGAAAGCCGCGGCCTTAGGATATCGCCCAGCCCCGGCCCGGCAGGCTTTGGCCGAAGCTATCTCCTGGTTGTCTGCCGGCCCGCACATCTCCCGCCAACTCCGCGCCGGATTACGGCTTTCCCGTGAAGTATTCCAGGCCGGAAAAGCCAGGGAACGCAAGACCGCAGTCGCAGGAGTCACCACATGAAAACGTTCAAAAGCATCATTATGGTGAAGTATCCCAGGAACATCGTGTGGGAGACCATACGTGACCGATTACCGGAATTGGTTCCATTTCTGGATGATGTTGCCGATATTGTGCCGGAGCACCGCCAGGAACATCTCGAAGGTTCCTTGGAACTCATTAATATCTGGAAGGCCGATATCAAAATCCCGCCCATCCTGCATTCCGTGATTGATCCTTCTACATTAAGCTGGACCGATCGTGCAAAATGGAACGAATCGCAAAACATCTGTCACTGGGCGATCGAGCCACATTTCCTCCCTGATCGTATTCGTTGCTCCGGCAGAACGCAGTTTGAAGAAGCGATGGGCGGGCGTGGGACCCGGATCAATTTTGAAGGGGCGTTGGAGGTGACAACAAAGGATTTCCCGGGGTTGCCGGCCTTCATGGAGGTGACAGCGACACAGACCATCGAATCCTTGGTGGCTTCCCTGATCCCCAAAAACTTTCGAAAAGTCACCGATGCCCTATCCCATTTATTAAACCAAGATCGCTCCCCCAATTGAATGACTCCGGTTGATTCCATGTTGAGCCTAATCCGAACTTCTCAGATGCCCGTGGTGAAATCCTAAGCGCGGATCCGCCATTTGGCCCACATAAGACACATAGTTTTGCAGATCGGGCATTTTGACTCGAAGCCGCAAAACATTCGAAGGATAATCATAGATCGTAATATGATTGAGCCCCCGGTTGGCGGTAAACAAAAGGGATTGGTCTTTGGTTAACTGGCAGGCATAAATGGAATCAAGCAAAGAAAAACGACTGACGCGGAGAGCCCCCAACATATGCCGGGTGTTGTTGAATATTCCACCCCGAGCCAGGACATCATACACTTGCGTGGCCACCTGACGAGGGTGCTGGATCATAGTGGCAGGATCGGGCTTCTCATCGATGATCCGAAATTTGGCAAATGATTCCAGATCCAGGCAAATAACCGTCTGACTCCCCCCATTACAAAAAATCAATTCCTTATCCGAAATGGCCATATCCGAGTTGATATGAGCCGGTGTTTCACGGCTTGTTGCCCAATGCCGCAAGACCTGGTTCGCTTCGGCATCGATCTCAAAGGCATATTCTTTGAGAAAGGCCATGGCCCACTCGTGGTAGTCAACATAGTCCTGAGGCAGAACACGAAAGGTAACCGCATAAAACCACTCTTTCTTTGGATGGGTCAGGACATGCCAGCAAGTCGCAGGCAATTCCAAGCGGGTGGCTTCCCCGGTCTGCATATCCCAGATTCCCACTTCCCGCGCTTCGCCCTGCCGGTCAAAACGGGGATTATCCATTGAGCCATAACAGAGATAGCGGCCGGAAGCCGTCAGCTTCATCCCATGGGGAAGCTTCACCTTATGAGGGCCCAACCGTTCCCCCTTTGTGAGATTCCGCAAATCAAATTTATAGAAATACTCGCCGATAGCCGTGATAAATTCGTGATTGCTCAACCACACCAGGTGGGTACTCCCCCGCAATGAGGTATCGTTGGCCTCAAAACGTAGCGTGGAAATCCTATGAGTTTCCTCAAGAGTATGGGCATCGAAAAACAAAAGGTGTTGCCCCGCATTCCCTAAAAATCCAACCGTGCCTTCAGGATTCACCGTCACCCAATGGCCGGCCGCCACACCGTCGTAATATCGGATCTTGTAGGCATACGAGTTATCTTTCGGGTTAAACAAAAACAGGCATGTCCCGGCCATGCCCTCCAATCCGTTGACTCCATTGCCATCGAGCGCGATGTAAAATGCGTAAGGGTACCCTTTCATTCAGCTTTCCTGTTGTGTTATAGGAACGGTTGCGCGTTCCGGCTGTCATGAATCATGAATGGATGAGTGATCGATCCCGAGGCCTATCTTAATCAAGATGAAGCCATGAAAGAAATCATCGATCATTCTCCTCCCCCTCCTGCTGCCTACACCGGAAGCCGACTCTTTCATGAACTCCATAATTTTTTGACCCATTGCAATGAATGGGAAATCGGCCTTGTGCGCCGGGTAGTCCGGAAATCACAAACACCCTGCCTGAGAAATACAAGCCTTCTGGTCAATCGCCTTGGGGATGGCTGGCTTTACGTCCTTATCGCCTTAAGCCTTCTGGCTTTTCAGGGGCTTCACTCCTGGCATGTCCTTCTTTCGGCCGGCGCGGCCGCCGCCATGGCCCATAGCATCTATCCAGTCATTAAAAATCGGGTGGCCCGCGTGCGTCCCTGTGATTATGACCCTTCCCTCAATTTATCCATCCGGGTTTTGGATAAATATTCCTGCCCCAGCGGACATACCATGACCGCTACTGCTGTGGCCATCCCCCTTGCCACCGGCCTTCCTCATTTATTGCCGTTTGCTATCGTGATTTGCCTCGTCATCGGTTGGGCCAGAATATCGTTAGGCCACCATTATCCCAGCGACCTTGCATTAGGCGCCCTGCTGGGTTCCAGTACCGCCTTTCCCGTTAGTCTGCTCTTGAACTAACCCGGTGGAAGTCCGCCGAATCCCCCCGGCGAGCAGATTGTACCCCACTTCCCCCACACGCAAATAGAAAACAAACGACGGCAAACGAATCTTATCCGTTGGGTGAGCCTCCTTAACAATATTCCAATGTTCCCAGGAAACATCCGGACTCCCTAATCGAAGCTTGGAAGTATTTTCTCATTCGGGTAGACTGAAATGGCCCGCTGGGTTTCGTATCTTTCTCCGGAGAATCTTCAGGCATGCAGGCTCCTCTCCTGGCTCCCGCCAACCTGCCGGACACCATTCCCGAAGCGTTTTTCGCCTTGACAGCCCTCGCCACGGATCGGGTGATCATGCAGATGAAAGAAGGCGACGGCTATCAACGGCACACCTATGGACAGGTGCAGGAGCAGATCCATCGCCTCGCCAACAGCCTGATCTCGTGGGGGCTAAACCAGGGGGAACGGGTGGCCATCGTCTCCGAAAATCGTCCCGAATGGGTCGTCGCCTATCTCAGCATCCTGACGGCCGGGGCCACCGCCGTGCCGCTGGACATTCAAATGCCTTCGGAGCAATTGCCATCCTTTCTCACCACCTCCCGGTGCCGGTTGGTCTTCGCCACCGCACACACCCGGGCTTCGGTTCAAAACCGGCCGTCCGCCATCACCCTCATACACATGGATGCCGGAACGAACTCCCACGACCTTTCCATGAAGGACCTCATTGCACAGGGCTCACCGAAGCTCCCGGATGACGTCAAGATTAAACCGGATGATGTCGCCTCCCTGCTCTATACGTCCGGCACTACCAAAAAGCCCAAAGGCGTCCTCCTCACCCATCGCAATTTCATGGCCAACGCCAAGTCCATCCTCGGAGAAGGGTTGGCAGGGCCGGACGATAATTTTTTAGTGATGCTGCCCCTCCATCACGCCTATCCCTTTATGGTCGCCTTCCTGGTTCCGATACTTCTGGGTTCCAGACTGACCTTCCTGCAATCACTCAAAGGACCGGATCTGGTGCGATGCATTCATGAAACCGGCATTACGATTGCCGTGGGCGTGCCTCAAGTCTTTGCCATGATACGCCGGGCCATTTTCGAAGAACTGAGCCGGCGTCCCGCCCCGGCCCGATGGCTTTTCTCTTTGCTTAAAAATTTTTCAGGCTTTGTCGGAACCCATACCGGCTGGAATCCCGGCCGATGGCTCTTCCGGCCTATTCATCGC
>JBDIVP010000036.1:0-18902 GCA_039794325.1 Candidatus Inrsubterrania sp.
TGGGCTAACGCATGAATCACCATAAAGTCCTCCTTTCGCAGCATCCGTCCCTCCTCCGTGGTCATGAGCGGTGAAGGGACATTGTGACCGGTGTTCAGAGGACTTTCTATTTCGGTGTTTTGGGGACTTATACCATCGGTGCTGACACCCAGGTAAAGTGTTTCCTTTCAGCCATATATTTCTAGGCTTTTCGCGTAATCGTGTGGGTCCATTTTGAGCATTTTAGATGGCAAGCAGCTTACCTCTGAGAACTTTTAGAGAATCGCCTTCTCATTTCGCATGCCATGTGCATGTCCTTGGATACTCTGGTATTGTGGTGAGGGTCCCCCAAACCATTGGATTTTGCGGACATCAAACCGCTTATGGAGGTGCTCGCAAGTTCAGCAAATCCTTTTTCCCTCCAGAGAGGGAGGATACTGACCTTGGGAGTAGCCCAAGGTTCATGTCGTTAGGAAGCTGGGAGAAATACAATAGCCAAAATTCCACCAACTTTTTTCTGGTTTAAAATCTCTCAAATCAGTTTTCCAGAGCCCATTATAAACGTTCCATCATTAATTTTTACCCACTGACTTTCACAAAGAGCCTATTTCTATTTGCTCCTTCCTTGGGCCAGGATGATGGCGCAGTCCGGCAGGAAATTCTGGGTTTCGGTGATGGCGGCAAATCGTGTGGCGAGTGTGACGGTTTCATCGATCAGCCCGGTGTGGGCCAGTTGAAAGGGCAGTTGGATCGTCCAATCCAACACAAATAAATCGAGGGCTTCATCCAGATCGGTTAAGAGGTGTTCGTGGGTCCCTAACGCGTCGCAGAGGTCCAGTGGCCGTGGCCGATTCGAATCCGCACCTTGGGCTCCTTCAGCGTGGAAGTCCAAGGCCAACCTTTAGCCTTTTCCCGGAAGGTTCAAAAGCGGATCCTGGCCTTGCTCAAAACGCTTGTGTCGGGGCGAAGTTATGAGGTTGCCGTTGACCATATTCTTGATAGTTTATGGCCGGAATCCGAGGGGGATTATGCCTATCATGCTTTTACCACCGCCCTTCACCGGTTGCGAAAATTGCTGGGTGATGAGGCCGCCGTTTTATTGCAGGGTGGAAAAGTTCTGTTAAATCCTCAAATGATCTGGGTGGATGCCTGGGCCTTTGAGCGTCTGCTGGCCGACTCTTCTACCCTCGGTGCCGGTGGAAGTCCTCAGCCGGATCGGGAACGAATGCAGCAGGGGTTGCATTTGTATCAGGGCGCCTTTCTACCTGATGATGAGTCTGAGCCATGGACCATGTCAAAACGGGATCGGTTGCGCCGGCGGTATGTTGAATCCTTGGAGGGCTTGGCCCAATATTGGACGAGGGCGGGAACACCCGAACACGCGCTAAAACTCTTCGAACGTTCCCTCGAGGTCGAGCCGTTAGAGGAAAGACTGTATCAGCAATTCATGAAAACTCTGATTCATCTGGGGAGGTGGAACGAAGCGCGAGAGGTTTATCTCCGGTGTCGGCGGGCTCTTCAGCACCACTCAGGGTGATCGCCTTCTCCGGCCACTGAAGCGATCTTGGAAAAGCCCATGAAAAAAAATGGATAGCTACAGATGGGACATGTTACGTATTTGTCTCAGTCCCTATCGCATAATGAAGGGGCCATGGGGCCCAAAAAATGGGCGCACCATACGGTCCGGAAAAAAACTCCAAAAGGGGCTACAGGCGGAATCTCATGGCCAGGTAGAAGAAATCGGTGTCTTTGTTGCCGCCTGGTGGCAAGTTGGCCGAAGCGGGCAGTCGGTCGAAATACGAACCCTTAAACCACCGGACATAGCCGACGTCAAAATCCAGATTCAGGTTGATGACCCATTGCACACGAAATTCCAGATCATGCCCCAAATAATTGCCTGCCCCTCCGGTTGTATCCTGTAACCCCGACCGGCCGAAACTATCCCGGCTTTGCGCCAGGTACCAGAAGCGTTGTTTCAGTTGAATGCGCCAGCCTTTGGCCGGATGAATGGAGATGCGCCATCCTGGAGAACTGATGTTGGTTCGGAAGAAGGGACCGAAATTCCCGGTCGGCATCAGTTCGAATCGGCGGGCGCCGAATAAGGAATCGAACCGTTGGCTCCGTCCATCCTCGGGATTCCGGTCGCCGCTGGCATAGTCGTAATGCAATTGGACCCTCGGCGCCCACGGGAAATCAAAAGTATACCCCACCCCGGCATGCTGAAAATGGGCCACATGGTTCCGGTCGCCCAGAGAGCCGGTCTGCCATGAGGTTACAAGGTCATAATCCCATTCTCCCGGCTTGGAGAGTTTGCCGACACGCAGTCCGGTGGTAGTGAAGGTGCGGTGATTGCTCGGGTCGGGCGGGGTTTTATCATTCAACCCGAAGTAGTAGACGCTGATAATGAACCAGGGAAGATGGAGACTTTCGGCTTGAGCGCCCCAGAACAGGCTGTCCGACTTTTGTTGCTCGACTTTTTCGACATCCCGCACTACCGATTCCACCAGAAAGGTTCTGAACCGCCAGGCCTGGCCGCGGCCAATCTGCCAATGGATGCCGTTGAAGGTATTCGAGGCATTCCGAAAGTCGTTGCGCGCGATGAATCGCCGGGAACCAAAGTCCAGGGTCATGCGTCCGAAATGCAGATCCGTCCGTAATCCCGTTCCGAGCACATCCTTGAAAGTCAAAGAGCCGAATAACTGGAGGACTTCCCACTGGTTGGCCGCGGTAATATCCCGGAAGTCGCCGGGGTCATGGTTCCAGTAGCTTCGGGCGTCATGGCCTTCAAACAGGAAGCGGAGCGGGCCGTTGCCCAAGCCCACCCGTAAGCGGGACTGGTGGCTGATTTGTGGATCGGTTCGCCCTCCTCCAATGGCCTGGTTGGCCCGCCAGGGATGATCATAGACTTCATACCGGATGCGCTGTTCCAGACCTACATCAATCCACTCGGGGAGATGCAAGGCGTCCTTCAGGTAGCGCCGCCATTTGGTTGCCCGTGGATTAATGAGCACGGCATCGGCCGGTTCAATCAACGTTTCATCGACAGCGATTTTGAGATGCGCCTCATCCGGGTAATCGGAATCGTCCTGGCTGACGGTCGGTGGAATGGCCGCAGACAACTGATCGGCCTGCACCAACACTGCCACTGTGAGGATGAGGAGTGCGGTGAGGAGCGTGGGGGGGCGTGATCGATCCTGACGTGACTGACTGACAAGCCTGAACATGTTTCGGGCAACCGGGGGAGTAAAGTTTTCAAGCGTGATAACGGAAAGAGTATAGCATTCCTTCCATGGCCGTTCCTTAAAAACCGGAGGCGTGAGGCTTCGCCTTTACTCATGAATAGGAAAGGGGATGATGAATAAAGCGGGGCCGGAAGACTCCGACCCTCCAGGAAACGGAACGGATTTCTCCCATTGGTCGAAATGACACTGGGATAAAGGTAAAAGTTTGAATGCCGGAACGGATGCGCACCAGATTGATTAGCTGCTGCCGGGGATGGCAATGGCTGGAGGACAGGGAAAGGTGGTTCAGCTCTTAACCTTCGCTGCAGGCTTTGCCATCAAAAATCTTGCAGGAGGATCCGCTTCGGGATAATTTCCAGGACTTCAAAATCGGGGGCGTGTGATCGGAACGCATTTCCACAACCACGTCAATGAAATCACCGACTTCCAGCGTTTTTAGGTATTCCTTGACGAATTCCTCCACCTGGACCCATAAAATGCCGACGTCGGTCGTGATCAGGAAAAACCCCTTTTCAGGTTCCAATTTGACGATAGGGCTATTGAAACGTTTGAGAGGATTGGCGGCCTCGGCAAAAATGGGATTCCAGGCGACAAGGGTCAAGGACAGACCGAGCAGAAAACCGAGTATACGATTGCAAGTGAGCATGGGGTAACTCCTTGTCATCATTCGGAGACGGCGGGGGCCATTATGGCAAGGAAGAAGGAAGAAGTCCATGGGTTAAAAAAGAAAAATGTGAGGATCGTGGCATGCAAAAATTAACCGGCAACCTGCAACGGTACTTCGGTGACGTTGGAATCTCGAATGCGAAAGGCCCGTGTCACCGGTTGGTCGGGGAACTCCAGTGAGACGATCAAATGAAACGGTTCAGGGAGGTTCAACTTGCTGCGATAAGACTCAAATTCCATGGCAATGGTCACATCCGTTTGGGACGGTCTGGCCGGACTGAATGTATGCGAGTGGTAGAATGCCAACAGATCAAATCCTTTTGCCCGAATATCGCGTTGCGCCATGGCCATTTCCCTGGCATCCATCTGAAAGGCGATATCCGCGCGTTCTTCCGGTGATAAACGTTGAAGGTCCGAAAGCTTGGCTCCATCGAACCGGCTCAATTCCTCATTGGACATGGAGGCCAGAATATTGGTGATCCGATAGCACTCGGCAATGGTGTGCTCCCTGCCGGAGAGCATGCCGCAGCATTCATGAGGCGCCAATTCCTTGGCATGGGAAATCATATTATCGAGAATGACCTTGGGAATAACCAGCATGTGAAGTGTCTTGAGCGGTCGGTTACAGGCTGCAGGAGACTTCTTGCGCGACCAATTCCTTGATGGTGGGATTCGGTCCACACAGGGGGCAGTCCGGAGCTTTGGGGCGCCCGACCTTTCGGAACGTCATCTCTAAAGCGTCATATAACAACAGCCGATCGGCCAGGGTTTCACCCAACCCCAGAATTTCCTTGATGGCTTCGTTGGCCTGCAACACGCCGATGGTTCCGGCCAGGACACCCAAAACGCCGGCTTCCTGGCAGTTGGGAACTAAACCGGCCGGTGGGGGCTCGGGATACAGGCAACGGTAGCACGGATACCCTTCATGAGGCTTGATGGTAGTCAATTGACCTTCAAAACGGAAAATGCTGCCGGAGATCAATGTTTTCCTGGCAAAAAAGCAGGCATCGTTGACCAAAAACCGGGTTGAAAAATTGTCCGAGCCATCGAGGATGATATCATAACCTTCAAGCAGGCCGGGCAGGTTGGCAGGACTGACGTGTTCCGGGTAGAGATTGATGGTGATTTCCGGATTTAATTCGGTCAACAATTCCCGTCCGGATTCGACTTTGAGGACACCCACCCGGTCCGTGGTATGCAGAATCTGACGCTGTAAATTCGACAGATCCACGACATCCCCATCGGCTAATCCCAAGGTGCCGACTCCGGCTGCCGCTAGATACATGGCGGCGGGGGAGCCCAGACCGCCGGCCCCGATGATCAGGACTTTGGCGTTCAATAATTTCCTTTGGCCTTTGCCGCCGACTTCCGAAAGGATGATCTGACGGCTGTACCGATTAATTTGTGCGTCGGTAAATTCCATCGTTGATTGTTCCAATTTATTCCACCACGTTCAATTCAATGGGATCGACGATGCATCCTTTGGCCCGTAAGCCCTCCACGGCACGATCGATCTCATCCGCTTCACCGGTAAACTCGACATCCATCCATCCCGTGGTCTCCCGCACATCCGCCCGGCGAATGCTTGGGATAACCTGATATTCCTTGCCGATTTCATACAAAATCGGTTCAGGAATTTTTTCCTCGGGATAGCGAATGTGAAAACGCAAACGGGCCATTAGATGCCTCCTGCAATGGCTGGAATGATGGAGACTTCGTCGCCATCCTTCAAGGGGGTGTCTTTTCCCGTCAGGAACCGGATGTCTTCTTCATTCACGTAAATGTTGATGAACCGCCGGATTTCCCCCTTTTCATCATACAACCGTTCCTTGATGCCGGGATGAGCCGTACCCAGATTATCAATAATTTCAGCGATGCTGGATCCCTGAATGTCCACTTCGCTTTTTCCGCCGGTCATGGGTCGCAGCGGAGTGGGAATGCGCACTTTGATCATTTCGACTCCTCTATGCCAAAGGTCTTGGTAAAGTGACTGAGGCTGGGTTGAATGCGGATGGGACGGCCCACGGCATCCACGACGGCCTCCTGGGTTTTTAGCCCATTTCCGGTGATATAGGCAACGGTGACGTCTTCTCGTTTGATGTGGCCTTGTTTGACCAGTTTTCGGAGGACCCCGATGGTGACGCCGCCGGCGGTTTCCGCAAAGATGCCCTCGGTTTGCGCCAGCAGTTTGATGCTTTCCACAATTTCTTCATCTGTAACGGCATCCATCGCTCCCTGACTTTCCGCCGTTGTCCGTAAGGCATAATACCCGTCGGCCGGATTGCCGATGGCCAATGATTTGGCAATGGTTTTGGGTTTGACGGGCTTGAAGAAATCACGGCCGTTGCGAAAGGCCGTAGCAATTGGTGAGCAGCCTTCGGCTTGTGCTCCGTTGATTTTGGTGGAGACGCCGTCTACCAGACCGATTTTTTCAAATTCCTTGAGGCCTTTCCAGATTTTGGTCAGCAAGGAGCCGGACGCCATGGGGACCACCACTTGATCGGGCGTCCGCCAACCCAATTGTTCAACGGTTTCGAAGGCCAGGGTTTTTGACCCTTCGGCATAGTAGGGGCGAATGTTGATGTTGACGAAGGCCCAATGGCGTTCCCCGGCAATTTCACTGCAGAGGCGGTTGACGTCGTCGTAATTGCCTTCAATTTCCACCACATTCGGTTTGTAGATGAGGTTGCCCAGCACTTTAGCGGCTTCCAGGTCCCCTGGAATGAAGACATAACAGGTCATACCGGCCGATGCCGCATGGGCCGACACGGAATTGGCCAGGTTTCCGGTGGAGGCGCAGGCCACGGTTTCAAACCCCAATTCCCTCGCACGGGTCATGGCCACCGCCACCACCCGGTCCTTAAAAGACAAGGTCGGGTGGTTGACGCAATCATTTTTAATATACAGGTTGTCCAGCCCCAGATAGGCTCCTAGGTTTTTGGCATGCACCAAGGGGGTATAGCCCGCATGCAGTCCGACATAATTCGTCCCTTCCACGGGGAGCAGGTCGGCATAACGCCACAGACTCGGAGGACCCGACATGATCTTTTCTTTGCTCATGACCTGCTTAATGGCCGCGTAGTCGTATTTCACTTCCAACGGGCCGAAACAGAGTTCACATACGTGGATATCCTGGGTGGGATATTCCTTCCCGCATTCCCGGCAGATCAATGATTGCATTTTTTTTATCATTTGCTGTGTCCTCCCTCACAGAGTTGGTGAGGTTTGTTTAATGCGTCTGCAGCGAGCTCGACGGCTGTAACTGACACGCCTCCTGTTCGTAATCAATTAACTCGGAAATAGTGGGGTGGGACCCGCATAAGGGACAGTTGGAATTCCGCTTAACCCGGATTTCCCTGAAGGAAGTGGTCCGTGCGTCAAAGTCCAGAATCCTGTTCGTCAGCGGCCGGCCGATTTTCAAAATGAGTTTGACGGCCTCGGTGGCTTGAAGGGTGCCGATGATCCCGGCCACGACCCCGATGATGCCGGCTTCCTGACAGGTCGGCACCACACCCGGCGGCGGCGGGTTCTTAAAAATACAACGATAGCAGGCCGATTCATTGGGAATGATAGTAAAAACCCGCCCTTCAAATCGGAGAATACCCCCATGGACCAGGGGCTTTCCTTCGAGATAACAGACATCATTGATCAGAAACTTGGCGGGAAAATTATCCACCCCGTCGATCACGAGGTCATAGTCCCGAATGAGGGTCCTGGCGTTTTCCGAGGTAAAGCGGCCTTCATGCATCTCGACCTTGACGTCCGGGTTCAAGGCCAGAATTTTTTCCTTGGCCGAGAGCACCTTGGATCGTCCCACATCGGGTGTATGGTGAAGCACCTGCCTTTGAAGATTCGAGAGATCGACCACATCGCTGTCGATCAACCCGATCGTCCCGATGCCGGCGGCGGCCAGATAATAGGCGACCGGGCAGCCCAATCCGCCGGCCCCTACAATGAAGACCTTGGCCTGGGCCAGTTTTTTCTGACCCTTCCCTCCGACTTCGGGTAAAAGGATATGACGGCTATAACGGGTTATCTGCTCTTCGGTAAAACTCATTGACCACTCCAAGCCGGTTGCGAATCCGGCAACACGGCGGCTAAAGGCCGGGACAATTAAATATTAAAATATTTTTCGATGCTGAGGTAGCGCTCGCCGGTGTCGCAGAGGACCGTGACCACGTGGTCTCCGGGTGCCATGGTTTCCGCGATTTTTTGGGCGGCGAAGACATTGGCTCCGGCCGAAATGCCGACCAGAAGTCCTTCTTTTTTGGCGAGTTGCTTCGTCGTTTGGTAGGCCTCCTCGTCCGTCACCACAAGAATCTGATCCAACAATGCGCGGTTTAAGACTTTGGGCACAAAACCTGCCCCGATACCTTGAATCTTGTGGGGACCGGCCTCGCCGCCGGACAACACAGGGGACCCGGCCGGCTCCACCGCCACGATTTTGACGGATGGATTCCTTTCTTTGAACACTTCTCCGCATCCGGTAATGGTCCCGCCCGTTCCGACGGCCGCCACAAAGGCATCGACCTTCCCATCCAGGGCATCTAAAATTTCCACGGCCGTGGTGGTTCGATGAATGGCCGGGTTGGCCGGATTGGAAAATTGATCTGGCATGAAATATTCCGGATTTTGACTTAAAATGCTTTCCGCTTCCTTAATGGAGCCCCGCATGCCTTCCCGGGCCGGGGTCAGGACCAGTTGGGCGCCATAGGATGATAACAGACTGGCCCGCTCCAGGCTCATCCCCTCGGGCATGACCAGAATCAACTTATACCCCCGAACGGCGGCCACCAAGGCCAAGCCGATGCCGGTGTTGCCGCTTGTCGGTTCGACGATCGTGCTCCCCGGCTTCAGTTTACCTCGCTGTTCCGCCTCGTCGATCATGTTGAGGCAAATCCGGTCTTTGACACTGCCGCCGGGATTATAAAATTCCGCCTTGCCGAAAATGGTGGCCCCGCCGGGCGGGGACAGCTGGTTCAGCCGCACCAACGGCGTAGATCCGATGCCTTCTGTAATATTGGTGAACAGCGGCGACTTCTTCACAGGCCACCGCCCATGAAAAACAAAAACTCCAGTTTATCCCCGTCTTTAACGGAAGTGGTACTGAGGTGTTCGTTTTCGATCATTTGGGTGTTGAGTTCGACGGCGACAAGCTGCGGGTCGATGTCCTTGGCCTTTAACACGTCAGAAATGGTGGAAACCTCAAGGGTTTCCGGCTTCCCATTGATAGTCAATTGCATGCAGGTCTCCAACGTAAGTACTGAAAAATCCTGAATAAAAAAAGTAGCAGACCCTTCCGAAAAGAGTCAAGAAACGGAAAGTTAAGAAATGGTTACGGTCCGGACACCAACAAGGGCACCAGATCCTTGGCCCGTCCCTGAAAAGACACATCGACTAATCCGGAATTCGGCGTCGCATCCAGATTCACCTCCACCACGAAGGCACCGCGTTCTTTGGCAACCGGTGCAAAGGATGCCGCGGGATAAACCACGCCGGAGGTGCCGATGATCAGGAGCATATCACATTGTTGCAGGGCGCGATAACTGGCCTGGAGGTCTTCTGGCGCCAGGGATTCCCCGAACCAGACAATGTGGGGGCGCAACAGTTCTCCACACGCCGGACAGGTGGGCGGATAGGGGAGGGGAACCTCCCGGTTCGAAAACACCCGGCTGCAGGCCGTACAGCGCACCATCCAGATATTGCCATGGATTTCAGAAAGTTTGGTCGAACCGGCGTCCCGATGCAGACCGTCCACGTTTTGCGTGATCAGCCAAAAGTCGTCGAGGCGGTGTTCCAGGTCGGCCAGGGCTTCATGTGCAGCGTTGGGGACTTTGGTGGCCAGCAATTCCCGGCGCCAATTGTACCACTCCCAGACCAGTTTGGGGTCGCGGGCAAAAGCCTCAGGGGAGGCCAGTTCCTCGGGACGAAAATTTTTCCAGAGGCCGTCCGTTCCCCGAAAGGTCGGCACGCCGCTGTCGGCGGAAATGCCGGCACCGGTCAGGACGGCGACCGATCGAGCCTGAAGAATCCGGTCACGGACTTCAAAGGGTGTCATAGAGAAGTCTCATCCATCATGACTCTGTACTCGGGACATGGGCAAGAGAATGAAAAAAGATTACCGGGATTCAATGACCTGGATGGCATGTTCAACCGCAGAACGAAGGTCGGATTCCTGTTCCTCCTGGAGTAATTCCGCGAGCCCCGGCAAAAAAGTCTGATTCCCGATTTTTCCGATCTGCGTGATGGCTTCATAGCGCTCGTTGTGGCGGGCCTCCCTGGCCAATGTCCACAAAATGTCATGGGCTTCGTCCGTATCGAACGGCTCCTGCCCCAAGGCCTGAATGATATTTAACCGGGCTCGTTCCAGGACTCCGGCCTGATCCATATGGCGAAGTCCGGGTGCGGGAGATCCGGGAGATTGGGAATAGGGCTTCATCAGAATGTGGAGCAAAGCCTCCGATTCATTCATATTATGCTGCAGGTGGTTCCAAAGAATTTCACCGACAAAGAAATAACGAGGGTTTTCTTCAAGATTGGCGATGGTATCCCAATACAGACTGGTAATGGGAGTGGGGTTGGGAGCCGCGTCAAATTGCCGGAAGAAAATTTCTCCCAGCCGCGCATGCAGGAGCCGGAGCGAATAGGTGACGGCCGTGGCCTCCTCCAACACCTGAAATTGCCCGCTTGGGTACTCTTCATAGTCGATGCGCAGATTGGCGTCATGGGGAAGCGCCGGATCGAAGACGACGGCAAACCCGGCATCCTCCAACTTCAGTTTCAAGGTGACGGGGACATTATAGGTCGGCTGAGCTCCCTCCAACCAGGACTTGAGCGAGCCGGTGATCAAGAGTGTTTTGATGGCCTTCAGTTCCGGAGGCGTGTCTTGAGCGGAACGGGACGGGGAAGACTCCGCTGCCCCCAGATGAGCAGCCGGAAGCAGGAGAAGCCACCCCGCCAGAAACATGAGCGTAAACAGGCGCATGTGCGTGAAGCGACCGAAGGAAAAGAAAAGGAAAAATTTAACGGGCGTGCGCGCCCGTTCTTGATCAGAACGACGGAAGAAGGCATCGACGTGCGGCAATACCAACATACGACCTTTCCCGCAATCACCCATAAGAAATTTGTTTGGGAGTAGTTTTTCAACCCTATCACATTCGGGATGGGAGGTGAAAATCCGTGCGGGATTGCCTCGATTTGCTTTGATTCATTGAGACCATAACAAATCTGAACAATATTGGAGGCGTTCTCCCTCTAACGGGGAATGGGCGATTTCACGGCCCCCTCTCATACTTCCGACGTTTTTTGCCTTGAGAAAAATGGTCGGAGACTTCACCTGGGCTTTCAAGGAAAAGGATGGCGGCTATGAATTGGCATGGGATGGAAAGTGTGGAGGGACATGATCGGTTCAAATGGCTCATTGGTCTGTTGTTGTTGTTAAGTCTCTTTCCCGGATTTTCACAGGCTTCACAGGATTTTGTGGTGTTGGGAAATGAGGGGGTATGGATTCAGCATGGAAGTAGGATTCTGAGTGGAGATATCGGAGCCAATCAGGTCGGCACAGGCCCCTATCTCAACGGGGAGCAGGAAGTCACAATCTCCCAAGATGTCACGGTGCAAAATGCAGATGGTCAGATTATGGGAAATACCGTCCGGTTACACAATCGATCCCGAATACAGAATATTGCAGTCAATACGGTTTTGGGGAAAGGGGAGGTGCTGGGTACGGTAACGACACCACTCACCCTTCCGTTGGTTTCGGTCATGCCCCCGATTCCTTTGGTCGCTCCAGGGGAGCAGGATGTCAATGTGCCGGCCGGAACAACTCGCACGATTCAACAGGGAACATATGGGCGCCTGAGGGTTCACCCGCATGCGGCTGTGGTCCTTGTGGGGGGACAATATGATTTTCGCAATTGGGACATTCGGGAAGGGGGACGGGTGTATGCGGCCGGCTCTACCGAAGTTCGAGTAAGTGACCGTATCGATACACATCGCCGAACAGTGATCGGCCCCGCTCCGGATGCCCCGCAGTTGTCCGCCCGTGATTTGCTCATCATTGGAATGGGCAGGAACGGGTCCACTGGGATAATCGATGACAATGACCCGGCGGTGCGGTTTGGTGAAGAAAGCCTTGTCCGGGCACAGGTTTATGTCCCTCATGGTCTTTTATGGATCAAAGATAACAGCCAAGCGACGGGAGCCTTTCTGGGAAAATGGGTGCGCATGGGAAGAAAATCGACGATTGCGCTGGAGGGAGGATTCGGCTTAAGGCGGGGAACCAATGCGCCACCTGTGGCGCACGCCGGTGCCGACCAGACTGTTCAAGTGGGCATGACGGTACAGCTTGATGGCGCGGACTCCACGGACGTCGATGGTGATCTTCTCACCTACACGTGGGTGCTGCTCTCGCGCCCTGATGGAAGTCTGGCGAATCTGTCCGATATCACTGCTATTCGACCCACTCTGACCATTGATATGCCAGGTGCCTACACTATTCAACTGATTGTGAATGATGGAAACGCAGACAGCCAGCCGGATGTGGTGACGATTACTACGATCAATTCTCCTCCGGTGGCCATTGCCGGACCGGACCAAACGGTATTGGTGAACCAGACCGTCTTTTTGAATGGAAACAACTCGTATGATGTTGACGGGGACCTGCTGAGTTGGGTTTGGAGTTTGGTGAGCGTTCCGAGCGGCAGTGACGCCACTCTGTCCAATGCCACCTCCGTCTCGCCGCATTTTGTGGTTGATCGTCCAGGAATCTATCAGGTGCAACTCATCGTCAATGATGGTCATGAAAGCAGTGAGCCGGATATGGTGACGATCAGCACCGGCAATTCCAGGCCGGCGGCCCATGCAGGGGAAGATCAAATGGTACCCATCGGCAGTACGGTCGTCCTGGATGGCAGTCACTCGGCTGATGTGGATGGTGATCCCCTGTCTTTTCTCTGGGCAATGTTGGCCAAACCGGCCGGAAGTGCGGCTATCCTGTCGGATTCGACTGCCATTCATCCTACTTTCGTAGCCGATCTTGCAGGGGTGTATGTGGTGCAATTAATGGTGCATGACGGAAAAGAAGAAAGCCTGCCGGTTACCGTGACCATCACCACCGGTAATACCCCACCGGTGGCCAATGCCGGCCACGATCAATCAGTGCCGGTACTGGCATTGGTGACATTAAACGGAAGCGGTTCTCATGATGCGGACGGAGATGCCTTAACCTTTCAATGGACCCTGGACAGCCGACCTCCTGGGAGTGTCGCAACCATTCTAAACCCGACCTTTCCTCAACCCACCTTGATTCCCGATCTTCCTGGAACCTATGTCGTTTCAGTCATGGTGTCGGATGGGGTGGTGTTCAGTGTTCCCGATACGGTCGCCATTGTGGCTCAATCTCCGGCACCGGTTCTTCTCCCGACTCTTCGGATACTCAGTCCAATTGAAGGTAGTGTTGTGGGAATTAGTCCGATCAGTGTGGCCGGATTTGTCGGGGATTCAACGGCAATCGTGACCGTCAATGGCATGGTCGCCACGGTCACCGGTGGAATGTTCCTTGCTGATGGCGTGGTCCTCCAGGAAGGATGGAATACTCTTACGGTGACTGGTACGGATAGTGGGGGGAACACCAACAGTATAAACCTTGGGCTGACACTGTCCGGGGCAGCCACCTATCTGGCGCCGATTTGGGGGCCGGTGGAATGGGTCAAGGAAATGGCCGGTGCGGAAATTTTTACGACAAATTTCTTGAACTGCGAACCGGCTGCCCAATACCAATTAGTCGTGATCAACGGTGTGGCCGGGGGGATGAACCGGATGACTCAAGGATCGGTCCTGTTGAATGGCGTTGAGGTGGTGAGCTCGCTGGAATTGACCGCGGAGCACAGTCAGATTGTCCAACCGATTGCCGTACAGGCCCGAAATCACCTGGAGTTTTTGATGGAAGGTCCGGCTGGAGCCCAGGTGCAGGCCTATATTGCCTGTACAGGCAATTGTTTCAGTGTGACCATTGACGCTCCGGCCGCCGGTGCTACGATAAATCAACCAACCATGGTGGTGAGAGGCACGGTGGTAAGTAGCAGCTCAATCCCAGTAGGTGTGGTCGTCAATCAATATCCCGCCAAAGTGTTCGGATCGTCTTTCGCGGTTGATCGGATACCCGTGCGAGAGGGTACCGGTACGGTTGGAGCAACCACAGTCGTTGTGGAGGCCGCCAATGCCTGCGGTCAACGGGCCACCTCAACGGTGGAAGTGCAGACCACGGAAGTGGCAGGAAACCAGATTCAACTCAGGGCCTCTCCGGATCGGAATGTTGCTCCCAGTCAGGTTACGCTTCAGGTTTCCACCGACTTCGAAAGTCCGGCGACTCAGATTCAATGGGACTACCAGGGCGATGGAGTCATTGACGCCCAAGGTCCAGACCTTCGTGAACAACATGTCACATATACCCAACCCGGTCTCTATGTTCCACGCGTCAGTGTGACGGACAGTAAGGGGCATGTATTTGCAGCGACGACGGTACTTTTGGTGGAGGAAGCTGCGGTCTTGGAAGCCCGGCTCAATCTGGAATGGTCAAGCATGATGGCAGCCTTGGCCCATGGTGACATCGAGGGGGCGTTGACCTATATCGTTTATCGCAAACGGGATGTCATGCGCCATGATTGGACGGTGCTGAAAGATCACTTGCAGGAATTGGCGGCCACGTTTAGCGTGCCGTTGCATCTTACGGATGGACAAGGAAAACGGGTTGTGGCGCAAGGGGCAACCCCGTTGATGCTTGGGGCCGTCGAGTTTCCTCTGGAGGTGGAATTTATCCTGGATTCCGACGGCCTGTGGCGTATACGGAATTTTTAAGGGAAGGTGGCCTTATTTTTGTGCAGATTGGAGGAAAAGGTTTGAAATGGTTAACCAAAAATTGGCCAGGCTTTAAATGGCGAATCACCCTTTCATTATTCGGAAGTCTGTTTCATCTTTTTACAGTAGGGCTTGTATTAATTCTTACAAGTGGTAAAGGAGAAGGCCAAGCGTTTTTACTGTTAGTTTTGGATTTTCCTTTAACACTTCTGATGGTTAGGATTCCGGAATTAGAGAATTACCTTACCGAGCATATTTTATATTATATGCTTTATTTTTTATTTTTAGGGACGGTTATGTATGCATTTGGAGGTTGGATTATAGGATATTTTTGTGATCGGGCTTTGTGGGCATCAAAAAAGTGATATGGGTATTCGTTTACATAAGTACAACGTCAAAATAATTTTCAATTGAACAAGGGTAAAATTCATTAATCTATTAAAATTGGCAATGCGGAGGTTAAAAATGTCCTTTATGAAAGTGTTCCTATGCCTTAACTTTCCTGTATTTCCAGGTGGTAGATTTTTATCGAAGTCGGTTGTAAAGCAAAAACATGCATTCCTTTGTTTTGTTTTTTTGGCCAGTTTTGTGGGATTACTTTTTAGTGAGCAACCACTCGAAGCCTTCGAGGTTAATACCCATAGACAGATTACTGAGAAGGCTGTCGAAGGAATAGCCCCAAAGCTAAATTCTTATTTCATAGATAAATTGGGCCTAGAAGGTGGGCTGAATACAATAGTTAATGGGAAAACTGTTTTTCTGTGGATGGTTGAAGGCAGTGAAACAGAAGATGATGGTCTAAGGGCAGGAAGGCATTTTCATGATCCAATATCAAATTCTGGAATTGCTATTTTTAATTCTTCAGTTGATTGGAGTCTGGAACCAGTCGGTACACAAAAATGGTCATGGAATGATGCTCGGGAATATTATTACAAGGCCTTATCCTCTCCGACAAAATCCGAACGCGATGAGTATTGGGGGAAAACCTTCCGAGCTTTAGGGCAAATCATGCATCTAATTCAAGATATGGCCAGTCCGGCCCATGTTCGAAATGATCCACATCTTTCTTTTGGAGGTTTCGGTGACACCGATGGCATCCATGATTTTATGGAGAAACGGAATGTGGCGACCTATATGGGTTCAGGTATGATCGAGCCGGATAACCTTCTTCTGGAACAGACTGGTGCTCTCCGATCCGAACCGTTCTCTAACCTGTTTGATTTTAATCAATTCACTGGCACAAATCCGGATGCTACATTAGGATCTCGTATTGGGCTGGCAGAATTTGCCAATGGCAATTTTTTTAGTGATGACACTATTCCTTTTCAACCGTTTTTGAATTTCCCGGCATATCAACATCCCAGTTTGCTTGAATTGCTTCCTTCGACCTCACCTTTATCTTCTGGACAATCGTACCTGTCTTTGCTGCGGCTTGGTTCACCATCAGATCCTCGCTCCCGGGTTGCCAAATATACGGGAAATCAAGCCTTGGCCAAATTTTCCCTTTCCCACCTACCCTATGAACTGATTGGCCAACTTCAATTGGATGACGCGGTCTATGAGGCGTACTCCAGGCACCTGATCCCGCGGGCGGTAGGCTACTCCGCCGCGGTGTTGAACTATTTTTTCCGTGGAATGCTAACTGAGGAAAGCAGCAGGTTTGAAATATGTTCTCACCCCTGGGGACAAGTTGAGGAGTGGGGATGGTTAGAGGTTAAATTTTCGCTTCAGCCGGGTTTATCGCTTGAGGGGATAGGAGCGTTCTATTATGACCTCCCAGATGGAACGCGTGTACTATCCGGAGAAGGTCCTGTTTCATCTACGAACATCTACTTTTGGGCTGCAGATTCTATCCCTTATTATAAATTTTCATTTAACGAACCTATTACGTGGACAATTATCTTTCAGGGGGAGATGGGGCCTGGAGCGAAGGAGCCTCGGGCAGTGATGGGGCTAACCGGCAAAGCCCGTTGGTATGATCCAGGATGTCCGATTTAATTTAGGCAAAATTTAAAACAAAGGGTAGTATGACTGAACAAATAAAAAGACTCCCGACACCTTTTAGTAGCGGATGGAGAGGCTGAAGGCGCCAAACCGGTCGCTGGTGGTTTGCGGGTCGAATTCCCGTGTGCGCAGCACGTGCGTGTAGGTCAGGCGGATGTTGTGCCAGGTGAGGGCAATGCCCACTTGAAGGTCCCCGACCAGGGGCTCTTTATCGACACGTCTCCCGGTGCGGAAGCTGTTGCCGTCCAGAAAGATGTTGCGGGCGACCGCCCGTCCTTCCGCTCCGGCAAATAGGTACCATCCGAAGCTTTTCCGTGGAATGAAAAAACCTGATCCCGGCAGGCTGGGTTGGATGCGCGGCGGTCCGTAGTCGAGCGGCAGCCGATGTCCGAAGCGCAGCATGACCCCTGCGTTGGCGTATGTAAAAATGTTGCCGAGGGCTCCTCCTGCATGGGGCATGACGTCGAAGTCAAACTCGGAAAATGATTGCGCAAAGAACCCCCGCCAATTCCGTTGATAGGTCAGGATGAATCCGGGTTCGTTTTTGATTTGGGTGTCCCAGCCCCTCGGGTCATCCGCCCCGGTGTGAGCATGCACGAACTTCTGCGTTTGTTCGGCCAGGGAGGCCGGTCCCACCACGCCGATCGTCAATTCCAGCTGGTCGAGACGCTGCCCGGTTTCGACAATTAATCCCAAGGAACCGTACAACCAGCCGGCATAGGGGCGGCTTCCGGGCGGCGGGTTTCGCACCGTGATATCGCTTGGCGTATACATGTTCTGGCCGAACGCGTAATTGGTCCGGGCGGTGCCGTCCTTGGGAAATAAAGGGAACCAGCGGGCCGCGCGGTAGGCCCAGTCGGGCGTCCGGTTGGGGGCGGTCAACCAGGACAATCGAATGCCGTTGGTATAATGGCGGTCCACCGCGTAAAAGAGGTCGTTCTCAAAGACCAGACTGAACGTCCCCCGTTCCTCCTGTTCGTCCGCAAGGCCAATAAGAGGAAAGGCCAGGATGGCCGTAGTCAGCAGCATACCGGCCGCCCATCGGCCGGCGGCCACGGCGGTTGTCAACGCTCCAATATGGGGTCCATGTGAATGCGGGCTCATGCCATGGCGCTGATGGTGCGGCGAAACCGTGAAAGGGCGAGGCCGAACAAGACCGAGCCGATGACGGCGAGGGTGACGAACTGCGGCCAGACGGCCTCGAACCCGGCGCCGCGGTAGAGGATGGCCTGTGCCAGCATGACGAAATGGGTGTTGGGGGCGACAAGCATCAGATGTTGCACCAGGTCAGGCATACTCTCCCGTGGTGTCATGCTTCCCGAAAGCATCTGTAAGGGGAGATACAATAACATCAGTAACAATCCGAACTGCGCCATGGAGCGGGCGACCGTCCCGAGGAAAATGCCCAGAGAGGTGGTGGCGAAGAGGTGCAGCGCGGCGCCGGTCAAAAAAAGGCCGATCGAGCCTTCTATCGGGACCTTCAGCAATCCCTGCACCATCATGAACAGCGAGAGCGAGCAGGCCGTAAAGACGACCACACCCATCGCCCACACCTTGGCCGTCATGATCTCAAAAGGGGTGACCGGCATCACCAGCAGGTGTTCAATTGTGCCGTGCTCGCGCTCGCGGATCAAGGCGGCACCGGTCAAGACGATGGACAGCATGGTCACGCTGTTGATGATTTGCATGATGGCCCCGAACCAGGACTTGTCGAGTTGCGGGTTGAAGCGTGCCCGCATGGCAAGATCCACCGCGGGTTCGGATACGTTCTGGTACCGCTGGGCAAAGGTCCGGATTTCGTCTCCGACGATGCTTTGGATATAGCCGCTTCCGGCAAAGGCCTGGTTCATCCGTGTGGCATCGACGTTGAGTTGAATGCCGGGCCGCCGGCCGGCCAGCAGGTCGCGTTGGAAGTTTGGTGGAATGTTCAGGGCGAAGGTGTCGAGCCCGGCGTTCATGCGGGTGTCCATCTGGGCCTGTGTAATGAATGCCGGCGGCATAAAATAGGGTGGATAAAACGCCCCGGCAATCCGCCCGGAAAGCGGCGACCGGTCTTCGTCTACAATGGCGATCGGGGCATTGTTGAGCGTCTCCGGCGTGGCCGTCGCCTGGGCATACACCGCAAGGGTGAACGCATGGAGGATCAATACCAGC
>JBDIVP010000037.1:0-18792 GCA_039794325.1 Candidatus Inrsubterrania sp.
AAGGCGGAAAAGAAGCGTTGAAATCCAAACCTCACACCGGACGGCCGTCCCGCCTTTCTTCAACACAACGACAGCACCTGCTCCGTATCCTTCGACAAGGTCCTCGGGCAGCCAATCTGCGCGCCGACCAATGGACCTGCAAACGGATCGGTATCCTCATCCGCCGCCGTTTCGGGGTCAAATACCATCCGGATCACATCAGCAGAATTTTACGGGCATTGGGATGGAATGGACGCGAATACGGGTCGACCAAATCCAGAAAGCCCGCGGGCCAACGATTCCGATGGGCACGCTTTGCCCGCCATCACCGTTAACCGATCGCCCCTACCTTTAGATAGATCCAAGCCGAAAAGGGATATCTATTCCGGGTCTGTTGAAAAAAAGCCGCCAGCGGCGTACTCCGAAGTAGTGAAAAGTGAGAAGTCCAAAGGATCATATCTGCAAAGCCGGCCTCTTTTCACTTTTTCCTTTTCGCTTCTTCCGTTCATGGCTGCGGCCTTTCCTTCGGCCCTGCTCAGGACAGAGCTGGACGGACCCTTCGGGAAGACTCAGGGCATGCTTTTTTGAACCGACCCCAAGCCTGTGATCGTCAACGCAGCCATGACCAAATTTGCCCTTGAAAATTTCAATGAATCCACGCCCCAAGCTGTTCTGATAAACCCGGAACGGCCATCATCCAAACAGGGGTGAGAAGTCACACCATCCCCGATTCGGATGGTTCACCTTCATGTCGTCAATAGGGAGAGGTATCACAAATTTTACCTCCTGCTCCAGATTGGAACAGGAGGTAAACAAATTGTTTTCCGAATAGATTGGTTGAGTGGCAGAGTAATTTCGAACCCGATGATCATAGCAAGATTTATTTGACCAACAGCCCGCCGTATTGAACAAAAAACGGCACAAAGACCAACGATAAAATAGCTGAAAGCTTGATCAAAATATTCAAGGATGGACCGGAGGTATCTTTAAGCGGATCACCGACCGTATCACCCACTACCGCGGCCTTATGCACATCCGTCCCCTTCCCCCCGAAATTGCCGGCTTCAATATATTTTTTGGCGTTATCCCAAGCCCCTCCGCTATTGGAAGAGGAAATGGCAATCACCCCTCCCGCCACCAGGGAACCGGCCAACACGCCGGCTACGGCCTGAATACCGAAAAGAAACCCGGTGATTAATGGCGTTCCCATGATCAAAATCCCGGGAGCAATCATTTCCTTCAACGCCGCCTGGGTCGAAATAGCGACACACTGCTCATAATCCGCCTCGGCCTTTCCTTCCATCAGGCCGGGAATGGAGCGGAACTGCCGCCTCACTTCTTCAATCATCTTGTAGGCGGCCGATCCGACCGACTTCATGGTCATTGCGGAGAAATATGCCGGCAACACCGCACCGATGAACAACCCGGTATACACTAAAGGATCAAGCAGGTTAATGCTGCCCAACAAATCGTACTCCTTGCCGTGCTGCTCCTTGAGCAATAAATCGGCGCGTGTGAGAAACGCCGCAAAGAGCGCCAAGGACGTCAAGATGGCGGCTCCGATTGCAAATCCCTTCCCGATGGCTGCTGTGGTATTACCGGCTGCATCGAGGACATCGGTCCGCTTTCGGACATGTTCCGGCATCCCGGCCATTTCCGCAATACCACCGGCATTATCCGAAACCGGTCCATAGGCATCAATCGTCAATGCAATCACGAGAGTGCCAAGCATGCCGAGGGAAGCGATGGCAACTCCGTACATCCCGGCCATCATCCACGGAATGTAAATGGCCAACCCGATCGCCAGATAAGGCCCGACTGCACTTTGATAGCCAAGCGCCAACCCAAAGATAATATTCGTAGCCGCTCCGGTTTCACAGGACTTGGCCACTTCCCGAACCGGCGCATAATCATGCGAGGTGTAGTATTCCGTCATGAGCCCCACTGCCAGACCCGCGATCAATCCCGACAGGAAACAGAAGTACACTCCGAAATTGGAATAGGTTTGCCCGCCAATTTCAAAACTGTCGGGAACCAGCATCTGGGTCACAAAAAACATCACCACCGCGGTCAGGGCACTGGAAATGATCAACATCTTCTTGAGCGCCGGCCCGACCTGCTCCTCGGAATTAACCTTGATCATCAACATCGTAATCAGGCTCACCGGAATGCCCACTGCGGAAATGACGATCGGGTAGAGGAGCGCATCGATCATTCCTGAAAATGCCACGGCACTGATCACCATCGCCGCGCAGGTGCTTTCCGCACAGGAGCCGAACAGGTCCGCCCCCATTCCCGCCACGTCGCCGACGTTGTCCCCGACGTTATCGGCTATCACCGCCGGATTCCGGGGATCGTCCTCAGGAATCCCGGCTTCAACTTTTCCCACCAGGTCGGCCCCCACATCCGCCGCCTTCGTGAAAATCCCGCCGCCCACACGCGCAAACAAGGCAATGGAGGATCCCCCGAGACCAAATCCGGCAATGACTTCCATCAGAATGTGGGTGGGAAGCTGTTCCGGCATGATCGCCTTGAGCCCAAGATAAATCAGGAGCATCCCCAGCGTCGCCAGACTCACCAACCCAAACCCCATGACCGAGCCGGAGTGCAACGCCACATTAAAGGCATTGGAAAGCGACTTATTGGCGGACACCGTGGTTCGCACATTGCCCTCCGTCGCAATCCGCATGCCGATAAACCCTGAGGCGATGGAAATAATGGCTCCGAAAATAAACGCCAGCGCCGTATAAATCCCCTCATTCACATAGTCGGTGTGATGATCATCAATGAGCAGTGCAATAATCACGGCAAATACCACCATGAAGATCGCCATAAATTTATATTCCTGTTTGAGGAAGGCCATGGCCCCGCCGGCAATGGCGGCGTGAATCTTGGACAAGCGCTGTTTAATGTCCTTATCGTCCACTCCCATATCAATGGGAATTTTTTTAACCGAGGAAGAGTAAAAAAACGCGACGCCCAGCCCAAGCAGCGACAGGGCCAGAATAATTGTTACCGCCATGGTAGATCGTTCTCCATTTTTTTATTGATGATTGAACCCATATTTGATGACAACTCGTTTACCACATTCATTCCGACCATCCCCATATACGTGTCGAATACATACCGATCACCAATCCACCTAGACCGATGTTCCCTTCCCCTTCAGAAGGACTCCTCTCGATGGTGACACAATACGACGCCTTGGATTTCGAAATTGCTTTCTTCTGTCGTTCCGGCCCGAAGCCCAAAACAACGGTTGCCTGCAGGTTGTTCTAGACCGCCTGGATCGGATTACGACATCGCCTGATTATTGAATAAAGGAAATTGATATGGACTCTGATAATGCAGGCATGATTTTCATCACGACGAAGGGCCACATTGTACCTTTGCCGGAATGAACATTCAAGGTAAAAAACCCTAGGATTTGAAGAGTTGGCGGACGATCGGTCACGCAGCCTTCTGTAGGAGGTACAAGACCCGTTTTCCATTGTTTTCCCGGCAAGGGTCATCGAGAATGACCTGGGGGATTCGGAGGAGGTCGCAGTGCTTGTAATTCGTCGTTTTGAAGAGGCCTGCACATGCCACTGGGAAGCTTCCCCAGCCAGACGGCCCCGATTCCTACACGGATAAGCCGCAGGGTGGGATGACCGACCTGCGCGGTCATCCGGCGAATTTGCCGGTTCATACCTTCCGAAATTTCCATCTCCAGCCAGGCGGTAGGAACGGATTTCCGGAATCGAATCGGAACCGATCGTGGAGGAAGATCAGGCTCCTTATCCAACAGGCGCACCCGTGCCCGTCGTGTCAGCTTTCCCTGTATCACCACTCCTTGCCTTAATCGCTCCAGTGCCGTGGGATCCGGTGCCCGCTCAACCTGAACCCAATAGGTCTTGGGAACCTTCGAGGCAGGAGCGGTCAAATAATGAACCAAGTCGCCATCAGACGTCAGCAAGAGCAACCCTTCGCTATCCATATCCAAACGGCCGGCCGCATATACATCCGGAATGGGGATGTAGTCCGCCAACGTCGGCCGTCCGCCTGAATCCGTGAACTGAGATAACACCCCATAGGGCTTATGAAAGAGGAGGTATTGATACCGGTAGAATTCGTGCTCCAGGGTTTTCATCACAGGTTTCTCATGTTCGAACATACCCCATAACCTGAAGACTCCGTACAATTCATGTCATTCCTCCATCATGATTCATCAAGTGCTCATCACCGTCAACCACTAACACCATGACACCGAACAAATCCGATACCCTCTCTTCATTTCCTTCACCGGAAATCCTCACAATTCCTTTTACAATTTATTGCCCCCCCTGAAAATTTCTGGTAACGTGGAGATTCATTACGTGTTCACTTCGATTTTTCCCACAGTGATTTTCACAGGAACAGCGCATGGCATGGGAACCTAAAGACCCCTGGGGACGGGGTGGCGACGATCCTTTGGATGAAGCCCTTCGAAAAGCCCAGGAACAATTCAATCGCATGATGCCGGGAAAAGGGTTTGTTTCCCTCATCTGGATCATTCTGGCCGTCTTGTTTTTGTGGCAAACGGTCTTCATCGTCGCCCCTGACGAACAAGGCCTGGTGAAACGGTTCGGGGATATCGTGCGAGTGGTGGAACCGGGACCCGGTTTTAAAATCCCGCTTCTCGAAACGGTTGAAACCCCGAAAGTGGAAAAACTGCATCGTGTGGAGGTGGGCTTTCGGACCGATCCCCGCGGACGAACACGGGTGGTTCCCCAGGAAGCCCTCATGCTCACCGGGGATATGAACATTCTTTCGGTGGAATTTATCGTGCAGTATAAAATTAAGGAAGCCAAAAATTATTTATATAATGTCGCCCAAGTCGAGAACACCGTCCATAACGCCGCAGAAGCGGCGATGCGCGAAGTGATCGGTAAAAGCAAAATCGATGAAGCGTTGACCGTTGGAAAAGCCGAAATCCAACAAAGCACCCAGGAACTCCTGCAGGGAATTTTGGACCAATACGCAGCCGGAGTCCAAATTGCCACCGTCCAATTGCAGGACGTTGATCCGCCGGAAGCCGTTTCCGCAGCCTTCAAAGATGTGGCAAGTGCCAAGGAAGACCGGGAAAAACTGATTAACCAAGCCTTCGGGTATCGCAATGACCTGATTCCGAGAGCCAAAGGAGAGGCGGCACAGGCCGTCAATCAAGCCAAAGGGTATGCCCAAGCCCGCATCAATCGGGCGGAGGGAGAAGCCAACCATTTCCTGCAAACCTTGAAAGAATACCGTCAGTCCCGGGATGTGATCGGCAAACGCGTTTATATTGAAACCATGGAAGAAGTCCTGACCAATTCGGATAAAATCATCCTGGACTCGAAAGCGGCCGGCAATGTGCTCCCTTACCTCCCCCTAGACAAACTCTCACGGGGAAAAACCGGAGCTGGTGACATAGGAGGCCGATCACGATGAAACGGTTTATCCTTCCTATCCTCCTTGGAGCTTTTCTGCTGTTTTTCGTCCTCGGCCTTTCTCCGTTGTTTATTGTAGACTTGACCGAAACCGCCATTGTCGTTCAATTGGGCAACCCGAAACGAACCATCACGGAACCGGGGTTATACTTCAAGATTCCCGGATTGCAACAGGTTACCTTTTTCGACAAACGCCTGCTGGAATATGATGTTCCCTCCCGGGACGTGATTACCTCCGACAAAAAAACCATGGTCATCGATAATTTTGCGAAATGGCGGATTGTCGATCCCCTGAAAGTCTATCAAGCCTTCCAGACGCAACGCGGAGCCCTGCAGCGATTGGACGACATCATCTATTCGGAGCTGCGTGTGGAAATCGGCCGCCATGACCTGGCGGAAATCGTGTCTTTCAACCGCTCGCTGATCATGAAAATCGTCTCTGACCGCGCCAATGAAAAAGCCGCCGTTTATGGCTTGCAAGTCATCGACGTTCGAATTAAACGGGCCGATCTGCCCGAGCAAAACGAAAAAACCGTGTTTGCCCGCATGCAGGCCGAACGGGAACAACAAGCCAAGATGTATCGGGCGGAAGGTGAGGAAGAAGCCCAAAAGATCCGCTCGGAAGCGGAAAAGGACAAGGAGATTATCCTGGCCGAAGCCTACAAG
Source organism: Candidatus Inrsubterrania sp. (assembly GCA_039794325.1). Classification (GTDB taxonomy): domain Bacteria; phylum Nitrospirota; class Nitrospiria; order Nitrospirales; family UBA8639; genus JACKFE01. Next base: position 6,090 of record JBDIVP010000037.1, read on the forward strand.
ACCGCGCAGGAGCTACGGGGGACCGGGGAAGCCCAAGCCTACAAAATTTATGCGTCCGCCTACCAGCAAGATCCGGACTTTTTCGAGTTTATCCGTACCATGGAAGCCTATAAAAAGACGTTCGGCCAGGAGAATACCTCCTTCATCCTCACGCCTGAATCTGAGTTCCTCAAATACCTGAAAAAACACTAATCGAGGACTGGCTCACCGTTCTGCTCATGGGATTCCCCTTTTAGACGACTCCCAATTCGCCTTATGGGTTTTTCATGGCCAATCCTGAACACGTTCAACGGCTCTTGGAAGGCGGTGTGGAAAGCTGGAATAAGTACCGTCGCACCAAACCGGACCTAATTCCGGATTTTTCGGAGGCCGATCTGTCGGGGTATGATCTGACGGGGGTGGACCTCAGTCAAGCCGATCTTTCCGGTGCCGACCTGTCCGATTGCTATCTCTTTCGAGCCAATCTCACCGAAGCAAATTTAGGTGGAGCCAATCTCACCGAAGCCGATATCCTGGAAGCCAACCTGATTCAAGCCGACTTAACCAACGCCGTCATGGTCCGAGCCGACTTAACAGGAACCGGATTAATCGGATGCAAGCTGGAAGGGGCTGACTTGGAAGGGGCCAATCTTACCCGAGCGTCCATGCCCTGGGTCAAACTGACCGGCGCCAATCTTTTCAAGGCAAAACTTCACCTCACGGATCTCCGTGAAGCGCAACTGGTCAAAGCCAATCTGCAAAAAGCCTCGCTGCAGGATACCTCACTGACCGGGGCCAATCTGCAAGGCGCTAACCTGGAAGGCGCCGTCCAGATCTCTCCCGACCTTCTCGGAAAGGCGGCCACGCTGCATCAAGCCACACTCGACCCCGACCTTCACACTCATCTCCTTACGATCAACGCCAGGATCTTTGATCCACCGAATCCAACCTAACGGGCATCCACCCTTTATTCAGGAGTTTTTTTGCGGATGACCACCAGCCGCCCAGCAAGTTCGGATGGGTAGCCCCCTGACACGTCCACCAAATCCACCCGAGGCCCCACACCCTGCACCAGCTTAGGACCTTCTGAGGTGTGAATGATGCCCTTCATACGAAGGGCTTGCAGCGGTTTGATCTCTTCCAATAACCGTTCGGAAGAAATATCTTCCGGAAAGCATAATTCACGGGCTTCAAATTCTTCATGGGTGTGTGGAGGAATATCCGGCCTTTTCGCCTTTTCGCCGGCCGACAATGCTGCAACAAGGGGAAAGAGAATGGCTGTATCCACCTGTCCCTGAATACATCCGATCAGCGGAGCGCCTGGAGCCATCTCCCGAAGCACGCCCTCCAGACAAGGCAGCATCTCCTCCGGCACCAAATCCAGTTTATTCAACACCAGGAGATCAGCCGATGAAACCTGCTGCTCGAACGTTCCTTCCAAATCCCGGTTTTGGGCAAGCTGTTCAGCATTCACTACCACCACCGCCAGGCTTTCCCCGACCCATTCCGTCAAGGGCTCACGCCAAAACGTCATAAGGGTTTCAAACGGCAAGGCGACGCCGGATGTTTCCACCACGATCCGATCCGGGCGAACCGTCTCCCATAATTTCTGAAGCGTCTCCAGCAATTCATTGGACAATTGGCAACAGACACACCCACCTTCCAATTCCACATAGCCGGGACCTCCCGCTTCCTGCAATAACGCCCGGTCAATACCCAACTCGCCGAACTCATTGGAAACCACTGCCAGGCGCAGCCCCTGCCGCTGAGCATCGGTAATCAGGTGCTTCACCAGAGTGGTTTTGCCGGCCCCTAAAAATCCGGAGACCACCAGGGCCGGGATTCCCCCGATTTCCAGGGATTTTCCGGGATCTGTTTTTTGAATTTCAGGTTTCTGATCAGACATGCTGGACGACACGCGTGAACCACAAAAGGAAGGGGAGGGCCAAGATTGAGCACCCCCCGTCAGTGGCTGATTTCATATTCCAAGGTCACCGACCCCCGTACGGAGATCTCACCGGCGGAAATGGAGCTCTCCCCTCCGGACTCCATCGCCATAGCAGAAACCATCGCCCCGTGACGTACCTGGGGGACAAGAATCGAGACACCCCCTTCCGTCACATTCAGGATTCGGACAAGCTTGACCTCTAATGCCTGTGACAAGGCCTCCGCTTTTGCCCTGGCCTGCCGGGCGGCCTGTTGAAGGGCTTTCAACTTGATCGGTTCTTCCTCTTGAAGTCCCCAGGCAATCCCAGAAAACTGGTTGGCACCGGCCTTCATGGTACGATCAACCACGGTGCCCACCCGTTCAAGATCCCGCACTTCAACGTTGACCCGGTGAATCACCCGATAGCCGATAATTCTTGGGATATGCTCCTCCAGAGAGTCATCTGAAACACGACGCGGAGGAGGCGGGTACTCCGGAATAACTTGAAAGGACGTGGTTTGAATCAGATGGGGAGAAATCTCCAACTTCCGAAACTCTTCAAAAATCTTGTTCATTCTAATTTGATTTTCTTTTTGAACGTCGGAAAGGCGTTCGCCGGCGGACTCCACTGCAAAACTCACGACGGCTTTATCGGGAGGTACATCAAATTTGCCTTCTCCCATAACCGTCAACCTGGGAACCTCCAGTTTGGCGGAATTGGCGCTGGCCACACCCGTCGCCGAAAGCCCGAGCCAGGCCAATAAGACAAAACCAAGCGAAATGACCCCACTTTTAGTCCAAAACATTGACAAACTCCTCGGAGGTTTTTGACAATGGCGCATCATCCTATGAGTACTCCAGGCTTTTCTCCCGCAACCGACCAAGCCCTTCCGGATCGTGACTGCACGTGGTGTAAAATTCCCATGCGGAAACGGCTCGTGGGCGATGGGCGGTTTATCCATTACACCTGCCCTCAATGCATTTTTCAGCACACGTCAAAGGTGGCCGTTCCACAAACCTGAGCCTCATCCGGGTGGTGGACACGATACCTCGCACCCTTCGTCCTTTCAAAACAGACTCGAGACGATTTTTGTGCCGCCGATCCAGGTCCCGATAATGCTTCCGATGGTAGGAAGCAAAAATGCCAGAAACACCCGCAGCAGCCTGCTCCGCCACCACTGGCGCGGAATGGCAATATCCTCAGCCACGGTTTGAAAGTCACGGACCAGGGGCGGCTTCAAATAGGCTTGAACAAAAGCCGTCACATAACCTACCCCGATGACCGGCGTCAGACTGGTAAATGGAGCCGCGAAAAAAGCCGTCAGCGTGGTGAAGGGATGAGCCATGGCCAACAAACCACCCAGGCCGCTTGGGATCGCATTGGCCAAAAACCAAAATAACGCATTCTCTCCTGCCGCCGTCACCCCTTTTTGCCAACCGATATACAGAATCGAACCAACAATAAGCGCTGGGATACTCCAACCGACCATTTTCCAGGCTGGGGAGATAGGGGAGATGAAATTCAGCTGATCGAGATCAACCTGTTGCGGCTGCTCAAGGGTACGGAGCATCCCCGCCACATGACCGGCGCCCACCACCGCCACGGTCCTGTTGCCGGGAGCATCCGTTACTTTCTGAGCCATATAGCGATCCCGCTCGTCGATCAAGACCGCCTTCAAGGTTGGAACCTGATCGCCTAATTCCTTCATCATTTCGGATAATACGTCCTGCTTTTTCAGATTTCGAATTTCCTCCTCCGACACCTCGGTCGTATCGAAAATGCCCAATAACATGGAAGACAGCAAGAGGCTTTTTCGCCAGAAGGGCGTATTCCGCCAAGCCCGGCGCAAGGTGACCCGGACATCCCGGTCGGCCAGCGTAACCGGCACGGAGTGTTTTTCCGCCAGGCGAATGGCTTCCAACATTTCCGCCCCCGGCAGGACACCCAATTTATCGCCTAGCCGCTTTTGAAAGGAGGCCAACACCAGATTGACGATCAAGGTGCTGAGCTGCTGTTTGCGAATGATTTCCTTGAGATCCAGGGATTCCCATCGATTGGGGTTGGAAATCGCCTCAAACCGTTTCTCATCCAGCTCGACGCACACCCTGTCCGGCTGTTCCTGTTCAATAACGGACTTCACCAGCTCAACGGACTCTTGGGATACATGCGCCGTCCCGACCAGAATGATGGTTTTCTCCCCTCGACGCACCACAAACACGTCGGAGTCATAGTGCCCCACCAGACCGGATGAAAGCTCGGATGAAATCGGGGATGAAGAGGATTCACTCATGGACATGGCCACACATTGACACAACCGCCAAGGATCTTGTCAAGCTTTTCCCTCCTCATGAACCGGTCTGCAACAGACCCTTTGACTTGTGAGAAAAAAAGCTTTACCAATAACCTGAAAATCTAATCTTCAAAACCGCAGACCGGATGACATGGATAAGCAAACGGCAGACATCCCATCCCGATTATGGATATGGCTGAGCGTCGAAGGCACACGCTGGCGAATCACCCACGATGCCGACGGAGTCTGGTCCTGTCAAATCGGTATCGGAGGGAAACGGATCGGCCCATGGAAACCAGGGCTCCCGCCCACTCTTGAAATCTGGCCACTGGGAGACTTCAAAGACTACTCCTAAACACCAACCCCGGAGCATAGGGCAGGGCAGACAGCGGTCCATGGGAAATCCCGCAATACACCACAGTGGATGGCCGTTGCCAAACCAGCGGGTGTGCTCATAAATCAAACAGATAATTGACGTTGTCCCCGCCAAACGGCTTGACGCTCCCTTCGACGAATTTCTGATTTTCGGAAAAGACCCAGACCGCCACATCCGAACGGCCGGTCAGTTTTTTCATCTGATCCATCAACATCAACACGATTTTCCTGCCCCGTTCCCGATCCGCCGCCAACCGGTTGGAGAGTGATGGCGTGACATGCATTTTCAGAAGATGTCCCGTGACCTGAAGATCCGTGATATCCGGATTGTTTCCGAGTTGCTGTTTAAGCTGCGATGCGATTTCTACATCCGTTTTGGGTGTGCCCATTTCCAATCCTTTATCCATATACAAAAAAGTAAGGAGGTCCGTCAGAGTGGTCGGGTGGCCTCTTGCAACCACTCCCGGGTTTCCGCATCGACAACCGGCCGGAGTTCGTGACGGACACGGGCATGATATGCATCGACCCATGCGCGATCTTTGTCGCTTAACACCGTGCCATCGATCAGGGACCGATCAAACGGTACCATGGTGAGCGTATCAAACGTGAAAAAAGGACGGTCGGATCCGGAAACCGGTTGGGCCTTCACCACCACGACCAGATTTTCAATTCGAATACCATACCCCCCCGCCTTATAATAGCCCGGCTCGTTCGAGACGATCATGCCGGGACGCAACGCGACGGTATTGGGCGATTTAGCGATTCGATGCGGCCCCTCGTGCACCCCCAGATAACTACCGACTCCATGCCCGGTTCCATGATCATAATCCAATCCCACCGCCCAAAGCGGGGCTCGCGCCAACGCATCCAGCTGACTGCCGGTGGTACCTTCAGGAAATTGGGCGGTGGCCAACGCGATATGCCCCTGAAGCACCCGCGTGTATCGATCCCGCTGTTCGTCGGATGGCTTGCCGATAGCCAGGGTTCTGGTGATATCGGTGGTCCCGTCCCGGTATTGCCCGCCGGAGTCCACCAGATACAGAGAACCGAGCTCCAGGGGGCGATTGGTTTTCGGGGTGGACCGGTAATGAACAATGGCCCCATTGGCCCCCGATCCCGAGATGGTGGGAAAACTCCAATCTTCCCAGAGAGGTTGCTTCCGCCGGCAATCATCCAGATAGGCGGCCGCATCCAATTCCGTGACCCGGCCTATCGGTCCCTCCCGGGCCAACCAGGCTAAAAACCGGCACATAGCCACGGCATCCCGACGATGGGCGGCATACGCCCCTTGAAGCTCCACCGGGTTTTTACATGCCTTGGGAAGTACACAGGGATCTTCCTGCCTCACGATAACCGCTCCGTTGGCTTCCAACACCCCGAACACCCAGGCATTGGTTTTTACGGGATCGCACAGGACCCGCCGATGGTCATGTCCCAATTGACGCAAAGCCCCCTCGAACTCATCAGGTGGCTGCAGCCGCACCTCGGCCCCCAAATGTCCCGGCAGATCCTCACTGATTTTGGCAGACTCGATGAATAGCCAGACATGTCCGGTCCGATGGAGAATAGCGTGCGACAAGGGCAACGGAGTATGAGGAACATCCCCGCCCCGGATATTCAAAAGCCAAGCAATGGAATCGGGAGCCGTCAGCACCGCCGCGTCGACCCGGGAATCGGCCAACTGCTTTCCAATCTGCGCACGCTTCTCACGGGATGACCGTCCCGCGTAGCTTTCAGGATGGGGCTTGACCAACGCCATGGGCAGGCCAGGACGATCCTTCCAGACGGCATCGAGCGGGTTGCTTTCGCTTGGTATCAACTGACAGCCTGCCCGTTCAGCGGCCTTGCGGTAATCATCCAATTCCCTCGGCGTATGCAATCGAGGATCGTACCCGATTCGCTCCAAAGCGGTTGCCTGCCGCTCGATCCATTCGTAAGGAGGAAGCTGCCCGCTGTGATGAATGGAAAATTGTCCCGAATCGACCTGATCGGCTGCTTGCAACGTATACCGGCCATCCACAAAGAGGGCCGCCTGTTTCTCAAGAATCACGGCGGTTCCGGCCGATCCGGTAAACCCCGTGAGCCACGCCAGGCGCTCGGCACAGGGCGGCAGATATTCATTTTGAAATTCATCGGTATGCGGAACCACAAACCCCGTCAAGCCCCGACGGTGCAATTCATCTTTTAAGACATGCAGATTCGCTGGTGTCATAATCCGTACCTCACCTCCGTGCAACATTTCATTGTATCGAAAATGCGGGGCATTGGCAGCAGAAAAGTATCCGAACAGGAGGAGAAAGACGAAGGGAGGTCACCACAAAAGCTGAAGGGGACAATCAACCGGAGAGGAAATCAAGAATCCAGTGCGGCGTTCAACGCACCTTCGGCAGTGGGATACATGGCCACCAACTCGGGAAAATCCCAGGATTCCATCAGAGATTGAAGATGGGGTTGCGGACCGACCAGGCTCATGACAATCCCCCTTTGCTGTAATTTCAAATAGGCCAACACCAGACATCCCAGCGCCGAACTATCCAGGAACGTCACCCCGTTCAAATCAAAAATAATATGGCGGGCTCCGGACAACGTGGCGGTGTTCACCAGGGCCTGAAACATTTTTCGGGAATAAAAGGTCAAACGTCCCGAAATCGTCAAAATCAACGTCTGCCCGTGTAACCGTTCAGTCACATGCATTGTTTATCACCATTTATGGACTTTATCGGTCATACACGGCAATTCTTGTCCGATACCGGTCATTTTCCCGAATTCAATTCTCTTCACCCAGCAGGGCCCCCATCATTTTTGCGCCGAAGAAAGCTCTCGCGACCTTCAAGAATGAAAAAAAATCAAACAGAACGTGACACAACCTTCCCAAATGGGTAAGGTATCATCCCGAATCCCAAGACCTGGCCCGACACGAAAAAAATGGCCTCCGTCCTCGATCATGTTGTCATAAATCCCACCCATTCCAGAAAATGACGACCCCCAATTCGGTTTCTCTAAAACCCTTGTCCCTTCAGCCGTTCTTGAAACAATATTTCGGGTTCGAGGCCTTCCGGCCTTTACAGGAGGAGATCATTCAGGATGTGCTGGCCGGACGCGACGTCATGGCCCTCCTGCCGACCGGAGGGGGCAAATCACTTTGCTTCCAATTACCGGCCCTGGTTCGTCCGGGGTTGACCCTGGTCATCTCTCCCCTGATCGCCTTGATGAAAGATCAGGTGGACGGACTGCAGGCCAACGGCATTGCCGCGACCTTCCTGAATTCATCATTGACCGCCCAGGAATCGCAGGCCCGGTTTCGTGGCCTGCATCGGGGAGAGTTCCGATTACTGTATATGGCTCCGGAACGGCTCATGCTGCCCGATTTCCTCAACGTCATTCGATCCTGGCGGGTCAATCTGCTGGCCATCGATGAAGCCCATTGCATCAGTGAATGGGGACATGATTTTCGCCCGGAATACCGGCGGCTGGTGGAACTTCGCGAGCGGTTCCCGGCCCTACCCATCATCGCGCTCACCGCCACGGCGACCGAACGGGTGCGTCACGACATCATCACCCTTCTCCGCTTGCGAAACCCGTCCTCTTATGTAGCCAGTTTCAACCGTCCCAACCTGATTTATCAGGTCCAAGCCAAACATAACCCCTTCAAACAGGTTGTCGACTTTCTCCGGACACGTCAAACCGAATGCGGTATTCTCTACTGCCAGAGCCGGAAAACCACGGAACAGGTGGCCGAACGCTTGCAGGCCCATGGCATCAAAGCTCAGGCCTATCATGCCGGACTCACCCCAGAAGCACGTGCTCACCACCAGGAACGCTTTCTGCGAGATGAAATTCAGGTGATCTGCGCCACGATCGCCTTCGGCATGGGCATTCACAAACCCAACGTGCGGTTTGTGGTCCATTACGATTTGCCTAAAAACCTCGAAAGTTATTATCAGGAGACCGGCCGGGCCGGCCGGGATGGCCTCCGGAGCGAATGCCTGCTCCTGTTCAACCCCGGCGATACGGCCAAACAACAGCGCTTCATCGATGAGAAATCCGACCCCAACGAACGACAGATTGCCCACAAACAACTGCAGGAAATGGTCCGGTATGCCGAATGTGACACCTGCCGGCGTCGCACACTGCTTCGATATTTTGGGGATGAGACCGTATCCGACCACTGTGACGGATGTGACAACTGTCTGTCACCCCGGGAGACGGTCGATGCCGGTGAACCCGCACGGATGCTCCTGTCCTGCGTCGCAATGATTACGGACGCCAGTGGTTTTCAGGTCGGGCTCAATCACGTCATTGCCGTTTTGACCGGAGCCGACACCGAGAAAATCCGGCGGTGGGGTCATGACCTTCTGGACACCTATGGAAAGGGCAAAATCCGAAGCCGTCATGAATGGGCGGCCCTCGGACGTGAACTCCTCAGACGCGGGTATCTCCAACAAACAGGGGAACCTTACCCCGTCCTCGCCCTTACCGACTCCGGCCGACGCTTTCTGGAAGAGTCCTCTGCCTTGATGCTCACCAAGCCGATGAGCCCACCCGCGCTAAAAAATCCGGCCGACGACCATTCAGCTTACGACGAAACCCTCTTCACACGCCTGCGGTATCTGCGAAAGGCCTTGGCCGACGAGCGGGATGTCCCGGCTTACGTGGTATTCTCCGACGTAGCTTTGCGCCAAATGGCACGTGAGTACCCGACCACCGAAGGGGATTTCCTGCGGATCAGCGGAGTAGGAACCCGCAAATTGCAGGAGTTCGGCCCCGTCTTTTTGAAAACCATTGCCGAACACCTGGCCCATTATCCCTCCTTAAGCTTTCCACCTCCATCATCTCCCCTACTGCCGCCACGGGTCTCACCCCACAGACGCCCCATCAGTGAAACCGTTCAAGAAACGTTGCACCGTTTTCGATCCGGGCAGTCGGTGAACGAGATCGCAACACAACGCGGTTTAGTCACCGGCACCATTTATGGACACCTGGAACAGGCCATCCGGACAGGTGAGCCGATAGAGATCAACCGGGTGCTGACACCTGAACAGCAAGCGCGCATCGCCGAAGTCTTTGCCCAAACCGGATACCACAATCTGGCGGGCGCCAAAGAACGACTCGGCAACGCCTACGAGTACGGGCAACTCCGCCTCTACCGCGCAATTCATGAGAATCCTTGATCAACCTTTCCTCATTGCCGATAGAAATATTTACGATGCCCAACGATAGCCGTTCACTCATCTCTCCACCCAAGCCAACAGCGATCGTCAAGACTTCATCGATCTGCTCGCAATTCCGAGTGATCGGGATCATCTACTTCATGACAGGACACCTTCAGATGGGAACACTGCGAAGCCAGGGTTAATGCGCGTGACCGTGGTCGTGTGAATGGCCGTGGGCAAGTTCTTCTTCGGTCGCTTCCCGCACGCCGACGATTTGAATGTCAAAATTCAACGCGACTCCGGCCAGCGGATGATTCGTATCGATAGTAATGGCATCACCATCCACCTTGGTCACCGTAATTTCCTGGACGGATCCATCCGGTGCCTGCGCTTCAAAGGTCATCCCTTCTTCAATCGACTCGATGCCTTCAAAGGCGGCCCGTTCGATGACTTTAATGCCATCCGGTTTGAGCTCTCCGTAGCCCTCGGCAGGTTCCACCCGCACTTTCAGAGAGTCTCCCTGACCTTTTCCGGTTAAGGCATTTTCCAGGCCTTGTACAATATTGCCGGCTCCATGCAAATACGAAAACGGCTCCGCGCCTTTCGAACTGTCCAAAACCTTACCCTCGTCGTCCGTCAACGTATAATGCACCGTAACGACGGAATGCTCCCCGATCACCAACGACATAATTGCTCTCCTTTTTTATAAAACCATTCACTTTCCGGACCACACTACTCTAACCCTAAACCGGCGCTGAACGCGAACCGTGGCGACCACACTTCCCCCATGCATCTACAACACGGCTCCAACAACCCCAACCTCTGATTCACCTTAGAGCACCGCCCTGCCCCTGCTTCCAGTCATCCGTGAGCATGCCGGCAAAGCCCCAATTTTCCTCCTCGATTTCCTGGATAACAATGTGAATATGCTCCGGTTTCTTGCCGAGTACCCGCACCAGCGAGTCCGTCAGGTCTTTCACCAGCTCCGCCTTCTGCGCTCTTGTGGCACCTTTGGTAATCTGAATATTTGCGTATGGCATCAGGACTCCTTCACACACCCACAAGACCAGATCCTGTGGTGTTCAGATTTTTCCACGCACATGCCCGTATCCCGTTCCTCAGCATATCGAACAAACGGAATCGCCAGCCACATCCGCGGCTGGGCGGCGGGCGGATCGCCCGCCGAATCGAGCCGCCTGTGGTCATGAATCCAATTGCACACTGTATCAGATTGCCGGCTTGGCCGCTTCAATGCTTGCCGATACGACATACTCCGTCATGGGCGTTCCCGGCGCCCAATCGCGAATAAAGGTTTTGCTTTCGTCCCTGGGGACCACGCGCACCTGCTCAAAACCGGCCGCACGCAACATGGTTTCAACCTCGGAGGCCAAAGAAGCACCGGCCATACAGCCCGTATAGAGGGCCATATCCCGCCGCAGGTTATCGGGCAACTCTTGAAAGGCCACAATATCCGAAATCGCCAGCCGTCCGCCCGGCTTCAAGACCCGATAGGCCTCGGCAAAGACCCGCCGTTTGTCAGGGGAAAGATTAATCACGCAGTTAGAAATAATCACATCCACCGTCGCATCCGAAACCGGCAATTGTTCGATTTCGCCCAAGCGGAATTCCACGTTGTGATAGCCGCTTCTTTTCGCGTTGTCCCATGCCTTGGCCACCATTTCCGGCGTCATATCGACACCGATCACACGGCCCGTTTCCCCAACCTGCCGCACCGCAAGGAAACAATCAAACCCTCCACCGCTGCCCAGGTCCAGTACCGTTTCTCCCGGTTTCAGATTGGCAATCGCCTGCGGATTGCCGCACCCCAAGCCCATGTTGGCCCCAGAAGGCACCACACCCACGTCCTCAGCGGTGTAGCCCAGACCCTGTGAGATGGCGGCCGCATCGGGCATCAGGCCATCGCCGCAACCCTGGCCGGCCCCGCACCCGCCCGCACCAGCCGCCACCCGGCCATATTGCCGCCGCACCGCCTGCCGCACGGCATCAGGAGATGGACTTTTCACAAAAGGATCGTCATAGTCCCTCTTGGTTCCGCCTGCATCGCCCATTTTGAAGATCCCCTCCCCACAACAGGCGGAAGCAGGTACCTTCTCCTGGACAGACAGGGAACCGCACCTGCAGCCTTCTTCCCCCCTGATTTTGGCCTCGGCATCCTCGACACAACAACCCGCGCTCCCCTCCGGGGCCGGTCCCCCGCAACATCCGTTTTCGGACCGTTCATTGTTCAACTCTTTTGTGGTTTCGTTTAAGGTCTTCATCGCCTCTCCTTTGGGAAAAAGTTGTGACGCACCATTACGTCATACCCTAAAGACGGAGAGGCAGGAAAAAAGACGCAACCGGGTTGGATCAGTCGCAACCGCATCGGGAATCGGGGTCCCGCGGTTCATAATCAATGATGCCGCCCCGGCCGGTTTCAATGGCACAGCAATCGAGCAACCGCCGGCGCAGCTTCTCCCGGCCACGCTGAACCCTCGACTTGGCCCCGGAAAGGGAAATATGCAACCGGTCTGCGACTTCCCGCTGAGGTAGCCCTTCAATTTCCGAAAGCACCAGCGCAGTCCGGTAGGGATCAGGCAGATCGTCGATCAGAGGTTGCAGACAGGACGCTAATTCGGCGAGGTAATCCCGCTTGGATTCGGGCGCGGCAATATCAGCCGGCAGCTCTTCCCAAGACTTCCGGGAACGGTAATGATCAACAATCGCGTTGGCCGCGATGCGATACAGCCAGGCGGCCACACTGCCGCGGGACTTAAGCGAATGCAGCTTTTCACTGGCTTTCAGGAACACCGTCTGAAGGATATCATCTACGGCATCATCCTCCCGAACACGCTTGGCAATATATCCCCGCAGCCGGGCACGGTGCTCCGACCAGAGATCATGGATGAGTGTCGCCATACACGAATACCCTACCAGAATCGTGAACAAGCCTGCATTGAGTCAGATCGTCCGGCCGGTCA
>JBDIVP010000038.1:0-18406 GCA_039794325.1 Candidatus Inrsubterrania sp.
GCCTTTGTCTGCTGAGACGATCAATGCCGATCTCACCAGGCGACAGGGTGGATATGGAAGAGGCGGTCGCATGCGGATTGAAAAAGATCGGGTGGAATTTATTTGTGGTGTCCGGAAAGGGGTCACTCTGGGCAATCCGCTGGGGCTGATGGTGTGGAACAAGGATTGGGAGAATTGGAAAGAAATCATGGCTGCCGAACCGGGGCCGCCTTCAACTGAGCGAGTGGTGACGAGACCTCGTCCCGGCCATGCCGATTTAGTGGGAGCCATCAAATATGGGCATCGGGACATTCGGAATGTGTTGGAAAAAGCCAGTGCAAGGGAAACCGCGATTCGTGTGGCGATCGGAGGAGTGGCGAAAGCCCTGCTGGCGCAATTCGACATGCAAGTGGTGAGCTATACGGTTGATATCGGCGGTATTGCCATTTCCAGCCCGGATGACCCGCTGGAGGCGTTTCGGCGTGCCGAAGAGTCCGACGTACGGTGCCATGATCCGGCCACGGCCGCTAAAATGGTCGAATGCATTCGATCCGCCAAACATAAGGGGGATTCATTGGGCGGTATTTTTGAGGTCGTAGTGACCAATCCTCCAATCGGCTTGGGATCATATGCTCAATGGGATCGTCGGTTGAGTGCCCGATTGGCCATGGCGGCGATGAGTATTCAGGCCATGAAGGGCGTTGAAATCGGAATGGGGTTCGAGTCGGCCCGACGGTTTGGATCGGAAGTGCATGATGATATTTATTTCGATCAGTCCCGTGGGGCTTTCGTCCGAAAAACCAACAATGCCGGCGGGTTGGAAGGAGGGATTACCAATGGCCAGCCTATCGTCGTGCGGGTGGCTATGAAGCCCATTGCCACCTTGTATTCTCCCAAGGACAGTGTGGATATTGCCACCAAAGAGCCTTTTGAGGCTACGGTGGAACGTTCAGATATTTGCACGGTTCCTGCAGCCGGAGTGGTCGGAGAAGCGGTGATTGCCTTTGAGATAGCCAATGCCTTGGTTGAAAAATTTGGCGGGGATACGGTAGAGGAAATGAAGCGGAATTTCGATGCCTATCAAGCCTATGTCCGTTCCTTTTAGAAATGGATGCGTCACTCTGGTCCAAGGGCACCGCCTTGGAACAGTGGTGGAAAAGTTCTATTTCGTGCTGTGATTGAACGTCGATGCCAACCTCAATGTTGACAAACGTGGTGCCGGTGGCTTTGGGAGATCGAAGTTATGAGATCCTGATCCAGGCTGGCTCGTTACAACGTCTGGGGGATATTTTTCAGAAGCTGGGGTTGTCCGGGCGGGTGGCCATTGTCACCAACTCCGTGGTTGATGCATTGTACGGCAAGGTCGTCAGACGGGTGCTCAAGCGAGCCGGGCTGGCCTGTTGCACGATTGTACTGCCCGAGGGTGAACAAGCCAAAACCATGACCTGGTTGGAGAACATTCTGAATGAACTTGTCGGCAAACGATTTGAACGTCAGGATACGTTGATGGCGCTGGGCGGAGGGGTTGTGGGGGATGTAACCGGATTTGCCGCCGCCACCTATCTTCGTGGGGTGCCGTTTGTGCAAATACCCACCACCTTGGTGGCACAGGTCGATTCAAGTGTGGGTGGGAAAACGGGTGTGAACCATGCGCTGGGGAAAAATCTGATCGGGGCATTTTATCAACCGAAAGCGGTGGTGATTGACCCGGAGGTGTTGCAGTCTCTTCCCAAGCGTGAATGGGTGGCCGGGCTGGCGGAGGTGATCAAATACGGCGTTATTGCGGATGAAGGGTTTTTTCAATATTTGGAAGAACGGGTGGAAGGTTTGCGGAGCCAGGATGATGGAGTGGTGCCGGCGGTGGTCCGTCGGTGTTGTGAAATCAAGGCCCAAGTGGTGGCCGGAGATGAACGGGAATCCAATCGAAGGCGGATTTTAAACTATGGGCATACCATAGGACATGCCTTGGAGGCGTGGGGGAACTATACGACCTGGATTCACGGAGAAGCGGTGGGCATTGGCATGGTCCAGGAGGCCTCGCTCAGCCATTTTCTGGGCCATTGCGATCGGGAAACGGTAGAACGGCAGACCGAACTCATTCGTGAGGTCGGATTGCCGGTGACGATGCCCAAATGGACGTTTTCGGACCTTTGGGCGGGGATGCAGCATGACAAAAAAGTCGTCAAAGGTCAGGTGAATTGCGTGGTTCCACAACGGATCGGGCTCGTTGATGTCATTCCGCTGAATCGATCGGATGTCCGAAAATGGTTTTCACAATCCCTGTCTATCGCGGCCAAGGGGGGCAAAGGCCGACGGAGCCACACCTCAACCTCTCTTCTTGCCCGGAAAAGTCCAGCTCATGCCATCCCATAAAGGGCTATCCCTTGAGGAACTGAAACAGACGGTCAAGGAACGCAACCGCGAAGTGCAATTGCTCCACCGGATCAGCACGTCAATCAGCAGTTCCTTGGAGCTGGAAACCGTGCTGAAACATATTGTGGAGGTGGTGGTCGAGGTCACCAAGGCTGATGCCTGCCTTCTTTATCTAATATCGGAAAAAAAAGACGAATTGATCCTGCGGGCCTCCAAAAACCCTCATCCCCGTTTAATCGGCCGAATTGCCATTGGGTTGGGGGAAGGCATTACCGGATGGGTGGCCCGGGAACGCGTGCCCGTGGTGATTCCTCGAAATGCCAGCGACGATTCACGGTTTAAGTTTTTTCATCGACTGCCCGAGGATCGCTATCAAGCCTTTGTGTCCGTTCCCATCATGAGTAAAGGCGAGATTGTGGGGGTGATCAATGTTCAGCATAAACGGTCTAAGCGGTATTCGGAAGAAAAACTGGCGCTGTTGACCACCATCGCCAATCAGGTCGGGGGAGCCATCGAAAATGCCAGATTATATGATGAAATGCGGCAAAAAGCCCGCCGATTGGAGACCCTGTCCCAGGTGTCCGAGACCGTGGCCTCCAACCGGCTACTCGAGGAGGTGTTGCAGTTGATCGTGTCCATGACGGCTCAGCTCATGAGTTCCAAGATCTCTTCGATCATGTTGCTGGATCATAATTCCGAAGAATTACGGATTGTGGCCACCCAAAGTCTGAGTGAGGCGTACCGACGAAAACCCCCGTTGAAAATCGGTCAAAGCATGAGTGGGCGAGCCGTCCGGGAGCAACGGCCGGTGTATATCCCGGACGTGACGGATGAAGGCAGCTACTTTTATCGGGATTTGGCCAAACAGGAAGGATTACATTCCTTGTTGACGGTTCCCATGCTGATAAAAGAGAAAGTCATCGGGGTGATTAATGTCTATACATCGATGCGGTATGTGTTTTCTGAAGAAGAGGTGAAAACCCTGCAGGTTATTGCCAATCAGGCTGCGGTGGCGATTGAACACACTCGGTTAATGGAAAAATCGTTTGAAATGCAGGAGGCATTGGAAGTACGAAAGTTGGTTGAGCGGGCCAAAGGGTTTTTAATGGCTTCACGTGGGTTGTCGGAACCGGAGGCCTTTAAGTTGCTTCAGCGGCAGAGCATGAACCTGCGGAAATCCATGCGGGAAATTGCGGAAGCCATCATTTTGGCGGAAGAACTGCATCGTGCGACCCGATAAATCATCAATGCCGTTCTGTCCGGGACCGGAAAATTGAAGGACGAGGGTTCCGCCGGTATAATGGAACCATTCATCCAAATTCTCCGGGAAAGACAACGCGGTTTTTCTCTGTGGTGTTTCACCAAGGACAAGGGCGTCCTCGGTTCTGAAGGGAACTGAGGGCGTTTTTTTTTATGATCTCGCTTCGATTAGCCATGGTGCAGATGAATGCCATCGTGGGAGATGTGCAGGGAAATGTTCTGGCCATGGCCCGCTGGATCCGGGAGGCCAAGCAAGCCAAAGCGGATGTCATCGTCTTCCCTGAACTGGCTGTGCCCGGCTATCCTCCTGAAGATCTTCTGCTGATGCCGGATTTTCTTCGGGAAACGAAAAAATCGTGCGCTGCCCTTGTCGGGAAGACGAAAGGGGTCATGGCCGTGGTTGGGAATGTGGATGTGGCCCCTGGTCCGGCCCCGGCCCGTGAGAGATCGTGGAGTCCACCGAGACCCAACCTGCTGAATACGGCATGGGTGATGGCCGACGGCCGTGTTTGGGGAGTCTATGCCAAACAGAAACTACCCAATTATGGCGTCTTTGATGAGCAACGATATTTTCAAGCCGGCACAACCGCCCCTGTATTCCGGGTGGGAGCCGTCCACATGGGTGTCAATATTTGTGAGGATATCTGGTCCCCACACGGTCCGGTCAGAGACCAGGCCGTGTGGGGAAGAGCCCGGCTGGTGTTGAATATCAATGCGTCTCCCTACCACCTGGGGAAAACGCATGAACGCCAACGGATATTGGCCGAGCAAGCCAAATCCCACCGGGTATTCGTCAGTTATACCAATATGGTGGGCGGCCAGGATGAGCTGGTTTTTGACGGGAACAGTGTCGTCTTGGATCCGTCCGGTGAAATCATGGAAAGGGGAAAAGCCTTCGAAGAGGACTTAGTGCTTGTGGATCTTCCGGTGGAGATGATGTCTGTTACCGGTCGGCGAGGGACGTCGTCCGGATCCGTGAAGAAGACCGTCCCGGTGGTCGTGATTCCGTGGAGCCCCAAAATCAGGAAGCGGCCGTCCTTGGGCATCCGTCAACGGTCGCTGCCGGCATCGGAAACGGAAGAAGTATATCGGGCATTGGTCATGGGAGTGGCGGATTATGTCAGAAAAAATCAATTTTCACGGGTAGTGATCGGTATCAGCGGCGGGATTGATTCGGCGCTGACCGCCGCCATTGCCAGAGATGCGTTGGGGCCGGCCCAGGTTGTGGGTGTGATCATGCCGTCTCACTATACCTCCACGGAAAGCTTGCAGGATGCGCGGGCGTTGGCACACAACCTGGGGATCAGATTGTTGAATCTGCCGATTACCCGCCTCTTCAAAGCCTATCTGCAGCTCTTAAAAAAACCGTTTTATGGATTGCCCGCAGATACAACCGAGGAAAACCTCCAAGCCAGGATCCGGGGGACGCTGTTGATGGCCCTGTCAAACAAATTCGGTGATTTGGTCCTCACGACCGGTAATAAAAGTGAAATGAGTGTGGGGTATGCGACCTTGTATGGCGATATGGCCGGTGGATTCGCGGTGATTAAAGATGTACCGAAAATGCTGGTGTACCGGCTGGCCAAATGGCGTAGCGAGTGGGATGGCCCGGGGTTTGATCGAATCACGATTCCCGAGCGAATTCAATCACGCCCTCCATCCGCAGAATTAAAGCCTGACCAAACCGACCAGGATAGTCTGCCTCCCTATGCAACCCTGGATGCCATTTTGGAGGCCTATGTGGAACACAATCGGCCGTTTAATAGGATCGTGCGAAATGGCTATTCTCCGGAAGTGGTCAAAACCGTCATGCGTATGGTGGATAAAAGCGAGTATAAACGACGGCAGGCTCCTCTTGGGGTGAAAATCACCCCCCGGGCGTTGGGAAAGGACAGGCGCATGCCCATTACCAACCGTTTTACTTCGGATGTCCAAGGATAAAGGCGGGACGGACGTTTTCACCGAAGGAGGCTGTTTATGTCCCAACAAACCTCGATAAATCCTTCAAAAACATCTCCAGGGTCGGCCATGGAGATGGGGCTGGCGGCACTGGGGGAAGAACGGCAGACCTTACGGCATCGTTTGGAGGAGGGGGCGACAGGCGGGGAACTGCTGCGTGAGTTTTCCGACTTCATGGATCGTCTCCTGATTGCCAGGTTTCGTGAAGTCCTTTACGACGGAAAACCTTCCGTGCGAGCGGGGTGGCAGGAGTGTTGTGTGGTCGCGCTCGGAGGGTATGGGCGGCGTGAATTGGCACCCTATTCGGATATTGATGTGATGGTCCTGACGGACGGGAACCATCAGGCACTGGCCCAAACACTTTCCAAAGGGGTGTTTCATCGCCTTTGGGATTTGGGGTTTCAAGTTGGGCATAGCGTGCGAAATCTGGCGGAATGTCGGCGGTTGGCGAAGGCGGATCTGACTATCTACACGTCGCTCCTCGAAGCGCGTTATGTGGTCGGCAGTCCGGATGTCTTTCAAAAATTTCAACGAAAATTTGCCGCCGGGCGGCTCTTCAACCGGCAAGCCGAGAGGTTCATCATCCAGAAAATTCATGAACGGGAACGAGAATATGCCAAATTCGGGGAAACGGTGTTTCTCCTTGAACCCAACATCAAAAAAAGTAAAGGCGGTCTTCGAGATCTGCATCTGCTGCAATGGGTGGCTCAGGTCCGATACGGCATAGGAACCATCCATGATCTGGCCGGTCAAGGCCTCATTGCCTTTCAAGATTATCAAGTCTTGCAGGAGGCCCGGGAATTCTTATGGCGGGTGAGGTGTTGGCTGCATCTGGATGCCGGTCGCGCTCAGGACATTCTGACGTTTGACGATCAGATCCGTTTGGCCGGTCGATTCGGGTTACGGGATCTGCCTCATCTGATGGCCGTCGAGCAATTTATGCAGCAATATTATCGTCATACGGCCGCCCTGTTTGATCGTTGCCGGCGGTTTCTCGATCAGACTAGGAAGCGATCCTGGTGGCAACGGGTGCGTTCCTCCTGGCCTCCGGCTCTCATCGAGGGGAAATTCAGGATTGTCGATGACCACCTGACTATTCCTTCAGCGTACGTGCCTGACCTGGTGAACAACCCGTTATCACTCATTCAGCTTTTTGTCGTGTCGCAGGAACGTGGGGTGCCGGTGGACACGGGCATTCTGAACGAACTGTCGGAAGCCCTGTCCCGGATTCCAAACGAGCGGTTTCATACGGAACAAGCGAGTAAACTCTTCAGGCGATTGTTGTCCAGGCCGGGGAGGGTCTTTAATACCTTGGAGGCCATGCATCGAGCAGGCCTTTTGGAAAAACTGGTCCCGGCGTTTGCCAGGGTGCGGGGACTCATGCAATTCAATCAGTATCATAAGTACACTGTGGACGAACATAGCCTCTTTGCCGTCCGGGAAGCAGAACGGCTGCAGGAGGATCCGGGATTGCTGGGGGAGGTCTACCGGAGCATTCCGGATAAAGATCTCCTGCATCTTGCGCTGTTGCTGCATGATTTGGGAAAGGGGCGTCCTGGAGATCATAGTGAGGTCGGACAGGAGATCGCCCAAAAGACGGGAGAACGCCTGCAATTGCCAAATAAGGACAAGCAAATGTTGGAATTCTTAGTATTCCATCATCTCCTGATGGCGCATACGGCCTTCCGCCGTGATGTTGGCGATCCCAAAATTATTTCCACCTTTGGGAGCGTCGTCAAATCAGTGGATGGTCTGAGAAAATTGTTCCTCCTGACGGTGGCCGATATTTCAGCGGTGGGCCCGGAGGCGATGAATAAATGGAAAGCGACCTTGCTGGCGGAACTCTACACCCAAACGTATGAGCACCTTGTGGGAACCTTGGAGGCCCTTGGCGGGGAGGGTTCTCGGGAGGCCGTTCGAGAGTCTGTGAAATCTTCACTCGTGCAGATCCTGAAAATCGGTGACCAATCATCAGCCTGGAAGGGGCAGGATGTGGCCGAATGGGTCGAGGACTTTTTAAACCAGATTTCGGATGCCTACTTGAGGGATACCCCGGTTGCCGTCATGGCCGGGCATTGCCTGGCGGTCCGCCGGGTAGGGGAGAATCCTGTTTATGTCGAAGGCCGTTATCAGGAGGGCACGGGTATTTCGCAATTTGTGTTGATTGCCCGCCCACGGGAAAAGCCGGGGATCTTTATGCAGGCCACGGGGGTCTTGGCGGCCTTGAATTTACAGGTTTTGGATGCCCAGGTCATGACGCTGGCCGATGGGACGGTTTTCGACGTGTTTTCTGTTCATGACCCCGACTATGACGGACAGCCTCCTGCGGCCCGTTTTCGGGAGGTGGCCGGAGAAATGAAAGCGGTGGTGGAAGGCCGACACACTGTTGAGGAACTGTTTGCATACCGGAAGCGGATACGATTACGACCCCGCTTCCCTACGGGGCGCCGACCGACGGAAGTCCATATTGACAATGAGGTATCCGACTCCTTTACGGTGATTGAAGTGTTCGCCGATGATCAGCAGGGCTTGTTATACGTTTTGGCCAACACGTTGGTGAAGTTGGACCTTTCCACCCATATGGCTAAAATCGGAACGCGGTTGGATCAGGTGGCGGATATTTTTTACGTGACAACGGCCCACGGACACAAGATCCCACCCGGGGAAGCCACCGAACGGATTCAACAAACCATCCGAGATGCGGTTGAGGCGTTTGTCGGGGAAGAGGAATGAAGAAACCCGTATGGCCTACTTCCTGGACGGCCTCCGTGACCTGATCGCTTGGAACGCTGTCTTTTCTTTCCCTGCCTTCCCCTTTTCCCATTACCTTCTAAGGCGAATAGGAAAAAACCCGGATCGGTTGACGTGGTTGTCTTACGTGATTCGGGAAGCCGGCATCACTTGACGCGAGGGTTTTCTTCCGGTGTTGAAGAGCGCTTGGGACGTGATGGCTAATCCGCAGCGCAAACAACTCCAGAAGGCGCCGGTTGGGTATAGAGGTTGATGTGAGCAGTGCAGGCAGTAGGTACGGGGCATTGTTTAACCTCCTAGAGTTGAAATAGTGGAAAAAAGGGCAGCAGGACCCCCGGAGGAGTGCAGGTGAGGGTCCTGCTGCAGAGCGAGGGGGACGCTCGCCCTTGTGAAGCTTTTAAATTAATGAAAACCATTTTCATTATCATCTAATAAATTATTTTAATCTTTCTTGTCAAGATGGTGCTGCAGACTCAACTGGATGCTGCCGCCAAGGGGGCTTCCAATAATGAGGCAAAGATCATGCGCCCGGTATTGGTTTGCATATAGCGGGAAACTTGGACATCCACACTGCGTCCGATGAGATGGCTGCCGTTATCCACAATGACCAAAGTCCCGTCATCCAGATGGGCGGCACCCTGTCCGGAACCTTGCCCTTCCTTTTGGATGAAGACCCGAATGGTTTGTCCGGGAAGAACCAGGGGGCGGATCTCATACGTGAGTTCGTTAATATTCAGAATAGTCAAGCCCTGCAGCGTGGCAATCTGGGCCAGATTCCAGTCATTGGTAATGATCCCCCCGTCCAGAGACTACGCCAAGTGGAGTAATTGCTGATCGACCGGAAGATGGGGGTGGGGTTCGTGTTCGGGAATGCTGACGGAAATATGAGGCAAAGATCGCAATTGAGAAAGAATGTCCAGGCCGCGCTTGCCTCGAATCCGTTTGTCAGGGTTAGGGGAATCCGCCAGGATCTGTAATTCCTTGAGGATACATTTGGGAACCAACAGGCGGCCCCGAAGGAACCCGGTCTTACTTAAAGACAAAATGCGGCCGTCGATAATGGCACTCGAATCCAGAAGGTTGGGGGTGTCGGATCCTGAGGAAACCTCCGTTGATGAAGGTCCCTTTTTGCCCTGGCCGGCAGGCAGCCATGCGTCGACCAAGGCCCTGCCGGCCTGCAGAGCCAGCAAGGGGATAAACAGAAGCCCAAGGAGGGAAAGGAAACGTTGGAGCAATGGAGTCTCCGCCAGAAAAAAAAGATTCAAACTGAGCCATCCTGAGAGCAAGAGAAACGTGAAGCCGAGCGTGACGATTCCCGTAACCTGTACTTTTGGGGTGAGTCTGGAGAGTTGGCGGATAAGTTGTACACTAAATAAGCCCGACAACATTCCCACAAACCCCCATTCGATTTCCGGTATCCACCAAAAACTTGTGGTTTGATACCCCCAAAATCCTCCCAGGATACCGCCTAGGACGGGCCAAATAAAAACCCGGTTGCGGATCCATGAGGGTTCCGGTTCTTGAATATTGGAGCCGGAAGTTCGACTGCTCATGCTATCTATCCTCCATTTCTAGATGGGCGGGTTGTTCATCAATCGATTCACGCCAGAATTTCCGATTTTTCCATAGACCGTTCGTAGAACCCCGATAGCCCTGTGCCGTGTTTGGGTTGACTGTTTCTGGAAGCCCCGGATGTGAGGCGGTTGGGCGTCTGAGACGCCGGAAAGGGCCTTGTAAGTGAGGGCGGGATGGATTGGACGAGCTCGCTTTTGGCGATATCCATGACGGTGGAAAAACCCCGAAGATTCAAATCATGGATGAGGCGAAATTGCAGGTATCCCTGGCGGTCGAAAATCAGGGTCTCGCATCGTCCACGACGAAGATTGTCGAACAGATGCAGCGTGCGACAAACCCGCTTCAACGGATCGGTGAACATGGGAATGGCCAACTCCTCAAGGGAGCAGGGCCAGGATTCCGTGGTAGGAAAAGAGTGAGGAAATAAAAGAGCCCACCCCCATCCGATCTGAGAGAGTTCTTGGGTTTGGGATTCCAGTATCGGGCTGTCTGGTTCGGTGAGAGAATGAAGGCAGGTGAGAATGAGGGGCCGTCCATGTGCGTCCGCCAGGGGTTCATACCGTAAATCTCCTTTGATAATCCGAGGGAGCCGATAGGTTGGAAGATACATATTAGTGGTCATGGAATTCTCCTTAGATGAAGTTGAGAACTAATTTCATTATCGTATTAAGACCGATGCAGCCTTGTCAACCTTTCACCTAAACCCAGGGATAAAACTGTCGGATTTCCTTTGGGGCCGTTGAATAATGGCAGGCCAAGAAGGCCAACATGTTCAAGGCGGAGCCTGAATAGCAGGAAGAATAAATGTGCAAAGAAGACCATCGAACAAGGCCGTTCATGGTTTGCTGCATGAGGAAGAAGGCTATGGTTGATTCAGGTGCGGACCGAACAGATGGCACGTCAGTACGGCAAAAAGCCAAAGCCGCCGCTGGCGGCTTTTTTCAACAGACCCTGTTTTGGATTTCCCAGGCGGTAGTTCTCGGGGATGAGATCTGTTTGGATGAGCAAGGGATGTCTGAGGGGGTGAGAGTGTTGAGTGGACCGTCCCGGACGACGGTGTCGTCCGGGACGGTTTGGAGAGCAATCTAAAAGGTAGGGAAGATTTAGAAGAAGGTAATCTCCAATCCGCCGAACATGTTGAAGGGCATGCCCGGTCGTGGTCCATGCGGATGGCGGGAGACGATATATTCCTGGTTCGTGACGTTGTGCATGGAGGCGAAGAGCCGTACGTGTTCGTTGTAGCGGTATCCGCCTGAAATGTCCACGATAAAGAAGGCGTCCGTCCGGCCGAACCTGGCGTTTAGGATACCGTTAACCGGACTGAGTTGTGAATCCGAATTGTTGGCGGTCGTGAAGGTCGGATCGGAATAATAGGCATCGATGTTGAGATTCCATGCCTTATAGATGATGCCCGTGCCGAAATTGAGCTGCACGGCCGGAACATACGGAACCTGGTTTCCCGATTCGGCTCCGGCAAAGAGGGATTCCTGTTGGGCCGCTGTGGTTGGGGTCCGGATACGGGCGTGACTGAAGGTCATGCTGTAATACCAGGGGTTTTGAAATGGTAACTCAAAGTGTGTGCCTGGGTCGTATTGGACCATAAACTCCACGCCCAGGTTCCGGATGGATCCCACGGATTCATTGGTCAATGATCCGCCGGAACCGATGTTGTCCCGGACCAGCAGATTATGAAAATCGGTATGGAAGAAGACCACTTCTGAAGCAAAGGCCATTCGGGGATTGATGTATCGGGCGCCGGCTTCGAAGCTGAGGGTGGTTTCCTCTCGAATGCCAGAAATAGTCGCTGCCGGTTCGGGAGTGGATACCCCGCGCCAGACACCGCCGAACAGGTTGATCTGATCGGTCAAGTCGTATTGAATTCCGGATCCGCCGGACCAGACATCCATGTTGGCTTGAGTGTGTGTTTGTGGGACCGTCCCAGGGCCCAAATTATCTCGAAACTGAGACAAATGTTCATACCGGAGGCCCGGACTGATGGTCAGCTTGCCCATCTTGATGAAGTCACGGATATGCAAGGCGATGGCTCGGGTGCGTTCCCGCCGGCTGTCCTGACTGCCCGGCGCCCCGATATTGACATCCGTAAAGGCCCCGTTTGCAGCTTGGGTGAAGTTTTCGTCATGTTGAAAGCGGCGGATTTGATCGACATGGTACCGGGCGCCGGTTACGATCTTGTGTTCCATGAAGTCAAACCGGAAGGTATGATCCAGAACGGTTTCCACGCCATAGGAAAAGTAACGGCGGTTGTTGTTGCGGAATCGTAAACCGCCTGCTTGGTTACCCTGAAGAAGGTCAGGGTTGTTTTCAATACATTCGGAAAGATTGGTGAATCCTCCGGTGGTGCAGGCATCCAGTTTCGCCCAATTGCGATTGAAGGTATTCCCGTATGCGGTGGTGACCAGGTTGGTATCCGGGCTGAGTTCAATGAAATGCCGCAGATGGGTTCGATATTGTTCGGTCATGATATTGTCGAAACGTGAGGTTGCATACCGGCGGAATGGATCAGCCCTGAAGTCGGCGGTGGTCATACCCAGATAGGTCTCATTGGCTTCCATATTGGTGTAGCCGATCCGGCCTTCGATCCGTTGATAGTACTTGGAATTGGGTTCCCACATGAGTTTGAGCATGGGTTCGATGTTGGTAAAGCCGGTGTTGGAGCCGTCCCGGAGATCCGGGGTATTCGTGTCAATGGTCTTGAAGCCGTCGGTGGTCCGGTGCCAGTTTTCGACCAGGTATCCAAAACGTCCCAGGTTGGTGTCGATTGAATCACCGAAATAGGCGTGAGTCCTGATTTCATTGAATCGTCCGAAACCGGCTTTGAGGTACACTTCCTTGGAATTGGGAATCGGCGTCGACAAAAAATTAATCACCCCGCCGGTGCTGTGCGGACCGAAGCGGATTTGGCTCGAACCCTTGAGAACCTCCGCTCCGTTCATGCGGCCCGTCGTGGGAAAGTAATAGGCGGCCGGTGCCGAGTAGGGAGCCGGAGCCATCATAATCCCGTCTTCCATAATCGTCACTTTGCTGGTTCGTCCTGGATCGACACCCCGCAGACTGATATTCGGAAACAGTCCGAACCCGTCTTCCTCTCGTAAATACACGCCAGGGACCCGTCGAAGGACGCGGTTGACATCGTCGTAGCTTTGAGTCCGTATCTCTTCCTTATCGATAACGGCGGCAGATCCGGAGATGTTTTTGATTTCTGACTTGGCGCCGATGATGGAGACACCCTTCAGAACGATGTCGGGAGTCGATTTTGTAGATGGCAGTGCTTCCAGTGAATCTTGGGAAACGGAGGAGACCGGAGGGGGGGCTTCGAGCCTTTCTTCTGCGGCCCAGCCAGGAAGAGGCGGGTATAATCCGGTGCATATTCCAAGTAAAAACATAAAACTGGTTGTTATTCTCAATCTCATTTTAAACCCAATCGGTACCATGTAGGTCCTCCTTCATAGGATTTAGTTATGAATTAAATTGATGAGTTAGTTAGAAACGGACGAGAAGATGCACGGTCGAAGCCGGTTAACCGGTGCATCTCCCAACGAAAAATATAAAACTAGTTGTTATTCTCAATCTCATTTTAACGAGACTCTGTACCATGTAGGTCCTCCTTTTTAGGGTTGGTGAGTATTTTGATGAGTAAGTTAGAAAGCGGACGAAAGGATGAACGGTCGAAGCCGGTTAGGAGGCTTTTGGGGGAAGCCGGTTGATGCCTGCGTAGCAGGCGTACCGGCTCCGACCTGTGTTGGTGTAATGATGCGACCTGAGAGATGGTGCCTGCGTGTCATGGAAATAGTGTTGACACTTGAAGGGGCTGGACTCATTTAAACAGAATCTTGTTGAGCCCGGCCGGTTGGAATTCCACCTCGCCGAAGTCGGATTCTCCTCGAAAAGTACCATCGATGGCCAATTGAAATTCTCCGGTTTTACCGTTGGTGAGTGTGATCGCCAGGACAGGTAACCCGGCATCCGATCCTTTGCGGACATCGATTTGTTTGATGGTGTCAAATTTGACTTTTATGGTTGCGGTCCCCCGGTTGACGGGAACCTCTCTGAGTTCATTGGGGACGAATGAGGTTTCGCTGATCTTTTCCTCCCAGTAAAAAAAGATGTTGGTGAGTTCGGTCTCGACGCCCTTGGTGTCGGTCACAACGGCATTAAAGGTTTTGGCCGACTGGGTTTGTGCGAGACCGGGAAGAGGAGAAATGAGGAAAAACATGACGAATGCGGCCATCAGGCCGGTGCGTGGCATCGTTCGGGAATCAATCATAAATTGCCTCCGATTGGTCTAAAAATGTCCGGTTCTCTAATCATACGGGTATGTTGTTGTAACGTGGGAAGGGGGCTGATGTCCATTTATATAGGTACCGTAATCAGTGGCGAAGCCGGTAATCGATGGGAATTTGAATCGCCACCTGGGATTCATCAAATTTTCGACTAAGTTGAATGGGAGAGGCGCGACGCAGGACATCCCGGGCGTTTTCATCCAATACCTCATACCCTGAGCTTTTGACGATGTCCACGGACGTCACTTCCCCTGCATTGGAAATGACGGCCAAGAGAATGACTTGCCCTTCCCATTCTCTCATGCGGGCTTTGGCCGGATAGCGTTTGAGCTGTTCGATCCGGTTCCAGAGCAATTCGGCCAGCCAGCCATAATCGCCACGGGATTGCCGGCTTTGGGCGGAAGCAGCGATGGAGCGGTTGTGGGTAAGAGCTGTTTTGGTTATGGGACTCGGGCTTTGCGCCACCACGTTCTGAGTGATGGTTGGAGAGGGTTGAGTTTCCTCCACCACAGCGGCTTTGGCAACTTCTCGGAGAGATGGCGTTGCCGTCGGCTCGGCGGCAACTGGAGTTCTGGATTGAACCGTGGGCTTGGACGATGAGGAAACAGGCTGAACTTCGGTCACGGTTTTTTCAATCTGCCCTGTTCGGGCCTGTGCCACAACGGACGGTTCCCTGACAGGGGTAAGGGAGGCGACCTCGGTGGTGGATTGAATTGGTTCCCTGGTTTTAACAGATGCGGTCTGCGACTCGACGGGAGCCGCTTGGGTTTCAACAGGGGCCGCCTGTGATTGGGCGACGGTCTGTTCGATGACATTTGGGGTCCTGCTGGGGACAGCCGGTTGAGCCTCGACTGGCATGGGAGTCGAAGCCACGGAATAGGTTTGGGCTTCTATGGCCCGTGATTCGACCGGTCGGATGTTTGCCGTTTGAACGGTTTGAGCTGATTTGGTGGGTTTGACGGTGGGTTGGGGTTGGTTGACCGGCCGGGTGACGGGCTGGACGGTTTTCCGGACTTCACGAACCTGCTGTTGAACAGGCTTCTGGATAGGTTCGATGGGACGTTTCGTCACTTCTTTGGCGGCCGGTTGCGGTTCGGTGACGGAGGGTTCCGGTTGTTTGACGGGTTCCGGCTTCGGCTGGGGTTCTGATTGATTGGTGACCGGCTCCACCATGGCGATCTCCCAGGTAAACGGAGTCGGCTGCGGGGGAAGCTTAAGATTGGTGGCTAGCAGAATAGCTCCGGCCACCCCGAAAGCATGGAACAGAATGGAGGCGGCCCACCCCTCCGTATACGCGCGGGTTCGAGCTGTGCCTGAATGAGTGGTGGAAGCCTTCATGACCGGATCACCTCCAAACTGACCTGATTGAAGCCCATGCCGCGTATTTCATCGACGATCTGAACGAAGCGTTCCAACAACACCACCCGGTCGGCTCTGATCACCACGAGGGACTCACGTGAGTGCTCGGTCAACGCCGCGGTGATCCCCGTCAGAGGAATCGGCTGATCGTTAAGGAACAGCTCGTCTTCGGATGTCAGCGTGACCATGATGGGCGTATCCTGCCGGTCGCTGGCTTCTTTGGCCTGCGCCAAATCCACCGGGATATGACCCGTGGTAATAAATGTGGCCGTCGTCAGCACAATGACGAGCAAGACCAACATGACATCGACCAAGGGGACGACATTGATCTGATCAAGATCTCGTTCCATGTAACACCTTATAGCGTGTGAGAAGTTCATTGACCCGTCGCCTGAGGGCATTATTCATGGCGACGCAAGGAATGGCGACCAGAAGACCCACGGCGGTCGCTTTGAGGGCGAGACTCAGGCCGACCATGATGGTGGTGACGGCCATGGTGCCGGAGGTGCCCATGGTGTGGAACGTGAGCATGATCCCCAACACTGTCCCCAGCAGGCCGATATAGGGGGCATTGGCGGCCACGGTACCGATAACCACCAGGCGTCTGGTCAAGGCGATCTCGCACATTTCCTGATTGGGAAACTGGGAAACGTCGACTTGGTTGTAAAACCGCCAGCGTTCGACTGCCACAGCCACAGCCCAAATGCTCAAGGCGATGAGGAGTCCGATGACTCCGTAATCAACGAGTTCTTTCAGTGCATCCATAAAAATACCGTTCTATCTCAAATAGATGATTCAAGAGTGATAAAAGAAAAAATAAGATGTGAAAAACGAGAAACCAACCGGGCGATGAGGAACGAACAAGAAGGTCACCGTCCACGAATCTGAAAAAATGAATAATAAAAGACGAGAATTAAACTCAATTTATTTGAATTTGATTCTCAATATAAAAAATGAATAAGGGATTGTAGCATCAGACTTTGAAGGGGTCAACCGGCAAATGGATGGAGCCCTCCCCGATGGACCAGGAAGGCGGAAATCCATTGGTTAATGGTTAAAACACCTATGGTTGGAAAAGGAGCCGGTTTCGGGAAACCCCATCTGTTGGGAAAGCAAGGGGAGGATTCTGATGGGATCCCTTGTGTGTAGCCGGATTTGATGTGGTGAGGACTTGGCAGGGGAAATTGCCCTCACCAGGGGGCTCGATCGGCCCCCTGGTGAATGGCATATGTTGAAGGAGTATCAGCTTTCCTTTTCCTTGGAATGATGGGAGTAGCCCTTGGGGTGTCCCTTGCCCATCCCCCCTTCTTTATAAGCATTTATCCGTTCGTGGACGGCCTTCATCCTGGCGCGTTGTTCGTCGGTCAACACGGACTTGGCCTCTCGTCCGGCCTTGACGGAGGCCAGATACATGGTGGCCCGGAGGTCATAGAGATTCTTGAGTTTGGATTCCACTGCCCCCAGATCTCCTTTATCGTCACGAAGCAGCTCATGCAGGTCCAGGCTGGCCAATTGAATATCGGCCTTCATCTTGATTTTCTTTTTCTCAAAATCCGTCTTGATAGTTCGAAGTTTTTCGGCCTGGTCGTCGGTAATGCCCATGCCCTGTTTGAATTTCAAAATGTGGTCGATAAAGGCGGAAGCGCTTTGATGTGGCCCATGGGCGCTACCCAGTCGGCTGGATGCCGTGCCGTGAGGTGTGCCGAACTTACTGCCATGGTGCATGGATCCGTATGCCTTGCCGTCATCCGGGTGGTGAGGGGAGCCATGGGGAGACGCTTTGGAAACACCGTGATGGGGGTCTCCATGACCATAGCCCGTAGCCCATCCCGTGGTGGCGCCACTCAAAAGAAATGCGCACGCAGCGGTCAGGAGCGCAAGAGTTCGTGGATGGCCTGCAAATTGTTTCATAATCATGCCTCCTTTCACGATAATAATACGGCGGTGAAACAAGGAACCACTTTACTACGGATTGGTTTGTCTACGAAACCACAAAATCTGTTTCTGTATTATTATACACAGGACCCTAAAAATTGCAGTAGGAAATTTCTTCTCCACACTCGGGTGTCCAGGCTAGGGGGAGGGAACAGATGAATTCACACTTGGATGAAGCGGACCGGAAAATTCCTGAAGATGAGCTTCCTGAAAATGTTCGGGGTAAGGCGGAAAAGGGTAGGACAATTGTTGAGCCGCTCAATCACATAAAGCACGCCTACAAAACACGTTATGGCTGAGGAATGAGAGCCGTAGAGGGTCGGTTAGCCTGTTTGGCAATTTGCGCAGAGCCCGTACAATTCCAGTTTATGGGTTTGAATGGTAAACCCGTTTCTCCTGGCGACTTCTTCCTGAAGGTGTTCGATCTGGCAGTTCTGGAACTCGATAATTTTTCCGCAGGAGGTACAAATCAAATGATCATGATGGCCTTTGTGGGCCACATTATCGAATTGCGTTTGTGAGCCGAAGTGGCGTTCCTGAGCCAGACCGGTGTCACAAAATAATTTGAGCGTACGGTAGATGGTCGCCAGGCCGATATGGGGATCTTTCTTGGCCAAAATGTGATATAACTGCTCGGCGGTCACATGCTCCATCTTGAGGAACGTGGAGAGAATCAATTCCCGTTGCCGGGTGAGCTTGAGGCTGTGTTTTGAGAGGTGGTTCTTCAGGATTTCTAATTCTTTAATCGCTTTAGCCATGGCGAAAGTTCCGGTGGGTGAAACAATGTATTAAACCCCAAAGGAAGATAATGGTCAAGCGAATTTTTACCGGTCGAGAGATCGGGGAAGCGAATGGAGTGTGAAGTATGCGGAAGCCGCAGGATGTGACCAGTGACCGGGCGCTGTTGCTCTATA
>JBDIVP010000039.1:0-18121 GCA_039794325.1 Candidatus Inrsubterrania sp.
AAATAGCCACGATTGTATCGAGACAACTCTTCAATGACTTCGGCAAGGGGAACACCGACAAAGACCAACCGGCCTTTTAGCCACGCCGCGCTGGCGGCCTTTTCGGCGTGAACAATCGCACCGGGACCTTGTGGCCCAAGGAGAATTTGATTACCGGAGTTCAGTCGAATCGGGTCGCTCGGAACCGGATGGACAGGCTTGACCTCCACAGATCCGTGTAAGACGGTCACTTGAACGGCGTCCTTGCGTTCCCGGACCAGGAATTCCGTGCCCAACGCAGTGGCCGTCGCGCCAAGGGCTTCGACAATAAACGGTCGATCGGGATCCGGCTCCACGATAAACGAAGCTTCCCCCCGCAATAACCGCACATGGCGCGCATGCGAAGAAAAACTGAGTGCAATGGCCGAATTCGTATTCAAAGTGGCGACAGAGGAGTCAGGCAGAGTTACGGCTTGCTGCTCGCCGATCGCCGTCCGGTAATCGGCCTGGATCCAAATGAAAAATTCATCCACCCCGAAAATCATCACCGACAAAAGGACGGATGCGGCAATGAGGAACTTGGTTAACATGCCACCCCGCCGGTGACTGGACGATGAGGCCTCACCTTCCATGTCGGCAATCCCGGCAATCCGATAGGCAGCCAAATTCATTTCCGCCGAACCCCATAAGGAATTGACACGCTGAAACGCACGGACATGCTCCGGCCTTTGCTCCAGCCATAACGTAAAATGCGAACGTTCCTCTTCGGAAAAATCTGAGGCAGACTGCCGGACAAACCATACGGTGGCCTCCCGCATGATACACCGATCATCCCTTGAGTCATCGGAATGAGGAGGAGGTTTGTCTTTTCGCCACATGTTTGGCCCGATCATCGCGCTTACCATCGCCGGCACGACAAGCGCACTTTACTCTTAGTTTTTAAACGGTTCAGTTACGGCGTCGTCGACGCCGGCCCTCCTGGGAAGCCACTCTCGTCAGGAAGCATTGCCTGGCAACGAGCCATGGCATTGACCAACTGGCGTTCAACGGTACGCTCAGATACCCCCAGCTGCCTGCCGATTTCCCGGTATGAATAGCCGTAGACACGACGAAGCACAAAAATGGTTTGTGTCCGCGGGGATAAGCCCGCCAAAACCTTTTCCAATGCCGCAACCCGTTGCTTGTCGTGAAGTTGCCGGTCGATCGGCGGCTCGTCGGAGACGACTTCTTCAACTTCTTCGATCGAAACTCGGCAACGATTACGTCTGCTTTCCATCCGGAAATGGTCCAAGGCTAAATTAGCTGCAACCCGAAATAAAAACGCCCGCGGAGAAGAAATGACTCTGGCTTGCGGAATATCGGCCAATCGAACAAATGCCTCTTGGGCCAAATCCGCCGCAGTCGCCGGACATCCGACCATGCGGCGCAACATATTCAACAGGGTATCCCAATGCTCCCGGAACAATCTTTCAAGATCCAAAGGCGGTGAAACACTCATAACGCAATGAACGCTTTAAACATCTACGGAAATTCCAAGGCGCTACCACTTCCCTTTATGCAGGCGAACCCAAAAAGGGAATTGGCATTTTCTTCGAAGTCTCCAACCATTATTTTTGAAATTGGGAATCATTATTATCTTGATGCAGAAGCTTTGTCAATTTGCAATCCATCCCAACTCCCCTTCAATCCTTTGTGTCCTTTCTGCCTGCGCTGATTCAGCTTAGATGCCTCCACAGAAAAAGGTGGTTTTTCAATATTTTTGATATTGATTTAAATAATCATTATCTTTTAAAATCCATCATCCATCTACTTGACAGACTATCACCTCTCTTTACGTTCAAGGAGGTCCGACAAATCATGGAAACCGACCGACAACTTGAAAGGGACCAAGAGACTCCCTCCAGCCATAACTTGCATTCCAAACCACCCACGGCAATAGCCAAGAAGAATGAGCAGGCCTCTCCTGACCGGAACATTCCCCCAATACGAGTTCCCGGTTTGGTGAACGGCAAGATAGTGGCTTTCAATCTTTCTGAATTTTCCGGCCAATGGATCACCCTGTGTTGCCCCTCCCAGTTTGGATTGGTGGAAAGTCTTTTTCTGGATCAATACCGGCAGGAGTGGGAACGGCAGGGCGCCCGCCTGCTCGGGTTAATTCCGGGAACACACCCGTTTCATGAGTCTTGGATTCGTCAGGTCACGACACTCGGGCTCATCCTCCTTGGGGATCCGCTTGGGCGGGTTTCCCGTGCCTTACGAATTGCGAACCCCCAACGTCAACCCCGTTGCCAGAGCCTGATCATAAATCCACGGGGAAGGGTTGAATACCATCTCATTCATGATTTGAACGGGCGTGGCATGAGTGCCATGTCTGAAATTTTTCAACTCTGCAAAAATTTCCAAATTCGCCTTGGAACACCGCTGGAACGGGAATCGGTGCCCGGCTTTACCCCTGACTCTCAACAGTCCGGTCACCCTTCCGGCACATCCGGAACCCGTCGAAACAAACTCAAGCGAAAGGGCCACAAGAGCCAAGCATTTTACACTCTGGGCGTAGGAGATTAATCAAACACCATCGTTAGGGAGCCCTGACTTGAACCAGTCCCAAAACGCCTTCTCCTCCGTCCTCCCTCGGGAACAGCAAGCCGTATCAGATGAGATATCGTATGCCATGCGGTGGCCGGTCAAAGTGACGCCGGGAGAAGAAGCGGTGTGGATCAGTCTTATCGTGTCCCTCGGCATGGTCATGCTGACCATCCTGGTTCTTTGGTTATGGCCGGACCTATTGGAACGTTAAACCCGGCTCCAAAGCCATTTCAGGATCTTGAGCATTGCCGGCCGGTCTTGGTGTCGGACGAGAAAATTCACGAACCTAAATGCCGTGCGGTGGCAGATCGACAGTGCAGAGGGAACCCAGCATACCCACCGCCGTTCACGGTTTGTTGAGGTGTGAATCGGGCGTAGGACTCGGAATCGCGAGGTGGGACAAATCCTATGAAAACAAAACCTAACTCCCTTTTAAAGCGAAGGTGTTCAATGACCGGAACGGATGTATGGCTAATCGTGCTACTAGGGTCGAGTTCCTCCGCCCTAGCCGATACTCCTGGACAAGGCACAGCGCAGAAGAGCCACAAGTTCCAGCGCGATCGACAGGCCATTCTCGCCATGGCGGGCAACTTCCGCGTCACGTTCGATTTCAGGGAAACGGTTTCGTTTGTTGAAGGCTACCAGCTCAAACAACCGTATGAAGCCGAGGGCCATGAAATCGTCCGTGTGATCCGGGATGACGGCGACGTCATCAGTCCTCAACATATCCTGGTGGTCGACGGAATTTGGGAAGACCACATGCCCATCAAGCATTGGCGGCAGGATTGGATCTACGAACCAACAGACATCTTTGAATATATCGGCCATCAAGTCTGGCGCACCTACCGGCTGGACGAGGCCGAACGCCGGGGGAACTGGGCCCAGCTCGTCTATCAAGTCGATGACAGTCCGAGGTACGCCGCAGTCGCCTCGTGGATACATCGCAACGGGGTGTCCGCCTGGACGTCCCCGCCGACCTGGCGCCCCCTTCCACGGCGTGAACGAACGAAACGCGATGACTATGACGTGCTGATCTCCGTCAATCGTCACGCATTGACACCGGACGGTTGGGTGCATGAACAGGACAATTCCAAAACCTTCCTGCGTGAAGAACCGATTGTTTTAGCACGGGGAATAGGGGTCAATACCTATAGGTCATCGAATGCCTTCAATATCCAGGTGGCGGAACAATACTGGACCGAGACAAAAGATTTCTGGACCGAAGTTCGGGATGAATGGAGCCGGATTCAACCGGCATCAGGCACCTTCGCGGTGGACCCGTCCGACCAATCAGGGAAACACTACAATCACATCCTACGCTTAGCCAAGGACGCCCGAGAAGGCAAACAGGACATACAAACGGCTGCGACACACGCCCGTCACCTTATTCGAAATTCGACGACAATCAATTTTGCAGACCGGGAGCCCCAGGAGGGTAATGCTACGGGATGCCGGCGACGGCCATAGAGAGAATACCCAAATTGTATTTCGGGGGAATCATTCGGCTTGAAGAAAATACAGGTTCCATCGCCCATCCTATCGCCGGTAGCTCAATTCTCCCGAACGACAAGGCACAACCCACATCCGTTAAACAACGAGAAAGAACTCGACACACAGGCTCCAATCGGCAGCAGGCTCTTCACACGCATCACCGGAACGCGCCACCATGATTAAAAAGTCCTACAAAGAACCGGCCGATGAGGACACCATAGTTTGGAGCCTCATCGTGATGATTGGGTTGATCCTTCTCGTGATGCTTGTGTTATGGTTTTACCCTGAAATCTTCAACTGACAAAGGGGTCGGGAGTCTTTTTTTAAACACCATAACCTGCAGCCGGCATATAACAATCAAATCGACGATGAATTAGGAAGGCTTCTGCCCCCTTTTCATCACCACAACTCATAAACCACGACTGGTGTTCGCCGAGCCCCGTGGGTGTTGACTTTTTGATCTGTCAAGCAAGGTGAAATTTCATTGAAATTCTAACTTGCCCCTCCGAATAGAACATTGGATCCGTTCATGGTCCCCACTTACCTCTCATTGGATCAGCTTTTCACCAGAGAATGGGAATGCGGAGTGTGGCGATGACATTCAACGGTTCTCCCGGATACACAAGGTTCCGCGAGAGAACCCCCGAGAAATATCGGCGGTCGGTCAAGTTGTTGATGTTGACCTGAAGTTCATACCGCTTATGCCGGTAAAACACCGATGCATCCAATCGGACATAATCCGGAATATAAAAACCCTGATCCGTCGTGCCCGGTGTGACGAGCTGCCCCCAGCGCTTGCCTTCATAGAACACTCCGAACCCTCCTCCCAATCCTTTGAGTGGCCCGTCTTGGAGAGTATAAACATTCCACACACTGGCGCTGAACCTCGGAGCACCCTGCAAGCGCTGGCCTACCAACAAAGCATTGTCATTGGTCACTTTGGTATCCAACCATGTAAAGGCCGCCGCCACTTCCCATCCGGGAAGAGGAGATCCCAGCACATCCCACTCAACCCCCTGACTCCGTTGTTCACCCGTTTGAATGCTGAAATTTGGATTGGCAGGATCCGTCGTCAATACGTTGGATCGGATCATCCTGAACACCGCCAAGGTCGAAGACAACCGACCTTCCAAAAAGGTCCCTTTGATTCCTCCCTCATACGACACCCCTCGTTCGGGATCAAACGCCTCCCCGCTGAATGTTCGACCGGTTCGTGGGATGAAGGATTCACTGTAACTGGCAAACAGGCTGATGGGTTCAATCGGGGTATACACGATTCCGAATCGTGGGGTCAGAGGCACATCTCCCGAGGATGTCGAAAAGCTGGGATCAAGGAGATCCTCATTTTCCGTTCGAATGAAAGTCGCCCTACCCGCCAAAACCACCCGTAAGGATTCCCATGGAATCAGGGTTTCCTGAAGATATACACCCACCCATTCTTGGACAAACCGCCCGGCAAAGACATTGGTCAGGGGGCCGGTCGGTTGAACGCGGTATACCGGATTTAACAAATCAAGATCAGGAAGAGATCCAACAAAAAAATTGTCGAAATTTTGTACCGATCGATACAAATCAACGCCTGCCAGGAATTCATGGCGGACCGGGCCCGTCGCAAATTTACCCAGGACATTGGTATCAAGGGCGAACGAATCCCAT
Source organism: Candidatus Inrsubterrania sp. (assembly GCA_039794325.1). Taxonomy (GTDB): domain Bacteria; phylum Nitrospirota; class Nitrospiria; order Nitrospirales; family UBA8639; genus JACKFE01. Next base: position 5,713 of record JBDIVP010000039.1, read on the forward strand.
CCCCCTTCAAAGCGGCTGATCTGACGTTGAACGAAACGCCGATCTCCCGTCAGCCCTCCCACAAACCCGAACATATTGCTTTCTTCAAAAACCGGCTGGTCGTTCCTTGCCCAAAGAAACCCTTGGTGCAACGAGATATGCTCGTTGAACCGGTGATCAAACTGATACCCGATGTAATATTGCTCACGGACCTGGCGATTGAAATTCGGATCGAAAATCGAGCGCCTGATGGGCATACGGCCGATCGGGCTGTCCAATACCGTCCCGTCGGCAGGCAGTCCGTGCACATTACCCTTGAAATCGGCCCGCAAGAATTCGAAATCCAAGACCAGGGACGTCTTGGAGCTGGGACGCCAGGCAAGCGACGGATTGAGCAACACCAGACGTTGATCGACAAAATCCTGAAAATGCTTCGTGTCTTCAAAGCTCCCATTGAACCGCCAGGACCACGTGCCCTCTTCATCAATTCTTCCCCCTGCGTCGGCGGCCGTCCGATAATAATTCCAATGCCCGATGGATTGTTCCAGCAACAGACTCCGTTCCGACCGGGGGACTTTTGTGATCACGTTTAAGGCTCCTCCAAGACCGTTCAGACCGTACAACACCGAAGACGGGCCTTTGAGAATTTCAAACCGCTGAACATTGGCCATTTCCGGTGCCAGATTGGTATCTTCCAGATGCCGCAACCCGTTTCGAAATTCCCCGCCTGCTTGCCGAAGACTGAACCCCCGGGAAAGCATATTCTGAGTGCTAATGCGTGGACTCGTCGCATTAATGCCCGGCACGGTCCGAAGCGCCTCGGTAAAATTCCGCGGTTGACGATCCTGCAACACTTGGCGGGTGACGACATTGACGGTGGCCGGCGTCAGTTGTATCGGTGTATCCGTCTTGGTTGCCGTGGTCGCACGCTCCGGATTGTAGTCGGTTTCCCGAACATCTTTGACAATAATTTCAGGTACATGAATCGGTTTGGAGTTCGCCGACACCGCGGAACCCGCAGGTAACGAAGACGATGGAGGTTCACGTTTGGGAGTGACGGGTCTGAGCGGCCGCAGGGTTTGCCTCAACGTAATCGTACCGGCATCGGTTATTTCATAGGTCAAGCCGGTCCCGTCCAGTAATTTCGTCAACGCCTCCATGGGCGGGAAACGCCCGCTGAGTTCCGCTGAACGTTTGCCGCCGGTCAATTCCGAAGGTACCAGTAATTGCACATTGGATTGAGCGGCAAATGCCGTCAGGGCTTCCCCCAGCGCCTGCGCCGGAATCGAAAATTCCATCACTTCCGATGCGATTGAGGGAGAGGCAGGGGAAAGGTCGGCTGCCAGGCCAATCCCGGCCGGCCCAAGAAGCCCACACACCAGCATCATTGGGCATGCCATCGCCAGTGCTTGAAAAAACGGCGAACAGGGAAAGGGGGATAGAACAATTCGTCGAAGCATACGGCTCAGTTCCTCCGGTTATATTTTGAAAATATTTCTCGATCTCAAAATATAAGGACGAAGCAAGATCGCCACCTTGCAGTCACCGGCCGGCAATTTGTTGAAATTTTTTCTTTTGTCTAGAAAATCACGGTCAGATAGGGGGTGAGAGTCAGACTGGAAATCGGCAGGGTCTCTTGCATGGCCTGCAGGCCGGCTCCGGGGTCGGTCAAATCAAATACACCGGTAACACGCATGGACTCCAGCTCAGGATTCATCATGAGAATCACGCCGGGACGATAGCGATTGAGTTCCGCCACGACCCGTCCGAGGGGTTCCCCGTCAAATAGCAGTTTCCCATGTTGCCAGGATTTGACCATCATGGGATTCACGCTTTTCACCTCGCCCATGCCCGCCCTTCCAGGTTTCACCCTGACTTGCTCTCCCGCCTGCAGAGTAGATGACGCTAAACCTTTTGGGACCTCTCCGGTTGCAGCAACAAGCACGGAATGCTCCAGGACCGAGACAATCGTTTCCTCGTCCCATGCCCGCACCGTAAATTCCGTTCCCAACGCCTTAGCCGTGGCAGATGCCGTCACGACAATAAACGGCCGATCACCGTCAGGAGCCACCACGAAATTGGCTTCCCCCTCCAACAAAGTGATTCGGCGCTCCGTTTTCGACATGGTGACATTGAGGGCGGTCCGGGTATTGAGATGCACCGACGTACCATCAGCCAGTGACACAACGGCTTGTTCACCAAGTCCGGTTCGATAATCGGCCCCAGCGACCTGTACGGATTTCAAAAGAACGGGCAGGAATATCCAGGAAAAAACCACAATCGAAACGGCGGCAACAGCCTGCATGGCTGTTGGAACCCGTTGCGCCCATCTACGCACCGGTGCGAGCATGGACGACACAACGGGACGGGTATGGGAGACCCGCGCCAGATCCTCCCATAAGGACTGAGCTTCCCCAAACGCCTGCGCATGAACCGGATCTTGGGTTAACCACCGGTCAAAGTCTTGACGGAGTTGCGCCGAACCCGATCCCGCATGGAGGCGAACCAGCCAATCGAGAGCCTCCTCTACCTTTCCTTCGAATTCGCTTCGGGTGACAGAGGATTTCCCTTGCTCGGTCATTTGCCCCTCTCCCCATGTTGTCCGATCATCGGCCACCGAAGTTCCAGCCCCATGTTCTCAACACCTGGATCTCCCGGGTTGGATAGGGCAGACGATTTACAACCCAGGATTTTTCCACGATTAATCATCAGGAGAGGTCTCGCTCGCCAGAAGCCGTTGGCGGCAGTGTCGAAGGGCTTGGCCGATATACTTGGCCACCATACTTTCCGATACTCCAAGCTTGCGCCCGATTTCCGCATGGGTCAACCCTTCCAAGCGGTTCAGCAACAGCGCCTGCCGGCATTTGGGAGACAGTTCGTTCACCGCCGCTTGGACCAACCGCCACCGTTGTTTGGCGTAGACCTTTCGCTCCGCATGCGGTTCTCCATCGGGAAATTCCTCGGAAGGAGGATCCTGTGTGAAAATCCTTGCTTGCAACCGTTTTTTTCGTACATAGTCGATCACCAAATTGGACGCGACACGAAATAAAAACCGTTGTGGGTGTTCCACCGTCCGCGAGTGATCAGACGATTGAAAACGGGCCAGCCGTAAAAAGGTTTCCTGCACCACATCCTCGGCCAAATCACGGCATCCCAATTTCCATGTTAAAAATCGATGCAGAACCGTATGGTGATCGGCGGTATCGGTGGTGGTCGAAGATTCCGTTGGTTTGAACATTGCCCGATATAAGATCTTCAGGTGCAATGACCTGTAGGATTTGTAAGAGGAAGCCACACCCGTTCACCCCATCACCAGCAATAAGCCGGCTGTCAGGATGACCCAGGACAGAACCTTTCAGAATAGAAGGTGGTCCGGGGACTACATCCTTGCCAGCGTTACGCTGCGGTGATGGGGGTCTGCCGTTCAGCCGTTTGGTACATCCGGCCTGCCTGCCGCCCACGTTTCCGCCACCAGATTATGACACCCGTGATGGAAAGGACGGCCGTTCCCACTCCCATAATCGACACCAAAATCCGACCGGGCAGACCAAGAATACGGCCTGAATGCAGCGGAAATTGCGCCTGCACAAAGATATCCGATGCCGTCCCTGTCCATGGCTGCCGATCTCCCAGGTATCTCCCGTCACCACCATCGAAAAACAGGGCAGGATGTCCCGCTCCACCGGATCCATGGTCGGCACCCGGATGAAAGAACCGAACGCCATAAATACCGAAATTTTGCGCATAAAAGACATCGCCAACCGGTTCGGACCATCCCTGCTCGCGGGCAACCTGCTCGGCGCGGTCAAGGATGGAGGCATAGCCGATTTTGGGTGGTATAGGATCGTGAAGGTTGGTCGGAGTCCTTTCATCAAATGGCGTCGGTGTGACCTCGCCGACCATCGAAATAATCGGATAAAAGACTTCCCGATACAGGTTGAGGGAAACCGCCGTGAAGGCCAGCATGAACAAGAGGCCCCACGCCCACAGGCCGAAGGCGCGATGGATGTCGAAGTTGATTCGCCGCATCGTTCCCGAAATCTTGACCTTCCAAGCCGGCGTCCAACGTGCCCACCAACTCGACGAAGGAGACGGTTCCGAAAAGTTCGAATATGTCCCCCCTCTCGAGGACCGGCGGGGAAGCGTGAGGTAAAAACCGAGGAAGCAGTCCAGGGTCCAGAGCAGGGCAACGGCTCCCAACAGCCAAACGCCCCAACGGTCGATACCCCATAACTCAGGAACGTGCAACGAAAAGTGCAGTTTATAAAGAAAGGACACCACGTTCTCTTTCGTGACCGGCCAAACAGCACCCCATTCACGTTTGCCCAACTCCTCGCCCGTGACGGGATCGACAAACACCTGGTTATATCCCAGGTCAAACAATCGGCCCGTGTCGGGATTCACGCGGGGATCGATACCGAACTCCAGAGATTCGCCCGGTTCCGGCGAGAGCGGAATGAAGGTGACCATAGCTCGCGGATCCCTGGCCTCAATAGCACGAGCCAAATCAAGAGGATCCAGATAGGCACCCCGGCTCTCTACGTGCATCAGATGAGGGTTTAACAGATCATCAAGTTCATGATCCCATGAGATCACCGCGCCGGTCAGACCGGTTACGACCAGAAAACCCGCCATGGCCAATCCTACCCACCGATGGAGAAGTCCACACAGAAGATGCATACGTTTGTTAAACCTCCCAGATGATGGTTGAGGAACGGGAACCAACGCGAGCCGAGCGGGCCTGATAAACGACGAAAGAACGCCATCAATCCAAACGTCAAACGTACAGACTATACTCTTTGATGTTGCCTTTGGTTATGAACCTTCTTTCGGTAAGATCTCCGGCTGTTTCCCTTCAATGGCATGGAATGGAAACCAACCGTTAACAGCGCGTACATTTAATGGATATTCCCTGCAGGTCCCATTTGGCCACCAGCTTTCCACACTGACAACGGATATCATTGAGAGCCCCGAAAGTCCTATGATTCCTGGCTGATGGAATACCGGCTTGTCCTGAACGACGATTGAACATGCCCATCAGACCCGGCATTTCAAATAGATAAAAACTTTGCCATCATCTGCCAATTTCTCACCCACCCAACCACATCCAAATTCGGGGACTGGCGCATCCATTTAGCTGTCCAATCGATAGGTCAGCGGGACTAAAATGGTTAATTGAGGGCGTCCCAGAGGATGAGCGAGCGTCAAAGGGCTTAATTTCCACAACACATCCAACGCGTTTTGGTCGAGGATGTCATATCCCGAGCTTTCAGCCACATGCAGCGCTAAAATCATCCCATCTTCCCGGATGACGGCTTCCACGACCACTTTGCCTTCCCACTCCCGCTGTTTTGGCCTTGGCCGGATAGCGTTTATATTTTTCAATCTGGCTCCAAATGCTTTCAGCCAACCATCCGAAATCCGCTTGGGCTTCGGGATAAGCTTGGACCAACCGTTCCACAGCTTCCGCCCGTTGTCGAATCCGGGGATTTGGTCGGGTCACGGTGCGGCTTTCCTTTATAGCCGTCTGGTTTTCCTGTGCGACTACAGTCGCTGGAGATTCCCGAACCTGGTGCGCCGGAACTTCTTTCACGGTCGCTCTCGCCACCGTCCGCATCTCTGGCGAATTCGAGGTCCCCTCCGACTGGAGAGCGGGTTTAGCCCGTGCCCTTGGGGCTTCCGTTGCAACAGGAGTAGAAGAAACCGATTGCGCAAAAATGTGCTTGACCGGATCGGCGACGACGGCAGAAGCTGTGACGGCGGAAATATGCTCGGGGGTACTTTCTACTGATTTTCGAATGGCTTGGGCAGGAGAAACCGGAGCCGAACGGGAGTGCACCTTGTGTTGGTCCCGAATCGGCTCACGGGCTTGTACCGATTTTTCCATATGGGAAACGGATTGATGAACGGGTTGAACGGGTTGAACGTGCTGAACCTCTCTGACTTCAGGGACAAGTTGCCGTTGTGCATTCCGACTGACCGGTTCAGATTGAGGGCGGACTTGTGCAACCGGCTTGGCTTCGGCACGTTGCTCCCGCACGACAGCCTGTTGAACCGGAGTAGGAGCCGGCATTTCCTGAGCCTTCGAAATCTCCTGCGCCTTAGGGATTTCCTGGGTCTCGGGAGGAGCGGATTTGATCATGGCAATATCCAAATGAATGGGGTCTACTCTTGGAGACCGTGGCAAATCCGTCATCAAGTATGCCGCAAAAGCCACGCACATACCATGAAAAAAGACCGAACTGGCCCACGACAGAATTCGACTTGGGCCGGAAGAAAGACTTAAGTCATTCAGAATAGCCCAGTTAATACCCGAACGACTCAAAGGCGAATCAATCAGCCCCTTTCTCTTGGCCGCTCGCTTGGGCTTACCTCCCTGATGGTGGTGGGCTTTGATTTGATAATCGATCGCACCGATCTCACCATCCCCCGGAGAAAGGATCAGCTCCCGATTGGTCTCATGCTTCATATTGTAGTTTGTACATAGTCAACAACTCCGAAACCCGACGCCGCAGGACATTATTCAACGCTACACAGGGAATCGCCACCAATAACCCGATCGCCGTCGCTTTTAACGCCAAACTCAACCCCACCATGATGGCACCGACAGCCATCGTTCCTGAGGTTCCCATGGAGTGAAATGTCAACATAATGCCCAATACCGTACCCAGCAGGCCGATATAAGGAGCATTTGCCGCGACCGTACCGATGATGATCAGTCTCTTCGTAAGGGCGATTTCAAATGTTTCCGGATCGGGATAGGAAGCCGGATCAACTTGCCGATAAAACAGCCACCGCTCAATGGCAACCGCCATTGCCCAAAAACTCAAGATGATCAAAAGCCCGATAACCCCGTAATCTATGACTTGGTGCAATATGTCCATGAATTAAACGTTCTGTTTTTTAGATTGTTAAAAGCTTTGAATGCCCTTTTCCGCGATGCTTCCGGCTAAGGGTACCTGTTGTCAGTCGTTCGGCCGAATCTCTCCGTCGTGAACGAGGGATGAAGTCAATATGATTCCTCCAGGGATTGAGAACGCCTCTCTCACATAACCCTGATAGGATGGCCAACCGACTTCATGCCACAACCCCAACAACCATACCTACATAGACATAGACGTATGACTCGACAAAAACCTGACTCCTTTTTCCCATCATGGGTCAAATTTTCCATTGATGCACCTCTCTTCTCTCTCCACAACACTTCCGTTTTGACAACCCACGGGAATAACTGAACATTTTTCATTGACCTAAACGGATTCCAGGCCGTGTTCGCACAATCAGCAAATCCATGGGTCAGGAACACGGCAGGGACCGCCGGGGCTGAATACGGAAAGCCGGATTCTTCAAGTGATCTCCAAAGGGCCGCCCCATGCCCAGTGCAGATACTATTGTGACGACTACCCGTTCGTTGTCATCGCCCAGGGAGCATCTTTTTTACACCTTCGATCGTTTCCGCCTTACTCCAATTGAAAGGTCAACGGCACGGACAGCACGACATTGTTGGCCATCAGTGGGTAATCCAACTCCAAGGGTGAGGCTCGACGGACAATGGCCAAGGCCGTTTGATCCAACACATCAAAACCCGAACTTTCCTCAACCTGAGCTTCAATCAACTGCCCGCTATCAAGGATTTTCATTTGTATTACCACTTTTCCCTCCCATTTGTTCAGACGGGCCATTTGGGGGTAAAACTTGAACTGATCCAATTTCACTCGAAGATCATCAACCAACCACCCATAGTCCGGGCGCACCTCCCGACTCCGTACCTGTCGTTGATAGGGCCGCGGTCGATGAAGCACTTTCGGAATTTCCACAATGCTGGGCTGACGAACCTGCTCGGCTTGATTGACTACCTTCTCGATGGGAGGAGGAGGGGCAGCCTCACCCCCCTGGGCAAAGGGAGTAGAATAGTGAACCTCCTGCTTTTCCGGCTGAATATGAGAAGCTGTCATTCCCGCTCCGGAAATGTTTCCGCCTTTCCCTCCTGATACGGCATAATATTTGTTCCCCTTAGAGTCTGGTCCCTTTTTCGGTGGCCCAACAGCAGGTTTTTGTGAAAATTTTTGGTTTGAGTTCTGATGCCTCAAGGAGGAAGGGCGGGACGATTCTTTGGGAACGTTTCGATACACATCTGATGAAGGGATGAGTTCTTGTTTCGGGGAGGAGGCGGAGCGGACTTCAATCGGGACATCAGATGTCACCGGCTCGGGTGCAGGGGCACTTACGATGGAAACATTCCATCGAAATGTGGAGGGTTGAACATCAAATTTCGGCTCTCCCATACGCAGGACAACCGACAAACCTAATGCCAGGGCCAAAATATGCCCGCTCAAGGATCCAATGATACCCTTGACTATTCTGACGTAGGCGGCGTGTGACCGGCGAGAGGATCGGACAAATGACTTCCGAGTGATCCCCATCGGATTCGACATACTTTCACTTTCACACCCTATTGCTCGATAAACGATGAAGAGGAACTTGGGGCAACCATTATCGCCATTTGGAATGGCTCAAGCCCACCTCGCCCTTCAGCTCTCTTGCCCTCATTAACCATCATTGGAAAAGTCAAAAGGGCAAAGGGGCGGAATCGAATGTTAACGTTCACACACTTTAGATGGAGGACTTCAAAACCCCTCATCCAGAACCATAATCGGGATAAGGCTTGGACGGACTCTCTTAATGGTGAGCACCCCTCAATCGTAGATTCTTGCCCCTCTACTTCCGGCAATAAGGATTTAAAAAGAAGCCCAATAAAACCACAAGCAATGATATTGAAAATAATTATCATATTCATGAGGATGAAGTCAATTTGACCTGCCAATGAAAAATTTTTCCGTACTGATTACTGATATGGATAATCTTGGAAACGAATCCTAAAGGCAGGAGGAAGGGTACAATCGTTCAAGCGTAAGGCTTGGTTCCTGCCGAACTATTGACCGAGATACCAGCCGATGCCATGACGTTCCAAAAAACTGGTCATCATCGTGACTGAATCGGTGTAAATCATGACCCCCACCAAAATCAGCAATACCCCACTGACGACCGAGACTCCCCCCAGGTAGGTCCGCAGACTTTTAAAATAACTGAGAAACCGATCCATCCCAAAAGCGGTTAAAAAGAAAGGCAGACCCAACCCAAGGGAGTAGGCCGAGAGGAGCATCACACCCGCCGACATGGATTCGGTGGTGCTGGCATACATCAAAATGGCTCCGAGCACCGGCCCTACGCAGGGCGTCCAACCGGCCGCAAAGGCAGTGCCGATGAGAAAAGAACCCAAATACCCGACCGGTCTCGATTCAAAATGCAGTAGTCGGCGTTCGGTCATGAAAAACGTCAACTTTAAAATGCCGACCAGGTACAGTCCGAAGATAATAATCAGCACACCGCCGACCTTGCGAATGACATCCTGATAGTCATACAGCAATTGGCCGATGAGACTGGCCGACGCCCCGAAGGCGATAAACACCGCTGAAAACCCGGCGATGAACAAAAGAGAATTGGTGATAATCAACGAACGAAAGTGGTCGCGCTCCTCTACATTGGCCAATTTTTCAACCGACAACCCGGTGATATAGGAAACATAGGAGGGCACCAACGGCAGGACGCAGGGAGAAACGAATGACAATAATCCGGCGCTGAATGCCGCAAACAACGAAACTTGACTAATGGCATCCATGGTTACATCGTCCGGGAAGGAGCATGAACCGGCTCTTCCAGTAATGTACTGAGCATCTGGCCGGCTTCCGGGGTGTTCCATTCCCGCGAACCGAACACCCGGTGCTTGATGATTCCCTGCCGGTCGATCAAATAGGTCATCGGCAGCGAGCGGGCCCCATAGGTCAATCCCACCTGGTAATCCGTATCGTGTAAGATGGGGAACGTCAGGCCTTTCTCTTCCTGGAAGGGTTTGGTCACCCGAGCACCCTGTTCATCAACCGATACCGCCAGGATTTCCAGCCCCTGAGACCGAAACATCTGGTAGGCTTCTTCCATTGAGGGCATTTCCACCCGGCACGGGAAACACCATGTGGCCCAAAAATTCAACAATACGACCTTCCCTCGCAAATCCGAAAGGGCCACGGTTCGACCTTGCATGTCCGTCAATTGAAATTCCGGAGCAAGACTCCCTATTTGCGGTCTCCCCGCCGTTGGGATGGCCCCGGCCCGTTCCACCTTCATGCCCGTATCTTCGGAATACCCTGAATCGCAGCCGGCGGACGAACCCAGGGATAAGGCACCCACAAGGAGAATACACCCTAACCTTCGTATGCACTTCTTCATCTCCACCCTCCCAAAAGCCTTGCTGGTATTCTCTCATAACCCAGGCACCATGAACAGGGCTCCTACATTCAAGTCCCCTACTCTACCGACATAAAGCCTGTTAAGCAGGTAGCAAACCGCCCACAACATTTCACGCACTCTGGAAAGTGTGACATATTAAGATGGTCTGATTTTTCACGTCAATGAAACACCTCGAGGTGAAACCCGACGATCATTTTCATAATTTTCAATGTCATTCCTAGACAACCCCGAACCCATTTCGTAGACTAGCGGACTGTTTCCAAACACCCTGCTCAACATCCCTGTTTTTCGGTATGACCAACACATGATCGCCATTCAGGCTGCCAACCTCTCAAAATCCTACGGGTTTTACCGGATTTTTGAAAATTTGTCTTTTGAAATTCACCCCGGAGACTGTTTCGCCCTCTTCGGCCCAAACGGCGCAGGCAAGACGACTCTCCTCCGCATCCTGGGCACCTTGCTGGCCCCGACTCAGGGCAGATTTTCCATTTTTGGTATTGACGGGGTGTCGGACAAGGATGCCGTCCGCCAATCCTTGATGGTTATCGCTCATGGGGCCCACCTCTATGACGAGTTGACCGGAATTGAAAACCTGCAATTCGCCTTGGCCCTTCGCGGCCAACCCATCGACCACACTTCCCTGAAACACGGGCTGGATCGAGTCGGCATCGGAGCGTTCGGCGATCTCAAAATCCGGCAATATTCTGCAGGCATGAAAAAGCGGCTGGCCTTGGCCAAAGTCCTTCTGATCCAACCCAAATTACTGCTCCTCGACGAACCCTATAACGCCCTTGATGAATCGGGCGTGGTCATGACCAACCTGATCATTCAACAGACACTGGACCGGAACGGCGCCGTTCTCATGACCACCCACGACCGGGATAAAGCCACCCAGATCGCCACACGAGGCGGCATTCTACAGGGCGGCCACCTGGAACTTCTGACTCCCGAACAATTCACCTGACATGCCCTTTTTAAACACCATCCGATGGGTCGTATGGAAGGACTTGGTTTGCGAGCTTCGAAGCCGCGAAACCATGTCGTCCATGCTGTTTTTCGCCCTAATTGTTATTCTCGTCTTCAGTTTCAGTTTTTCCATGGACCAGGATGCCGCCCGCCAACTCATTGCCGGGATCATTTGGGTCGCCTTTACCTTTACCGGTATTATCGGATTGGGAAAATCCTTTACCGCCGAACTGCAAAACGACTGCCTGGAAGCTCTCCAGATCAGTCCCGTGCCCAAGGGGGCCATTTACCTGGGCAAGGTCTTGGCCAATTTCCTCTTTATGCTCTCGGTGGAAATTCTCCTTTTCCCCTTGTTTATCCTGTTTTTTAATTTGGAGGTAGTTGAGGAGCTTGGAATTCTTCTGCTAATCTTTTTTCTTGCCACGCTGGGGCTTTCCGCCGTCGGAACGCTTTTTTCCGCCCTCACCGTTCAAATTCGCGCAAGGGAAGTCATGTTACCGGTCCTGCTGCTTCCGCTGGCTGTCCCGGTCATGATTGCTGCGGTCGAATCCACTCGTGGTACACTGAATGGAGATCCCTATTCGTTCTATGCCCAATGGATCGAACTCCTTGTTGTGTTCGACATCATATTCACGGTAGTTTCATTCTGGTTGTTTGATCTGATTTTAGACTCCTGACCCTGGTCCATCGAATCCGGCGTGATAAGATCCCGTCTGTAATTCGGTCCAAAATTCCCCATGACCATTAATCGAATTATCCGGCAAATTCAACGGTATAAAGGCTGGTTTGGAGGTGCGGCAGCCCTGTGCTTTCTGATCGGGCTGTATACCGGCCTTCTAGCTTCCCCTCCGGATTACTATCAGGGCGAAGTGGTGCGGATCATGTATGTCCACGTCCCGCTGGCCCATACCTCCCTACTGGCCTATTCGGTGCTCTTCGGGGGAAGTATCTGGTACCTATGGAAGCGGGATCCTCTTGTGGACAATATGTGCCAGGCAGCCGCCTCCATCACGGCCCTGTTTACAGGCCTGGCCCTGGTGACGGGATCCATTTGGGCCAAACCGACCTGGAATACCTGGTGGACCTGGGATCCCCGCCTGGTCTCCTTTGCGGTTCTACTCCTCATTCTCGCCGGATATATGATGCTGCGTCGACTGGT
>JBDIVP010000040.1:0-17952 GCA_039794325.1 Candidatus Inrsubterrania sp.
CCCGTTCTTTTCTGGAAATCAAGGTAAAGTCGCTCACTTTACCAAAACACCTTCTATATGAGAAAGACATTTCTTCTCTTCCATCGACAATCGGTTAGCTGTCTTCTTAACGATCAATTCGCTTCATGCGCCGAAATACCGCATAAGGGCGGTAAGCAGGAACACATCTCCATTATGCCAAGACCGAAGAACCGGGCCATACGCTCCTCTTGAGATCCTCCTTAACCATCATCCATCCCTTCCGGGTCTGTTGAAAAAATCCGCCAGCGGCGTTCTCGCCATTTTTCCGTGCTCACGTACTCAACGTACGCTCCGCCCGCAAAACAAGCGTGTCCCCCTGCGGGATGAATCAAGCCATGCGTGGCCTTGCTGGACGGACCCTTCGGAAAGACTCAGGGCATGCTTTTTTGAACCGCCCCCAAGCCATGATCGTCAATGCCGCCATGAGGAAATTTGTCCTTGAAAATTTCAATTATTCAACACTCCCTTCACGATCCTACAAGGTTCACGATAAATGACGTCCTCCCGGTTTGACAAACAAAAGGAATCCCAACTACCATGAACTTGCTAGGGGTGCACTATGCTGAGAGTCCCATTCAAGGGACGACCCTCAAAACCTGACCTGGGTAATACCAGCGTAGGGAAGCAGGATAAGACCTTCAGCAATGCAAGCCGCACCCTTCTCTCGAAGGAGCGGCTTTTTTATTATCCCCTCGCATTTTAACCTTCATCAAGAGAGGGTATTCATGACACCAACAACTAATCCTCTACCGGTTACGGATTCTCCTGCGACAGTGACATCCGGCGAAAATCGCATTCCCTCATCTACCCTGACCATTCAACCGTTTCCGGGATCAAAAAAAATTTATGAAACGGGATCGAGGCCGGATATACAAGTCCCCAAACGTGAAATCCACGTTTCTGCTTCCGTCCCCGAACAATCGGCCGCCAACAGGGCATCGATCCAAGTCTATGACACCTCCGGCCCCTATACGGACCCCGACATCTCCATCGATGTTCGGAAGGGATTGCATCCTCTCAGAAAAGATTGGATTCAGGAACGAAAGGATGTCGAAGAATTACCTGAAGTCTCTTCACTCTATGGAAGAAAACGGGCGGCGGACCCTGCCCTCCAACCGATTCGATTTCATTTACGGCGTCCACCTCTTCGGGCCCGATCCGGCCATAATGTCACCCAGCTGCATTATGCCCGTAAAGGCATCATCACTCCAGAAATGGAATTTGTGGCCCTACGTGAAAACCAAGCCCGTTCGGCCGACGCCAATATTCCTCCCCACCAAAGACGAGGGGTCAGCCAACATCCGGGGCATGCCTGGGGTGCGGCAATTCCCTCAACAATTACTCCGGAGTTTGTCCGGGATGAAATTGCCCGCGGCCGGGCCATCATTCCGGCCAACATCAACCATCCGGAAATCGAGCCCATGATTATCGGCCGGAACTTTTTGGTCAAAATCAATTCCAATATCGGGAATTCAGCGGTGACCTCCTCAATTGAAGAAGAAGTTGAAAAACTCATTTGGTCCATCAGATGGGGAGCGGACACCGTCATGGATCTTTCCACGGGGAAAAACATCCACGAAACACGGGAATGGATCATTCGGAATTCGCCGGTCCCCATCGGGACGGTTCCCATTTATCAGGCGCTTGAAAAAGTGGGAGGGAAACCTGAAGATTTGACGTGGGAAATTTACCGGGACACCTTGATTGAACAGGCCGAACAAGGGGTGGACTACTTTACCATTCATGCCGGTGTTAAACTGGCCTATGTGCCTATGACGGCGAATCGCATGACCGGCATTGTCTCCCGAGGAGGTTCCATCCACGCCAAATGGTGCCTGGCTCATCATCAGGAAAACTTCGCCTATACCCACTTCGAAGAAATATGCGAAATCATGAAAAGTTACGATGTCTCTTTCAGTTTGGGTGACGGCCTGCGACCGGGTTCCATCGCCGACGCTAATGATCAGGCCCAGTTTGCGGAATTGGAAACCTTGGGAGAATTGACAAAAATCGCCTGGAACCATGACGTCCAAGTCATGATCGAAGGCCCCGGACATGTTCCCATGCAACTCATCAAGGAAAATATGGACAAACAACTCCAGGCTTGCGATGAAGCCCCCTTTTATACACTTGGTCCCCTGACAACAGACATCGCGCCGGGTTATGACCATTTAACCTCGGCCATCGGTGCTGCCATGATCGGCTGGTATGGTTGTGCTATGCTATGTTACGTCACCCCCAAAGAACATTTGGGACTTCCCGATAAGGAAGACGTCAAAGCCGGAGTCATTGCCTATAAAATCGCCGCTCATGCGGCGGATTTGGCCAAAGGACATCCTGGGGCTCAAGTGCGTGACAACGCTCTCTCGCATGCCCGGTTTGAATTTCGCTGGCAGGATCAATTCAACCTTTCCCTTGACCCGGAAACCGCCCAAAATTTTCATGACGCCACCCTGCCGGCTCAAGGAGCCAAAATTGCTCATTTCTGCTCCATGTGCGGCCCGCATTTCTGCTCGATGAAAATCACCCAGGATGTCAGAGACTATGCAGCTCAAAAGCAATTGCCCGAAGACCTGGCACTATCCAAGGGCATGCAGGAAAAATCCGAAGAATTTCGAAAGGCTGGAGGCAATTTATATGTGTAGGATCTTTGATCGACCGGATGTGCGTATCGGCATATCCTCTCCATTACTATCAACTTTCAGCCAACACGGGTTACTCTTATGAACGCTCCAAAGGTGGCTCCATTGCAGGAACGGGATATTACCCGGCAAATTGCCCGGGAATATTTCAAAGAATTTGACTCGCTGATTGAAAGCGATGTGATTATCGTCGGGGGCGGGCCATCAGGCTTGTTGTGTGCCAGGGACCTGGCGTCTCACGGCTTCCGCACCCTGTTGCTTGAAAAAAGCCTGGCTTTAGGGGGCGGATTCTGGTCCGGCGGATACCTGATGAATAAGGCGACCATATGCGAACCGGCCCACCTCATCCTGGAGGAATTGGGCATTCCTTTTAAACCAATCAAAGACTGCCCAGGCATGACCATTGTGGACCCTCCGCATGCCACGGGCAAACTGATTGCCGCCGCGTATGACGCCGGGGCCAAAATTCTGAATCTCACCAAGGTGGTCGATCTGGTGCTGAGGCAGGATCAAAAGATTGAGGGTGTCGTTGTCAACAATTCCACAGCCGAAATGGCCGGACACGACATTATTCACGTCGATCCCATTGCGTTGGAAAGCCGCATCGTGATTGATGCAACCGGGCACGACGCCATCGTCGTGGATTTGCTCTTTAAAAGGGGGCTGTATCAAAAAGTCCCTGGAAACGGGGCCATGTGGGTCGCTCGTTCCGAAGCCATGGTCGTCGAAAATACCAGGGAGATTTACCCCAATTGCTTCATCACCGGCCTGGCGGTGGCGGCCGTGGACGGGAGTCCGCGCATGGGACCGGCATTTGGGGCCATGCTTCTTTCGGGACGTCGAGCTGCAGAACTGGTTCAGGCGAAGCTCAAAGGGGAATGATTCCTTCTTCACTGGCTGATAAAAGGACCGGATAGTTTTTCTCAAACCGTCAATGAGATCATGGATCGACAAGATTTTTTAGATCAAGGTGAGGGCAGGGAAGAAGATAAAAGCGAAGCCTGGAATCTCTTCCAGCGGGCCTACGAACTACAAATGAAAGGCCAACTCGAAGAGGCCGTGGACCTGTACAAACAATCCATTGAAATTTTCCCCACTGCCGAAGCCCACACCTTCCTGGGATGGACGTACAGCTTTATGGGCCAATTAACCGAAGCTATCGAGGAATGCCATCAGGCCATCCGACAAGATCCCGACTTCGGAAATCCTTACAATGATATCGGAGCTTACCTTATCGAACTCAATCAACTGGACGAAGCCATCCCCTGGCTGGAAAAAGCCATGAAGGCCAAGCGTTATGAGAATCCGTCCTTTCCTCATATGAACTTGGGACGTGTCTATGAACGAAAAGGGCAATGGGATCTAGCGATAGAATCCTATAAAAAATCCCTGGCCTTGAATCCTGGTTATAAAACCGCCAAACAGGCCCTCTTGCGAATATTGACATTAATGAATTAACCATCTGGAGTATCACACCCCATGTCTTCCCTTTCTACGCTTCTTGTTGCCGTCAGCGATGTGTTCTTTTACACGAAAATCCGGGATGCGTTTCTGCCTCATGGCTATACCCTCGAGCGGATCCGGAACACGGATGACGCCTTGAGCAAAATCGAACAGCACCGCCCCAAAGCCATCATTGTGAACATGAATGATGATCGTTTGGATGTTTCGAGTCTGCTGAAGCAAATCAAAACCCATCCGAAGGCTCAAACGATTCCCATCCTCGCCTTTGCCAATCATGAAGAAATTTCCACATGGAAATCCGCCAAAGATCTCGGCATCGACAAGGTCGTTTCGCGAAACGAATTTTCGGCTCGAACCTTTCCTCTTCTCGAGGAACTGATCGCCTCAACCGCGCCATGAAACCCTTACCACTCCACAACCATCACCTGGCCTCAGGTGCCGTATTTCAACCATGGGGAGAGTGGGAAGTACCCGCTCATTATGGCCAACCCGAATCCGAATACCACACAGCCCGCCAAACGGTCGGGATCGGCGATCTTTCTCACCGAGGAAAATGTCTCATAACGGGTGAGGACCACAAAACATGGCTCCAAAGCGTCATTAGCCAGGATATCCTCCCCTACCGGGCTGGGCAGGGGGGACTATCCACCTTCATGAACCATAAAGGAAAAATTCTTTCGTATTTCCGGGTCTATGTACGAGAAGCATCTCTTTTTCTGGAAGACGTGGGAAGTGTGGGAGATCAAACGTTTCAGGCACTCAAAAAATTTCTGCTCTATGGAACCAAAGCCAAGCTCCACAATTGTCTGGATAATTGGGGAATACTCCTCGTGACCGGACCAAAAGCTCAAGAAGTAGTCCAGGATGCCCTTTCGATACGCCTTGAGGGACTTGAGACCTTACACCATGCTTCTTTCGTCAGCAACGAGATGGAGGGGTTTGTGACAAAAAGCCAGGAAACCCCATTTCCAGACTATGAAGTTTTTGTTCCAACCGACAGGCTGGTGGATATGTGGGAAGGTCTCCTCAACTTTGTGCGGGCGGCCGGTGGATCACCTGTGGGACACGCTACCCTTGACACCCTGCGGATTGAAGCCGGTTACCCCAGGTTAGGCCCTGACATCAACGATCAAATCGTACCGCCGGAAGCAAATTTAGAAGGGAAGGCCTTCAGCCTTTCCAAAGGCTGTTATCCGGGGCAAGAAGTGGTGGCTCGAATGGATACGTACGGATCGGTTAAGCGACGCTTAGTGGGATTGATCATCAACGGCAACAAAGAAAACATCCCTGAAAAAGGGGCAAAAATTTTTTCCGGAACCCGTGAGATCGGCTGGGTCTCCAGCACGACATACTCTCCTGCGCTAGGGAAACCCATTGCCCTGGGATTTCCTTTACGAGACTTTACCCAACCCGACACACCGCTGGAAATTGAATCGGCCGGGACCAGAATCCCCGCGATCGTGTCATCCCTGCCTTTTACACGATCGGAATGAACCGCAGATTCACATGCGGATACCCCCCCTCGACCATAAAACCTAAAGGCGTTCCACGTGCCGCGTCGCCAAGGCTGAAAACGAGGACAAAGGTGGCTGGTTCTCCCCTACCGCTCCACGACTTTTTCGCCTTTTCGTTTTACGAGATTCACATGCCTCTCGCCGCACTGCGCTAAAGAGGATTCAGGGTTTTGAAAAACCAACGGCCACGAAGCACAGGCCTCACCAATTCGCTAGGCTTCCGGATGGCGGCCTTGGCCCACTTTTTCCATAAATCCCAACAGGGAAGGACGTTCCTCATCCTTAAGCGCCAGCAATATATGCGCTTCGTCGCCATGCATCAGCCTCAGGCTTAAGAACGCGTCCTGGGTGCGATTTTCCTGGTTATCCCAAGTCCCATCTATGAGCTGGATTTTGTCCAAATCCCGGCAGGAAAAGATATCGTACCGGAAATATTGATCACCAATCACCAGATCGAATATTACGGCTCCCTTTGTCATGAGCACCGCATTCAATCGCCCCTGATCCTCATATCCTTCCGGCAGAAATTGATTGATATGGAGGAGATCGACCTTCCGCCCCCCCAAAGCCTGCTCAATTTTTTGTTCAAGTGCCGGATAATCAATTTGAAGAGGTCGCTCATCGGCATCGGTAGCCCCAAGGGCGGCTTCTCTGATTTTTTCAAAAACTTCTTTCGCAGTTAGCACACGCCATCTCCTTTCAAATTCAATATTGTCTTCCCGTTTTCAAGGCCACATGGATAACAATCCCGGGAAAGGCTACGATACCCGTCATTCATTCATGAAATCAAGAAAAAGTCCGTCTCGATCTCCCCCGCGGCGCAATTACCCGTATTGCCTTGCCTTTCGACTTCAGGGTTGGGCATACTCACACTTTAATCGACAGAATGTCTGACGAAAGGCGAAAACAAGATGAATACGGAAACATGCCTCATTGGCGGATGTACGGAGCCGCTGTATGCTCCGGCAGGCACTCGCTCACTCTGCAAGGAACATTTTCTCGCATTTATGATCTGGAGAAAGAAAAAAGGCGGACTGGGCATGTTCAAAAAGTATAGCGCACAGACCATGGAAGAGCGGGATACCACGGTAGATGAATGGGCCAAATCAATGATGATCACCTCATCCTGAGCCGGGTTTGGTATTTCCGGCCTCCGACCCGTTCCATTTTCTCCTTCGAGTATTTCTTCCAACACAAAGTCCTGTTCCGGCCGACTATTCCATCAGAGGGGAACCATGATGGTGAATGATCTTCCATTCTTCGCCAATCCGCTCAAATAAGTTGGTGGCAACCACCCGGCTGTGCTGGGGGGTTTCACCCACCCGACTGGTAATATTTTCGGTGCAGATGACCCAGGCCACATCAGCGGCCACCTGCACCTGCAATTCCGTGAGTTCAAATTCCATGGAAAAGGTGTTATTGAAAATTACGACCCAGGAATCTCTGACCGCGGGCCACCCCACTCGGATACTCCAACCCGGATGAATACACGTCACGTATTCCTGATGGGCCCAAATCTTATCCATCAGCCCCACATCCAAACTTTCAAACGCTCGATAAAATGCTTCATTGAGTTTTGTCACCTCGTCGATTCTTTCTCGCAACATCAGGACTTCTCTCTTTCTTGTTCTCCGGGAGATTGCGCCGATAATGTGGCCTGACGCAAAGCCTCCCGTGATCGTCGTTCAACCAGCCAGACTCCCAATAGAATCAATCCTATCCCAGTTATTTCTCTTAAGCCAACCGGTTCCCCTAAAATTAGCAAGGAAAACATCAAAGCCGACACCGGGATAAGATTGCCGAAAATTCCTGCACGGGAGGGCCCGACTCCTTCGACTCCATATAGCCAGGCTTGCTGACCCACGGCTGTGGCAAACACCATCACATACACCAACGCCATCCAACCGGAAACGGGAACGGTCGCAACTCCTGTTTCCAGCACTTTTTGATTGAATAATAGCAACGGTATTTCAAAAACCAGTGAAGTTGACAACGTAGCCCACGTCACCGTCAATGGAGAAAATCGTTCCATCGTCCGTCGACAACCGATGGTATAGAGCGCCCAGGAAATCAGCGCGGCCGTGACCAACACTCCTCCTAGCAGGGGATGTGATCCCACTCCTTCAATTCCGTCTCTCCCGGAGATGAACCCCACACCAAGAAACGACACCAGACAGCCCCCCCAAATCGTCCGCAAAGACACATCCCGCAGAATGAGGGATGATAAAAATGCGGTGATTGCCGGACTGGCGCCAATCACGATTCCCGCAGCTCCCGCTCCGATGAATTGCAATCCAAACAGCACAAACAGGTGATTGCCGAGTACTCCCAACCCCAACACAAAAAACGTTTTCCAATCACTCCAGGAAAAGGTTCCCCCACCCTCTTTCCACAACCAAAACGGAATTAATATCGCTAACGCACCCAGACCACGAAAGACGGAAGTTTCAACGGGCGAAAATGGTCCCAAGGCAACTTTTTGAGCCACCACCGACCCCCCCCACACCATGGCAGCAATGGTCAAAGCCAGATAGGAGGCGCCGACGGACGATTTCTGAGTTGGCATTTTTCGAAATATTCTCTCGATCCCAATCCGGCCTTGCGGAAACCCGTGCGTTACTCAAGAAAAACCCAAACAGGACCGCTTGACACGTTTCAGAGAGATTATCATGCCTATAGGTGAAAACCCTACAACAAAAGATGTTTCCATTTTGACGGAATCCTGACCGGCATCACACGGGGGAAGATGCATCTCCTCACTAAAGACCAATCGGCCCGAATGGCTTATGAATAGGTCTTCTGTGCCGTTGACTGCCAGAAATTTCACTCGTTAGAATGAGCCTCTCGAGTCATTCTTCTAATACCACACTGAGTAAACCTATTAGAGGAAAAGCCGTAGAAACAGGATATTATTGGTCGCGGATACAAGGATAAGGAGGAAATGGAATCATGTCGTTACTGATTACTGAAGAATGTATTAATTGTGGGGCTTGCCTTCCTGAATGCCCCAATGAAGCCATTTTTGAAACACGAAGTGCGGCAGAAGAAAAGGGTCACCAAGTCGGCGAAGGTCAGGGCGAAGGAGATACCGTCTATGTCATCACATACGAACGATGTACGGAATGCGTCGGCCATTTTGATGAACCTCAGTGTGCCGCCGTTTGCCCTGTTGATGATTGTTGTGTTCCCGATCCTGCAATTCCGGAATCGACGGAAACACTGTTGGAGAAGGCAAAAACACTGAACCCTGATAAGGAAATCGATCCTTCCAAGGTATGGAGCGGGGTCAGGAATTAGGCCTCGTTTAATCCCTTTTTCCGTATACCCAAAAGCCCCTTCCTTTAATAAAGAGGAAGGGGCTTTTTGCTTTCAGCAACCCCGGCGAATCAACAGACCCGATTCCATCATCCCACTGCCTGCAGGTCCTGTAACCGGACAGAAATGAGTTTGGACACACCGGGTTCTTCCATGGTTACCCCAAACAGGGAATCGGCGATTTCCATGGTCCGTTTATTATGGGTAATCACGACAAATTGAGAACAGTCCGCCATCTGACGAAGGAACTGCCCGAATCGAACCACATTATTTTCATCCAAGGGAGCATCCACTTCATCCAACACGCAAAACGGGGAGGGTCGAATTAAAAAACTGGAAAACAACAGTGCCATGACCGTCAAGGTTTTTTCACCTCCGGAGAGCATACTCAGGTTCTTCAACCGTTTTCCCGGCGGTTGGGCGATGATGTCCACGCCTGGCTCAAGATGCACCGTCTCGCCATCGGTCCCCTCCACGGCCTCTTCCACTAAAACCAATTCCGCCCGCCCCCCGGCAAATAATGCGGAAAACACTTCACTGAATTTCACCTGCAGTTCACGGAAGGTTTCTTCGAAGAGGCGATTGGTGGTGTGATTGAGCCGTTGAATTATTTCCTGCAGAGACTGAATCGAATTGGCCAAATCACCTTCCTGGGCCAGCAGAAACTGATATCGTTCTTCCAATTGCCGATGCTCTTCGATCGCCGCTAAATTGATGGGACCAATTCGCTCCAACCGCTTTCGAACCTGCTGAAGCTGTTCCCGCCAGGAATCGGGATCGGGGACCTGATCCCCCTCATCCGGAACAGATTCGGACGAGTCTTCTGGCCCCCCATCCTGAGACAGTGACAAATCATTGGTTGAAATATCATAGGTCTGTTCCAGAGTTTCCTTGACACCATGTAATTTCGTACGGACTTCCGCCAAATGACTTTCAATAGGCACCCGAGCTTTAAAAATCTTGGCTACCGTATCCCGGGTCTGCTCAAGGTTTTTATCCAATCGTTTGATCTCTTCAAGATTGTCGGCATGCCGATTTTGCCATCCACGTACCTGATGCGCCAGTTCTTCCTTTTTTTCCTGCAAGGCCTCGACACGCTCCTCGTTCTTCTGCCGCTCCTGCTGACTATTTTGACTCTGAATGAATAGCTGTTCCAATTGGTTATCAATCTGGCGGGTTCGGGCATTCCGGCTTTCTTCTTCCCGTTCGATACGGTCGATCTGACTTTGCTCATGATCGTGACGGGTTTTGAGGGTTTGATACCGGACTCGTGTTTCGTTCAAACTTTCAACCAACGCCTGGTGCTCCTGATCCAATGAATGAAGAGCCGCCAAACTTTCCCGAAGGCCGACATCCTCTTGAGACCGTACGGATTCTAATTCTTCGACACGACGCCGAAGGTGCGACTCTTCCTCTTGCAACCTGGCCAACTCCTGTTCTTCCGCCTCTCGCTCCTGACCAAGAATTTCCAGCCGGCGCAGTAATTCGGGAAGCGCCTGGTCCCGGGAAGCGCCTTCCTTCTGGACCGTCAACCACTGAAGTTCGGTTTCCCGGATATCCGCGCCGGCTTCCTCAAGTTGACGGGACACACCTTCGATCTCTTCCCCCAAGGCCTTTCGTTGAGTTTTGACAATTTCAACGTCTTTGTTGAGACTCGTCAGGCGTTGCTCCAATTCCAAAATTTCCCGACGTCGATGCAGCAACCCTCCTGAGTCATTATCCGATCCGCCCACCAATAAGCCGGAGGCATACACCAATTCCCCAGCCAGCGTCGCCAAAAGCGGGCCGGTTCCACCAAACCAATTATTGGCTTCCATGATAGCGAGAGCACCCGATAAGGTATCCACAATCACCGTCTCCCCCAGCAACATCATAACAAGATCATGCAAAGAGGGGTCCACCCGAACCATATCCGTTGCACGCCCCTTGACCCGAGGATCCGATTGCATCGCGGTCCACCAAACCGGTTGAGTGGCTGGCCCTTCCCGCTGAATTCCCAAGGTCAGGAAACTTCCCCGCCCCAGTTCACGATGCTTGAACTCTTCAATGGCCCGCTCGGCTTCCTGGGGAGAATGCACAACCCACGCCCGCAATTGCTTCCCCAGGGAAGCCTCAATAGCTTTTTCCAGGGTTTCGGAGACTTCCAGGCTCTCGGCCAATGCCCCAAGAATACCGGGGCAAATCTCCCGAATGGAGGAAGTGGGCTCCTCTCCCCCGGATCCATAGCCCAGCTCCTCCCGGAAAATACTTTGAAGCGCACGGCACTCAGAGTCGGCTCCGGCAGCTTGTTTCTGCAACTCCAAAAGCTTTTCATCTATTTCCTCACGAGACTCGCGATGGCTTTGCAACGTCACTTCCAGGTGCTCTTGATGTTTCTTGAGGGATTCCAGTTGATGTTCCAGCGTCACTCGCTGTTGATGAAGCGTTTCGCCTTCAGCGCGGATTTTAGCCTGATCGGACTGAGACTGCAGGACGTCCGACGCCAATCGTTCGAGCCGTCGACGTAACGACACTTGTCCTTCTACCGCACTATGCAAGCGATTTTCCAAATTGGTTTGCTCAACCGCCAGCCCCAAAATGGTTTCCCGGCCACGTTCGGCTTTCTCGGAGGCCTCTTTTCGTCGAGCCACGAGCGAGGCAATTTTTTCGTCGCCTTCCGCTACAGTGGAGGCGACAACTTCAATCTCACAACGGATATGAGACAGCCGCTCCCTCGCATCGGCCAACGACTCCTGAGCCGTCTGGGTATCCTGGTTGATGCGCCCGCGTTCTTCCATGATCTGTTCGTGCTGCTGCGTGAATTGTTCCAGCCGATTGCGTTCGATTTGAATGGTGGTAAAGGCCTGAGACAATTGCTGGTCGATATCCCGAAGTTGTTCCTGAGAGTCTTGAAGAGCCGCTCCCGTCGAAGCCAGCTCCAATTGCCGTTCCTCCCGCTCCGCAACCAACCGGGATTCCTCGACGGCACACGCGGTTTCCTGATCTTCCGATTCTCGTAACATACATTCATATTGACCATATTCGTGTAAAAACCTTCGGAAATCCCAGGAAAGAATTTGCACTTCCAACTCACGCGCTTCCCGTTGCAGGGTTTGATACTCCTCCGCCTGCTTGGCCTGGCGGTTCAAGGTCTTCAACTGTTGCCGGACCTCCCCAAGAATATCCCGGACCCGCAACAAATTATGCTCGGTCCCCTCCAATTTTCGAAGCGCCTCGGCTTTCTGCTTTTTATACCGAATGATCCCGGCCGTTCCCTCTATGAATTCGCGCCGTTCCTGTGGAGAAGCATTCAGCAATTGCTCAATATTGCCTTGTTCAATCACCGATTGCCCCCGTGTTCCAGCCCGGACATTCCAGAGGAATCCCCTAAAATCCTTCAGACGACAGGGAATCTTGTTTAAATAATATTCACTATCCCCATCACGATAGAGACGCCGGGTCAGCATGATTTCCGTCGGCTGGCCCAAATCCTCCAAAATAGCAGCAATCGGCTCCAGATCCCTGGGGGAAACGCCGTCGAAAACCAGGGAGACTTCCATCATCCCAAGAGGTTTTCGTTGCTCCGTCCCGTTAAAAATAACATCTTCCATCCGTTCGCTACGCAGGCTCTTCACACTCTGCTCACCCATCGCCCAGAGGATAGCATCCACAATGTTACTCTTACCGGTGCCATTCGGGCCCACGACGGCTGTTATGCCATTTGGGAAATCCAGCTTGGTTTCGACAAATGACTTAAAACCATTCACCACAAGAGTCCGTAGATACATACCGCCTCCTTACCGAGAGGTGAATATTGCCTGCTGAAAACGCGTCGCTTTGTACCACATTACCCGAAAAATATCAAAGAAAACCACAAAATACTGTAGGTCATGCAAAAGGCACCGACAAGATATTGGATGGCATCAATGCATTAAAAAAGGCGTGTAAAAAAACATGAAGATACCGGGAAGACTGCAGGTTGCGCTCGCGATGAGCACACCCCCTTCACAGCGATAGTTAACAACACGGAAGAAAAATTGAACCCAGGCCGTCACAAGAAAATGACTGTTACCCCCTAGATCGAATGGTCAGGCTTTTCCCTTGGCCATTAATAATTCTTTGGGGAGCAGAAACTCCACGTCTTCCTCCACAACCGTTAGCTCCTCGACCGATTGGGCACCGTGTTCCTGGAGAAATTTCACGACTTGCGTCACCAACACCTCAGGGGCAGAGGCTCCGGCCGCAATACCGACCGCTTGAGCACCGGCAAACCATTCAACCTGAATATCCTTATATGAATCAATAAGATAGGAAGGAATCCCACAACGCTCACCCAGTTCTTTCAACCGATTGGAATTGGAACTATTGGGTGACCCAATCACCAAAATCACATCTACTCGCCGGGACAACTCCTTGACCGCATTCTGACGATTCTGTGTCGCATAGCAAATATCCTCCTGGTGCGGACCTTTAATTCCGGGAAACCTTCGGAGAAGCGCATCCACAATATCGCGACACTCATCCACACTGAGTGTTGTCTGGGTGACATAGGATAAATGGTGTTCATTTTCCACCACCAAGGTTTCTACATCCTCCACCGAAGAAACCAGATGGAACTTGTCGGGTACCTGCCCCAACGTTCCCACCACTTCAGGATGCCCCGCATGGCCGATAAGGATCAATTCATATTCGTTGGCATAATCCCGGTTAACTTCATTATGGACCTTAATAACCAACGGACATGTCGCATCAATCACCTTCAGATTTCTCCGCTTGGCTTCCTCCCAGACACTTTTTGCAACCCCATGAGCACTGAAAATGACAATGGACCCATCAGGCACTTCCCCCACTTCCTCAACAAAAATGGCACCCTTTTCACGTAAAGCAGCCACGACATGTCGGCTATGGACAATTTCATGCCGAACATAGATGGGAGCACCATAGGTTTTCAGGGATAAATCCACAATTTCAATGGCACGATCCACGCCAGCACAAAACCCTCTCGGATTAGCCAAGAATATCTTCAAGAGCCCCTCCTTCGTTTTTAGGACCAAAGCCTCCAACTCACCGATGATCACGATAGGGGAAAAGGAAATCCAACGTCAATAGAATACCCAGGAAATACAGGCCCTACAACCGGCAATCCTGCTCGCATGGCCCACTCCGGGGGCATAAACCCCATCAACGGATTCCCTCCCTGCCGAATCATCCCCATCGTACTAAAGCCGTGCCCCATGTCAACCCTCCGCCAAAAGCGCCCAAGAGAACACGATGGCCCGAATGGAGCAGGCCCGCCCGATTCGCCCAGTCCAACGCAATCGGCAGAGATGCCGAGGAGGTATTTCCCAGACGATCGATAGCGCTGAAACACCGGTCATCGGTAATCCCCAATTCCTCGGCCACATGGGCCATCAACCGTCCGTTAGCCTGATGAAGTACGAGGCGATCCACCTGGTCAAGGGCCCATTTCTCTTCCGCCAGGTGCGCCCTTACCGCCTGCACCAACCGGCGAACCGCCAACCGATAAATTTTGGATCCTTGAACCCGTAAGGTATGGCTCCCGGCGCGCAGCACTTCTTCCGAAAGTGGCTGTCGAGAGCCGCCGCCTGGAATTTGGACCAACTCATGGAATTGCCCATCGGCATATAGTCGAATCCCCACAATTCCTGCAGCGGGGTCGGAACTCTGTTCAAGGACTGCGGCCCCTGCTCCATCGCCGAACAAAATGGCGGTGCCGGGATCCTGCTTATCCAACGAACGGGATTTCACCTCAGCCGCCACTACCAGACATCGTCGGAACTGGCCTGACCGAATAAAACTATCCGCCATGGATAACCCATACAAAAAGCCCGTACATGAAGCCGACACATCAAACGCGGGGACCCTCTTGAGTCCCCACCGCCCCTGCAACAAACAGGCGGTGGAAGGAAACGCCATTTCGGGGGATGTGGAAGAAAGAATAATGGCATCCAAATCTCCCGGTTGCAGTCCTGCCTGCATGAGAGCCTGATTACCAGCCTGCTCAGCCAACCAGGAACAATCCTCCCCTGGGGATACCCATCGACGGGTTTCAATCCCGGACACTCGAACAATATAGTCGGGATCAAAACCGAGATTTCGTCCGATTTCCTGATTGTCCACCACCCGACTAGGAAGAAAAGATCCGGTACCTGAAATTTTTGAATAACTTTTCATTGATGAAGTGTTCATTTCCTTAACTTGCCAACAATATTCGAGAATGGGATTGTCTTATTTTTACCATATTCATCCTAGTCACTGTGTCAAAATCGAGACAGATTTTCAGAGGTCTACAGCAAAATTTAACACATTTTTAACTTTATTCTTATGGCCTCAATCTTGTATAAATACGCAGCTTATTCATGATTAACAAAAGACGCTCTCATTCTCAATTTCAACCCGTGCCTCCCTTTCGTTACCTTCACCCATTTTTCTACGGATCACCGATATTCTGCCTGATGGTCCTCTGGCTCGTTGCCGGATGCTCCACATCCCATCAGCACGCACAGAGCCCAGGAGACGTCGAGACAACCGATCGAGGGGCATTCAGCACCACCGACGAACAAATTTTTGTCGGGGACACGATTGAAATGAGTTATGATCCGAACGTGATCATGAAAAGGGCTGAATCTTATTTTGAAAAGGAATCATACGCGGAAGCCATAGTCGAGTACAAACATTTTCTGGATTTACACCGGAATCATGTCTTGGCTCCTTATGCACAATTCAAAATCGGCGTCAGTCACTTTAAACAATTCAAAACGGTTGATCGGGATCCGGAACCTTTGAATCAGACCATCAATGCCTACAACAAATTACTGGACGAATTTCCCGGAAGCCGATACCAGGCAGAAGCTCAGGAAACCATTCACCGGTGCAGAGAATTACTCGCCCAACGGCATCTCATGGTCGGGGACTTTTACCTCAAACGTGAAGCCTACCTGGCTGCAGCCAACCGGTACGAAAAGGTAATCAAGGAATTTCCTGAATTCAACATGGCCGGGGATGCTATGTTTCTATTGGCAAAAACCTATCAAAACCTTGGCATTGAGGAATGGACCCAGGAATGGCTGATTGCCTTGATCAACCATTATCCCAATAACTCCCATCATTCAAAGGCCCAAAAGCAATTGGCCGCGCTGCAGGCCGAACATCCCCACTTGATTGCCGCTCTAACCCCCAATCAGACTCAGAGAGAGGAAGTCATTCCTTTATCAGAACCGATTTCCACCAGCCTCACCCATGCCGGAATCCTTCCTACACCAGAAATGACGCAAACCGCAGCACTGCAATCATCTCCGACTGCCTCCACCTCACTTTCCTGTACGACAGGGGAATGGTGTGAACCGGGAATTTCCCAAACAACCCAATCCACTCGCCGTTCTCCTATCACACAAAACGCCTTGGTCTGCAAAACCGGCGAATGGTGCTAGGACTTCTGGTTTCTCCCAAAGACCCCAACCTCTCATCCATAGAGCCATTTCCTAGGCCGGATCAGGGCGGTCTACCCCTTCTTCCTGCCTCTCGAGGCTTACAGAATTGGCTCGAACATTCCCACACCGATTCGGTCATCTTCTTGCAAGCCATCTTTAACCTCGATCATGAGCCCGTCGGACAATCCAACTTGAATAGGTCGAGCGCCGAATGATTGGGGAGCGGTTTCGACAAAGACTATAGGTTGATTGTCCTTAAAACTGAGATATCGCTCGGGAATGGCTAAGACCTGTTCACGTCGAGCAATAACAATTTCTGCCGTGGCACTATACCCGGCACGAACAAATAAATCGGGCACGGCCTCCAAACCCGCCCGAATCTCAAAGGTAATGCGCCCTTCCTTAGTAACCTCCGCTTTGGGGGCGATAAATTCAATACGGCCATTGAGGGTCTGTTCGGGTAATGCTCCAACCTTGAGGGCCAACGGCATATCAATCTCCAAACTTCCCGCATCGGGTTCATCTACCTGTCCCTTAAAAATCAAATCCGTCATGTCCGCAAGCGTCACAATGGTAGTACCTTCATTAAAGGTATTGGATTCGATCACAAACGTGCCGATTTCAATCGGACGTTCAAGGACCATCCCACCGATCGTAGCTCGAATTTCGGAAGCACTCCGTCCCAGTTCCTTCGAGGCCCCAGTCTTGATGATTTCCACATTGCGTTTTGCGGCAGCAAGATTTTGTTCGGCCAGCCGGAAATCCAAACGAGCCTGATCGTAGTCATTACGAGTAATGATTTCACGTTGATACAAGGTTTTGATACGAATAAAATGCCGGTTTGCATGTTCGAAACGAACGCGGGCATCCCGAAGATGGGTTTCTGCTGCACTCACATCAAGCGGATTGGGAAAAGGTTCGACAACAGCGAGAAGGTCATGCCGTTTGACCTTCTCGCCCCGCTGAACCAGAATTCGATCGATGACCCCGGAAATTTGCGGTTTAATCTTCACTTCACGCCTTGGCACAATCATACCGGTCGCCACCACGGTTCTAACGATGGTCGTCCGAACCGGAGTTGCCAATTGATAGTGTTCCGCGGTGACGGATGAGTGCCGATAGAGAAACACCGCCGAAGTCAGGAAGACGCCCACCGTCAGCATAGTCCAGAGAATACGACGAATCATCAAGATTCCCCCGCCCGGCTCTATAAGCACCTATTCGTGACGAAGCGCTTCAATTGGATGAAGTCTGGCGGCATGACGAGCCGGAACATACCCGGCCGCCAAGCCACCAAGGCTCAACACCACTAACCCGCCCCAGGCCACATTCAGATTTACTTCGGGATTTCGAAAATACTCCGTTTCGATTCCCAATGAACGAACAAGATCCACCACCGCCACACCGGCAACCAAGCCCAGGTATCCTGAAACCAATGTCAACATACACGCTTCCTGAAGAATCATACTGAGAATAGTTGCGGGGGTGGCCCCAAGTGCCTTTCGAATTCCGATTTCCCTTGTTCGCTCCCGCACGGCAATGAACATCACATTGGTCACCCCCACC
>JBDIVP010000041.1:0-17851 GCA_039794325.1 Candidatus Inrsubterrania sp.
GGGGGAGGTTGTGCCCCAGCATTTTATAACGGCCAATTATACACGGCCAAATATCAGGATCTCCATCGAGGAATGGTTTGATTTTTGAGGGTCGAATGCCGAAAGGGTGGTAATATGATGTTCCATGAGTTGAATGCCGGCTTGGAGACCCTGGCGAAAGACACCCCTCGTCCAGCTCGGATCGAGGCATCGGACCGTATGATCGGCCAGATTATGACCTCACGGGTGGTGACCGTGGGGATGGATGATTCGTTGGAAGTCGTCCAGAATATTTTTCGAAGGGTCAGGTTCCATCATGTGTTGGTCGTAGATCAGGATCGGTTGCTCGGGATTATTTCCGACCGTGATCTTCTCAAAGCCGTCAGCCCCTATGTGGGAACCCTGTCGGAAACCCCACGGGATATCGCGACCCTTTCCAAGCGGGTCCATCAGATCATGTCCCGGAATCCGGTGACCATTCGCCCCAGCACGACCATTCAGGAGGCCGGTCAGTTGATGATTCAACAAGGCGTTTCCTGCCTGCCGGTGTTGTCCGCAGAGGAAACCGTTCTCGGATTGGTGACCTGGAAGGATCTTCTTAAAGCCCTCCTCGATTTCGTTCCTTAGTCGACTGTTATCCTTTTTCGTCTATGAGGTGGAGTCACCTTGATTGTGAAAGCCCGTCCGGGTTTTTCTCCTGAGGTGCCTTGGGTATACTGGCGTTTCATACCGATGGGAGTAGACCGGCGGAACATCCACGAATGAGTCTCGAAACAAAACAAGATGGAAAGGACACGCTGACATGGCCGATAAACGTTTTATTCTTGATCTCGGGAAACTGTTTATTGCCGCGGCTTGGGCGGACGGGGAATTGTCGACGGCCGAACTCAACGGATTGAAGGAACTGCTCTTTCAATTGCCGGATATTTCCGGTGAAGAATGGATGGAGTTGGAACTGTATATGGCCTCTCCCGTTCTTGAGGAGGAGCGTGAAAGATTATTCAACCGGGTGCTGGAGGCCATTGCCTCACCGGCCGATCGGGAGCTGGCTCTGGAAACCTTGAAAGGGTTGATTCCCCCCGATGCCCAGCCGGATGATGCGCAGCTGGCCGTGGTTCAGCAGCTGCGGGAGGATATTGAACAAGGCAGCCGGGGGTTTCTGGATCATCTCCGTCGTCCCATACGCTGGATCCTGCGATTCCGTGGGCAGCATTATGCCGAAAACCATGACCGTGAAAGCCGTCTCGAGGATTTCATCAAAAACACGATTTATTTTCAGGTCATCATGGAGTGGCGGGCTCGAGGTCAAAGCTGCAACTTACAGGATGCCGACATTCGAAAGCTGTGCCTGGCGGCGGGGTTGATGGCCAGGGTTGCGGGAGTCGATCGAAAGGTATCGCCTGAAGAACGGCTGACCATGCAAAACATTTTGAAGGCCAAATGGCACCTCTCCGATACTGACGCTGAATTGGTCGTCGATATCAGTCATCACCGGGTGTTTCGGGGACTGGATGTGGTCCGTTTAATAAAGGAATTCAACGAGCATGCAAACCTGGCCGAAAGAAAGGAATTTCTGGACAGCCTCTTTGCCGTGGCCAATGCGTCCCACAAAACATCCCATGAAGAAATCGAAGAAATTCGAAGTATCGCCAAGGGAATGGAACTCAGTCACCAGGATTTTATCGAGGCGAAGTTACAGATTGCCCGTGAAGACCGGGATGGTTTGTAATCTTTTGGAAAAGTGAATGGTCAGGATGAGGAATGTTCACGGGACTGCTCCGGCTTGGCCGGCTGCGACCGCTCCCAGTTGTCCAGAACCGCCGCGCCGACCGTGTCTCCCCAGACATTGATGGTGGTCCGGCAGCGGTCAAGAAACCAGTCCACCACCAGAATCAATGAAATGCCTTCGATCGGCAGGTTGACGGCTTTCAACACGATCACCATAGTCACCAGCCCTGCTTCCGGAATACCGGCCGCGCCCACGGCTGAAAGCGTGGCAGTCAGCAGGACAATGATGGTCTCCCCCAGCCCCATTTCAATGCCATACGTTTGAGCGATGAACATGGCCGCGACCGCCTCGTATAAAGCGGTTCCGTTCATATTAATCGTGGCTCCCAATGGGGTGACGAAGGCGACCACTTTTTTCGAGACCCGGCCTCCATCGATCAGGCTTTCCATGGTCAAGGGCAGGGTGGCCGAACTCGATCCGGTGGAAAATGCGGTGATGAGCGGTGTGCTCATGGCCT
This sequence comes from Candidatus Inrsubterrania sp., assembly GCA_039794325.1. Lineage (GTDB taxonomy): Bacteria > Nitrospirota > Nitrospiria > Nitrospirales > UBA8639 > JACKFE01. The sequence continues at coordinate 2,226 of JBDIVP010000041.1, forward strand.
TGGCAAAAGCCGGAACCGGTCGATCTCCTAAGAATTTTAGTATCAGCGGCAGAATAACCAGCGCGTGAATCGCCAAGGCTCCCAATACGGTCACGACATAGGTACTCAAACTGAGTAATTGGGGCCAAAAGCCCGAAAAGCCTCCGGCCTCCCCAAGACGTCCGGCAATTAACGCTCCGATGCCCAGGGGCGCTATCCACATCAGAAGGTGCACGATCACCAGCATGGCCTCATTGATCCCCTCGAACAGGCGGATGACCGGCACGCCTTTTTCGCCGATGGTGGTCAGGGCGCCCCCGAAGATCAAAGAAAAGAGGATGAGAGGCAGAATGTGGGTTTCCACCATCGCCGCGAATAAGTTTTGGGGAACCAGCCCGGTCAGAATGGTTTTGAATAATTCGACCAGTGTCGAGGGCTTATCTTCCACGTGGCGGGTCATGTCGAAGTCCTTGGCGTTGAATATGGAGTGCGTGGTGTCGTTCGGCGCTCCCGGATGAATGATCACCACCAGCACCAATCCGATGAGTACGGCCAGCAGTGTGGTAACCACAAAAAATGCCACCGTACGAATGCCTAGCGGCCCTAATCGGCGGATGTCGCCCAGACTGGTGATGCCTACGATCATTGAACTGATGACCAGCGGGACCACCAGGGCGAAGAGAGCTTGTAAAAAGGTGTCACCCAGGAATTGAATGTCTCGGCCGATGGCCGGGAACAGACCACCGGTCATCATACCGGCGATGATGCCCAGGACCATGGCCAGCAAGAGATGGCGGGGGGAGGAGGCGGTCATGCGTTCCGTGTCCGGAGGGCGGGCAGGGTGAAGAGGGGGCAGGATCGTTCGGCGGCCGGAGGAGCACCGGGTTCTTGAAGGGGCTGCTGAAACAGCCGGGCACGGAGTGTAAGGGGGGGCTTCCCGGTTGTGCTTGCGTGAGGGGCAAGAGGGGAAGCGTGAGGCATCATGGTGTCTGGGTCCCCCTCAATCAATTCGGACGTATTGTAGCCTTGTACCTTTTAATCGGATGATGAATAGATATCCATGGGGGGACAGGTACAGGCCAGGTTTCGATCGCCGTAGGCGCTGTCAATCCGTGAAACGGACGGCCAAAATTTGTACTGCCGCAACCATGCGACGGGAAAGGCAGCCTTTTCGCGCGAATAAGGATGCGGCCAGTCCGATTGCGCAATGACTTCCATCGTGTGGGGAGCGTGTTTCAAGGGATTATTATCACGAGGCAGGCGCCCTTCTTCAATGTCGGCAATTTCCTTCCGGATGACGATGAGGGCTTCGCAATACCGGTCCAGTTCGGCTTTCGATTCGCTTTCGGTGGGCTCGATCATCATGGTTCCGGCTACCGGCCAGGAAATCGTGGGAGCATGAAATCCAAAGTCCATCAGCCGTTTGGCCACATCTTCCACATCGATGTCCGCTGATTTTTTAAAGGGCCGAAAATCCAGGATGAACTCGTGTGCGGCCATGCCCTCTTTCCCGGTATACAAAATGGAATAATATTTTTTCAATTGATGGGCCATGTAGTTGGCGTTCAAAATGGCGACTTGTGAGGCTTTGGTCAACCCGTCGGGCCCCATGAGTTTGATATAGGCCCAGGAAATGGGGAGGATATTCGGACTGCCATAGGGAGCCGCCGAAATGGGGCCGATGGCTGTTGGGTTGGCTCCAGGCTTGTCAAACGGGTGACTTGGCAAAAAGGGCGCCAGATGTTCGGCGACGGCAATGGGGCCCATGCCGGGGCCGCCTCCTCCATGGGGAATGCAAAAGGTTTTATGGAGGTTGAGGTGGCAGACGTCGGCTCCCATGTCCCCCGGCCGGCAAAGTCCCACCATCGCATTCATATTGGCCCCATCCATGTAAACCTGTCCCCCATGCTCATGAACGATGTGGCAGACTTGTTTAATCGTTTCTTCGAACACCCCATGTGTGGAGGGGTACGTCACCATGAACGCGGCCAGTGTGTCTCGATATTGCCCGGCCTTGTTTTGGAGATCCTGTATGTCGATATTTCCATGCTCGTCGCACGCCACCGGAACCACTTTCATGCCGGCCATGACGGCACTGGCGGGGTTGGTCCCGTGGGCGGAAACCGGAATCAGGCAGACATTGCGTTGAGCCTCGCCCCGATGTTCATGGTAGGCGTGGATCACCATCAACCCGGCATATTCGCCTTGGGACCCGGCATTGGGTTGCAAGGATACCGCTGACAGTCCGGTCATAACCGCCAACCAGGTTTCCAGTTGCTGAAACAGGGCATGGTAGCCTTCGGCTTGGTCATGCGGGGCGAACGGGTGCAACCGGCTGAACTCGGTCCAGGTAACCGGCAGCATTTCCGTGGTGGCATTGAGCTTCATGGTGCAAGAGCCCAAAGGGATCATGGAATGGGCCAGGGAAAGATCTTTGGACGCCAGGCGGTGCATATACCGCAGCAGTTCGTGTTCGGAACGATAGGTATGAAAAACCGGATGGGTAAGATACCGGGAGGTTCGGATGAGTTCCTGAGGGAAGGCGGTGGTGGTTGAGTGAGAAAGGTCTTCCAGGGCAAAGGGTACCGCATTGCCTTCGGAAAAGACCTCAAGCAGTCGTCCGACCTCCTGGAGCGTCGTCGTTTCATCCAGCGAGATGCCAAACGATTCATCGGGATATTCACGGAGGTTCAGACAGGCCTGTTTCGCGCGGGCCTTCACCTGGTTTGCGGACAATCCTGGGGACTGTACCCGCAAGGTATCAAAAAAGCGGGTGTAATACAGACGGTGCCCCAAGCGACGAAGTCCTTCGGCGGTGAGTTGGGTTAATCGATGAATACGCGTGGCCATAGCTCGCAGTCCTTCGGGGCCATGATAGACGGCATACATCCCGGCCATATTGGCCAGCAGAACTTGCGCGGTACAGATGTTACTGGTGGCACGATCCCGGCGAATGTGCTGTTCCCGTGTTTGAAGAGCCAGCCGGTAAGCCACCCTTCCCCGGGCATCTTTTGATACACCCACGATCCGGCCTGGAATATGGCGTTTGAAGGTCTCTTTTGTCGCCAGAAAGGCCGCATGAGGCCCACCAAATCCCAATGGCACGCCGAATCGCTGAGAAGAGCCAATGGCAATATCCGCTCCCCATTCCCCGGGCGGCACCAAAAGGGTTAAGGCAAGCAGGTCGGTACTGGCCACAATCAGAACCCCGGCCTTTTGAGCCTTTTGGGCCACTCCGGCAAAGTTCCGGATATGGCCGTCCGTGGATGGGTAGGCAACCAGCATTCCGAATACGGCTTGCTTGGAAAAATCTACGGACTCGGGATTGCCCACTTGAATGTCAATGTTGAGCGGGCGGGCACGGGTTTTCATTAGGGCGATAATTTGGGGATGACAGTCATCGGCTACAAAAAAGGATCGACCGGAAATGGAAGACAACGCCCGGCACATGCTCATGGCTTCGGCTGCCGCGGTTGCCTCATCCAGTAATGAGGCATTGGCCAACGGGAGCCCTGTGAGATCGGCGACCATGGTTTGAAAATTCAAAAGGGCTTCGAGTCGTCCTTGTGCAATTTCCGCTTGATACGGCGTATATTGGGTATACCAGGCCGGGTTTTCGAGGATATTGCGGATGATAACCGGCGGGGTCAGGCAATCGTAGTACCCCATCCCGATAAAGGAACGAAAAATACGATTGCGGCCGGCCAACAGCCTGAGTTCGGCAATGACGTCCTCTTCCGATGAAGCACCGGGAAGTTCAAGCGGCGTCCTTAACCTGATGTCCTGAGGAATTGTGGTTTGCGTCAGGGTGTCGAGGGAGAGTTGTCCTACGACGCCGAGCATTTCCTGGACGTGGTGATCGTTTGGTCCGATATGACGTTGGGCAAAGCTGGCCATAAAGCAAATTCCTTATCAAATGGGTCGGTCATGGTAGCAAGAGACTTTTCTCAACGAAAAAGCTCTGAAGATCCAAAGTCGAAAGGGTTGTCGGAACCGAATCCGAAACGTTATGGGAGGAGAAAAGTCTGTCACCGATACAAAGTGGGGTTGAGGTAAAGCCAAACCCTAGCATGTTTGGTTCTTCACTGCAAAATAACCTTGCCGAGAGAAAAATGCCATGTAAAAATTCTTAAAAAAATGAAAAAACGGGGTCAGCGGGATGGGGGAGTAAAAATGGGCTTGGATTAATGGGGGTGTCCCTCATAAAACCAGACCGTGGGGGAGAGCTCCCTACCCGATTCAATGAAACAGAAGGTTAGGAAGAGCCGTTCTTCTTCGGCCGTAGCCCCTTACCCTTATGGCAGGATATCAGGGCTTGGGTGTTCTGAGGCATTCTTATGCGACCATTTCCGCAGGATGCTCGCGTATTCTTACGTCTAGTTCTATGCCGGAAGTCTATGTTAAGAACGTCTTCACTTTAAAGACTCCACCAAAAGTAAACGCCCGCTTACTCCAATGATTTTTGATCTGACCGGTTCACGCGTCCCACACAAATGCGAACGCCTCGGACATAACTTTTTCCTTCGATAAGCATTAGGAATAGTCAAGGAGGAGAGGAATGTTAGAATCCGCCTTTCACGTTCCAACAGCCAAGGATGTGTTGGTGGTCCGGAGTTTCCCGGTCACGCCTGCGATGAGTACGGCTGAATGCTTGGTGGTGCAGGGAAGGGGTGAGCAGGTCTTTGCCGTGTTCTCCGGACATGGTGATCGTCAAGGCATAAAAGAGGATTTATTGGGATTGGTCCATGTTCCGGATGGCGCCGGCCTGACGCCTTCACGATTTGGGGATCTTGTGCCGGACTCCCCGCCCGTCAGCGTTGATGCCACGATGAATTTGGATGAAGTTTGGGACCGCATGAAACGAGAAAGAGTGGAGGTTGCGGCTGTCTTCAACGGGGACGGGAGGTTCCTGGGAACCGTATCCAAATCAAGTCTGATCCATGCCCTATTTCGTTATCAGGCGGAACTTCGTCTTCAGATTGAACATCACGAAACCGATAATCAGCGATATCGCCGGCGCCTCAAGACGCTTTCCCGGAAATTGGACAGCACCGGTGAGGCCTATCGCACCCTTCTTCGCCTGCTGGTTCGTACTTCTATCGAAGAAGACCTTTTGCAGGCCGGAATCGAAGCGCTTACCGCCCTGATTCATACCCGATATGGGGCGATTACATTGCTTGCTCAGGATGGGGCCATCCGGCAAATGGTCTATGCCGGATTGAGCGCGGAAGAGGCGAAAAAAATCGGAAAATGGCCGGAGGGACGCGGTTTGCTGGCTGTAGATATGCAGGATACGGAGGTTTTGTGTGTCGAAGATATTACCGCCGATCCCCGTTCGGGCGGGTTTCCTCCGAACCACCCCGTTATGAAAAGTGTTTTGATTGCACCCATTGCCAATGAAGGGCGGACCTACGGAAGGGTATATTTGGCGGACAAATTCGATGGGCAACCTTTTTCGGAGGACGACGTGCTCATTGTCCAGAGTTTCAGCCATTCGCTGGCGCTGGTTGCGGGCTATGTCAGGGCTGTTGAAGAACGGAAGCATGCACAAGAGACGACCGCATATGTGGAAGCTCAGCTTCGTCAGGCGCAAAAATTGGAAGCGCTGGGCCGGTTGGCCGGGGGCGTGGCGCATGATTTTAATAATCTTTTGACGGCGATTATGGGTTATGGTGAATTAACGCTTTGCCGGCCAACCGGCGAAGAAGGGGTTCGACGCAACCTCGAGCAAATTTTACGGGCGGCCCGTCGGGGAGCCAATTTGGTGAAACAACTGCTGGCCTTTGCCAGCAAACACTCGAGTGAGCGGGAAGTCGTTTCCGTGTCAGGAATCTTATCTGAACTGTCCCCCATGCTTCATCGGTTGATCGGAGAGGATATTCAGGTCACGATACGGACCGATCCTCATGCCGGGAGTGTCCTGATAGATCCCGGGCAGATGGAGCAGGTGATTCTCAATCTGGTGGTGAACGCCCGGGATGCCATGCCACGGGGAGGAGAACTTAAAATTGAGACCACCCGCATGGAATCAAATGAGACGAGGGTTCTTCAGCTGGGAAGCCTGAAGCCCGGCCTGTATGTCGTCTTGTCGGTGACTGATACGGGTTGCGGGATATCCCGCGAAGTGCTTTCCAGGATCTTTGACCCGTTTTTCACCACCAAAGAGCAAGGGAAGGGAACGGGGTTAGGCCTTTCGACCGTCTATGGCATCATTACACAACATGACGGGGCGTTGTCCGTGAAAAGCGAGGTGGGGCAAGGGACGACGTTCCACGTGTATCTTCCACATGTAGAAACGCAGCATAGGAATAACGGATCATATGAGTTATCCATCCTTCCCCTTGAAGGGACCGAAACCGTTTTTGTGGTGGAAGACGAGCCGGAAATACGAACCCTTATTTGTCAAAATCTTCGGAACCTCGGGTATACCGTCCTGGATGCCGACAACGGCGCGGATGCCTTGGACATTGCCAAATACTATACGCAACCGATCCATCTCTTATTAACCGATGTGATCATGCCCCGGCTTGGTGGTCAGGCCTTGGCGGATCATTTACTCAGGCTCCACCCTGAGATGAAAGTGTTGTATGTTTCAGGATATATGAGTCAAACCTTCGCTGCGGAAGACGCCCTGTCGGCGGAGTCCACATTTTTACGAAAACCGTTTACACTGGAGGCCTTGGGTCGAAAGGTTCGTGAGTTGTTAAATGGTGGTGATCCGATGACACCGGAATAACAAATGAGAATGAGAAGGTGATCTACCTTTGAAGCCACGCACCCAAATCAAAAAGCGGAATAAAGGTTCACCGGAAACACTTCCGGCCGGTGTTCCTGAAGTCTTCACGAAGCTTTTGGAAAACCTGATGAATGTGGTCGGTGATGTGCTTCATCCCACGGTGTACCAACGGTTGCTCGTGCAGGTCGGGCGACGATATGGGCATTACCTACAAGAAACTGCCAACAGGGCCAAGCCGGCCGAGCCTGAGGCTATCGGAGAATACGTGACCTCTCTGTTGCGCCGCGAAGGCTGGGATGTTTCGCAGGTCAAATTCAAACAGGAGACAAGTGAGGCGGGACTCACCATCCAATCCTGCCCTTTTGGTGCATTGGGCGCTCGTGATCCCAATGTGTGTTTGATCGAGCGTGGAATCCTGCAGGGCTTGACCAGCTTTATGACCCCATCGACCCAGATCGACCTCGTTCGAGGTTCAGGGAATCCTCCTCGCGATTGCGAGCTGACGGTGTCATCGGGGCAGTTGCGCTTCAGCGATGTCCGTGAGGTGAAATCTGCCGAGATTCCGGGAACTTCACAGATGGAGGAAATTCTTGTGAATCATGGGATCTCGGGCGTGGTGAGCAAGTTGACTGACCGCGAACGGGAAGTCTTCACCCTTATTGGAAATGGATTATCCGACAAGGAAATTGCCGCCGCACTGGGGTTAAGCGTACGGACGGTTCAAGGGCATGGGGCGCGCATACGCCAAAAATTAGGTATTCGTTCCCGTACCCAACTCCTGCGCCTTTCCATCCTTCAAAAAGCTTCTCCCAATTAATCCGGAATTTCGGAATAGTTCAATATCTTTGTGCTTTTCGGGTCTTATCCGGTCTAAATGTCAGTTCACAGGTTGGTATTGGAGAAGATTTCTGGCCCTTTGCCCCGTCTAAGGGAGTGTTGAATAATTGAGATTTTTAAGAGCAAATTTGCCCAGGGCTGGGATGATGAGCAAAGGCCATCTAACTACGTGGGATGGGGGATCGAAGAGTGGCTACATGGTTCCGTATGGCTAACAGGGCCTGACGGGTTTGTTCCTGTTCCACGACCCATCGGTTCAAGGTGTCGCCTGCTCTTTCCATCGTGCCTTCCCGGGCGATTGCCTCCAGCTCGGCACTGATTTCCGCCAACGCCCGAGCACCCATGGTTCGACAAGCCCCCTTACACATATGCGCGGCTTTCATCAGGGCTTCGGGGTTTTTTTCGGTCCAGGCCAAATGAATGGCCTGCTTATGGCTAGGGAGTTCTGCAAGAAATTGATCAATGACCTTTAAAATGAATGGATCTCCTTCGGCCTCTTCCAGATCCCACAGTTCCTGCATGATTCGTGGATCCAGCGAGGGCGAAAGGTGGTCCACCAAGGATGAGGATGGCGTGGTAAGAGTCGGGAGGGCCATCGAGGCTTGGGGTAAGACCACTGCTTCCGGCGAAAGAGGGGTTGAACGAGCCGGAATCCATTTTTCCACCATGTTTTGCAATTGAGTATTAGAAGCCGGCTTTGGCAAAAAATCATCCATGCCGGCCTCCAGGCATCGGTCCCGATCCTCGGAAAAGGCATTGGCGGTCAGGGCGATAATGGGTATGTGAAGGGTGGACGCAAGTACATTCGCCTTGCCGGCCTCCTGACCGGGAGCGGTGAAATTTCCCTCTTTCCCTTCACCCCTTTGGCCTGAGGCTCCATGCTTTTCTTGTTCCGCCTCCCATGTTCGGATTTCCCGTGCAGCTTCAAAGCCATCCATTACCGGCATCTGATTATCCATCAGCACAAGATTGTAGAGTCCCCTTTTAACGGCCTGGACTGCCTGGAGGCCGTTTCCGACCACATCGGTTTGGAAGCCGAGCGCGGCTAACATGCGTACGGCCACTTGCTGATTGACCGGATTGTCTTCAGCCAGCAGGATTCGACCTCGAGACGGCGCAACCGCCTTCGATTCTGTACCGTGATCCGCTTCCGGAAGGGTTGATACGACACGTGATGTGGTGTCTTCAAGGGGTGCCATGGCCAGCGTCAAGGCCCGATGGAGATGGTGATAGCGAACGGGCTTTGTCACGGAAGCGGAAAATAGGCTTTTGGGGGTGATCCCACTTTCGGCGCGTTCCCCTAGGGGACGAAGCAGCAGAAGTCGAATGTCGGAAAGTTGAGGATGGTGTTTGATGGCATTCGCCAGCACCCGGACATCCATATCGGGAAGGGAATGGTCAAGAAGGCCTACGTGACATGGGAGGGAATCGGTGTGGGATTGGAGAAGGACCTCCATGGTTTCCTTCCCGCTGGATGCGGTCACACACGTTGCTCCCCAGGATTCGAGATAATGGGTAAGGATGTGAAGAGTCATTGGATTGTCGTCGACGATGCATACACGAAGACCCTTCAAGCGTGAAGGAGAAGGATGGAGCGGACCATGTTGCTGATTATGAACAGGGAGTGTAAACCAAAAAGAACTGCCCGCTCCGGGAGTGGTCTCCACGCCGATTTGTCCGCCCATGAGTTCCACCAATTGTTTGGATATGGCCAGTCCCAACCCTGTCCCTCCATATTTCCGGGTGGTGGAGCCGTCGGCCTGATTGAAAGCATGAAACAGATTTGCTTGGATGTCCGGTTCGATTCCGATCCCGGTGTCTGTGACTTCAAAACGTAGCATTAGAGCCGGTGCTTCGTGAGGTGTGGGGATTTTGGGGTTGCTCGTAACCTGGCAGGTCAGGGTTCCCTTGACCGATGAGGGGGGGCGATTATCGGCCGTGACCTGAAGGAAGACCCCACCGTGGTCTGTAAATTTGATGGCATTGCCGATCAGATTGAGAAGGACCTGACGGAGGCGTCCTGGATCTCCTTGGATGACAGGTGGAAGTGTGGCCGGTACAAACCCCGCAAGTTCCAGATGTTTCCTCGCGGCTTGGTCGGCCATGAGGGCCAGGATCTCTTCCACGATCGTACGTAAGTCGAAATACACTTTTTCCAACACAAGTTTTCCTGCCTCGATTTTTGAGAAGTCGAGAATATCATTGATAATAGCGAGAAGAGTTTCGGCCGAATGTTTGACGATCTCTGCACATTCCCGTTGTTCCAGGGACAAGTCCAGGGCCAACAGAAGGCTGGTCATTCCAAGAATGCCGTTCATGGGCGTTCGGATTTCATGGCTCATGGTGGCTAAAAACTGGGCTTTGGCTTGTGCTGCGACAAGGGCCTGATCCCGGGCCTGGGTCAGTTCAAGGTTCCGTTGTTCAAGGGTTTGCGAAGCGTCGATCATTCGGGCTTCCGCCAGCTTTTTTTGAATGAACTCACTGATTTGACTGGACAGCGATTTGAACATGATCAACATCGGATAATCGGGTTCCAGGACATGAGTGGTGAAAAACTCCATGACCCCGATGGTGTTCTCCTCAAGCCGGAGAGGAAAAGCCATGGCTCCATGGAGGGACTCCCTCTCGGCCATAGATCTCCGGGGAAAATTCTCGTCCTTTAGCACGTCGGTTACCCAAGCGGCTTCTCCTTCGGCCCACACACGTCCGGGCAGACCGAGGCCACGGGAAAATGTCGTGGCGCGAGTCACAACTTCAAATTCGGAATAGGTGTCAGGCTGATGTTGCCAGACTTCCACGCATCGGAGGCAGTTTTCTTGCTTATCTTCCTGCCATAATGCACCCACCTGCCACGAAAGCCCCTCTCCGATGGCCTGCAAAAGCTTGGAAAAAGCTTCATGGATAAGGGGGCTTTCCGCTAAAACCTGTGTGACGGCTTGATGGACCTGCATGCGTTGTGCAGCTCTTTTCTGTTCGGTGAGGTCCCGGATAATCCCTGTGAAAAGATGGCGTTCTCCCCAGCGCACTTCGCTCAAGTGAATGTCCATGGGAAAGAGTGACCCGTCCTTCCGCTTGCCCTCCACTTCCCTTCGCCGCCCCATGAATTTGGCTTCCCCAGTCTGCAGGTATCGATCAAGGTACTGGTTGTGGTGGTGGCAATGCGGGGTCGGCATGAGGAGGGAGACGTTTCGTCCAATGATTTCCCCAGGGGAATAGCCGAAGATTTTTGAAGCCGCCTCATTAAAGGCCCCCACATCCCCCCGTTCATTAATGGTGATCATACCGTCGGCCGCCCCTTCCAATATGGCAGCCAGGCGGCCTTCACTTTTCACGGCCCTGGCTTCCGCCTGTGTCGCTCTGGCGGCTTCTACTACAGCTGCCTGCCATTTGGTTTTGACGATCTTCGAGACCTGTTGGAAGGCTGCGACCGCCTCCGTCATTTCATCATGGCCTTCGATGGGGACATCGGTGTGTTCCCAGTCGCCTTTGGTCAGGTGTTCGCTGACTTCCCGCATTCGGTTGACCTTGGAAATCGTGGAAAGATAAAAGGCAGAAAAAAAATAGAATGTCAGGAGCAGCGCGGCAAAGGTGACACCTGCCAGCATACCTATTCGCCTGCTTGCCGCGGATAGTCGGGCCGTTAGTATTTCTTCCAGGTGAGGGATAACGTGGGCCTGGAGTTGTAAGATAGCGGATAATGCCTGGGTGGATGTTTCCCAATAGCCGATAAGGTCACCAAAGGAGGGTTTCCCCGAGAGCAAGGTTTGGTCCATCAGGCTGAGGGTGCGGTCACCGGCCTGAAGGGTTTCATGAAGAAATGGCTTTAGAAGGGGACTCAAAGAGGGATTTTCCTGAAACACGACCGTGAAGTTACGGCGCGTGGCTTCCATAAGGGCTTTCCCGTGCCTATCGAGGTAACCTAATTCCTTCCGTTCCTGGTCGGTGATCGCGCTTCGGGCAATGATGCCGGCTCCGAGACCTCTCACCTGGCCGATGACTTCGGCCCATTGAGGTAGACGGATAAGTATGGCATCCATCAAATAGTAACTGTCGAGGTCAGGATCGAGGATCAAATTCGATCGATCTCCCACATGGGCCAGCAGGTCCAGAAGCCTATCGATCAAGGCTGTGTGGTGCTCGAAAGTCTCCCTTCTCGAAAGAAGGGCTTGCACCTGCTGGAATTGCTGCCAGTGATGACGAAATTCCGTCCACCGGGTTGTGGTGTTGAGCCGGACTCCGAATTTTCGATCCAGATTATCGATATTCTGGATATCGATTCTAATGTCCTGCTCCAGTTGGCCTGGTGTGTCCCGTAGACTCCGATCCCCGCTATGCCAGGCTTCTGTCATGCCGCGATGGGTTTGGAGGTCAGCCAGCAAGGATTGAATGGTTTGAAGGTATTGGATGCCTGCCAGTCCTTTTTCACGGAAATCGATGTTCCGATTGATCTCCTGGATTCCCAAGGACATCGAAATGGCAAGGGGGACAAGAAAGAGGAATGTGATCAGGGCGAATTTGTACGGATACCGTAAACGCCTCAATATCAACATTCCGGGTTGAAACACCGTTTTCATGCCTGTTATTTCCTGGGGGCGCCCACCATATCGTGACATGACTACCTATTCGTCATCGGCGACAGACGATAGGTACTCAATAGGTGAGGTTGCGCTCTATGGATGCGTATTTCTGCTTGAAGGGCTTATGTTTCCGATCCTCCTCAGGGAATGATATCGTGCCGAAGGTCAAGAGCAGTATGGAGGGGGATTTGTGAGAGTGGGTGTTGTTCAGTATTCGAACAGTTAAACCTGTTAATCCGTATGTCGGAGCGTTCGCTCCGGCGCCTTGAGAAGGAAAGGCCAGCGAGCATGATCATTCTGACCAATATTGACAAACTCTATGATGGAACCTCGGATTCTTCAAAGGCTATTCAACAAAGAGTGGACCTGTGGGTGGACGAAGGGCGAATTCATGCGGTGCGACCCCATCAGCCTTCATTGCCCGCCGGTACAGATGTAACCCTCATTGATGCATCTTCCCTGACGGTCACCCCCGGCTTAATTGATTGTCACGGACATGTGACCCTATGGGGGGTGGGAGATCGCGACCTGGACCGCATGAACGCTCCGGAGGCCCCATTTCTGGCCGAGCGTATTTTATTCCGGACGTTGGTTGAAGGAGGGGTGACGACCTTGAGGGATGTCGGCGGTGCCACCCATGTGCTGAAACGATTGGTGGAACAGGGGAGCATAATCGGACCACGCCTGAAATTGGCGATCGGAATGTTATCCACCACCGGCGGGCATGCCGATTTTCGTGGAACCGACCGGTGCTGCGGTGCGTTGTCTCGCTTATGGCCGCCCGGCCCGGGGAGGCCTTCCAGTATCGTTGATGGGCCATGGGAGTGCCGGAAACGGGTTCGGGAACTTGCGGCTTGCGGGGCGGACCTTATAAAAATTTGCGCCAGTCCCGGCGTGGTGTCCCCGACGGATCATTTGGAACACCGAGACTTTACTCTTTCGGAAATCGAAGCCATTTGTGATGAAGCCGTAGGTCGCGGTATGTACGTGGCCGCTCATGCCCACAGCCGCAATGGCATTCAACTGGCGATTCAAGCCGGCGTGAAGGATTTACAACACATTTCTTTTATGGATGAAGAACTGGCGGAATTGGCATATCAAAAGGGATGTACGGTGACACCCACTTCGTGGGTGGGACAGCGGCTGGCGGAATCAGGGCAATTCAATGATTTCATCAGAGCCAAGGTTCTGCAGGTGGCTGAGAGGCATGCGCAGGCGGTGAAAGCCGCCCATGCCAGCGGCCTCAAGATTCTGGCGGGAACGGATCCCGTCCTCAAGGATATGCATGGCAGGAACTTTATGGAACTCAAGGCTTTAATGCAGGAAGGTGTGCCGCCCTTGGCAGCCTGGTATGGGGCCACGGGATTGGCTGCGGATCAAATCGGGCAAGGCGATACGGGGCGACTTGTGCCGGGAAAGCGGGCGGATTTTCTCGTATGCCGTGGGGACGTCTTGGAAGATCCCGGACTGTTAGAGAACGGGGGCCTGATTGAGGTGGTCAAGGATGGGCGTGGCTATCGGAACGGATTATCGGCCATACCTCAAGGGAGTTTTCGTCATACGGTGAACCTGACTCTTGACGAAGCCTGAGGAAGAATGCACCAAACAGGGGGAAACCGTCATGTCAGCTTCGTAAGGCATCAGATGTGAAGTCAAAGATTACAAGAGCCGGAAACCGAGACTCCGTGGGTTTTCCCTTGCCGCCCTCTGCGCGCCGGACATTTCACGGCTCACGATGTCTAACTGAGCCCTTCATGGCAGGTGGGACGGGGTATCGACTGTTTGATTGGGCCCTCGTTCGTCGCCGATTTCCTTGATTTCTTCCATATCAACAATTTTTTCGCCTTTGGGGGAAAAGAAGCCTTGCCCGTCAATTTGGACGATTCCGTTACAGTTTTCCTGGAAGAATTCCAGAATCCATCCGTTAAAGTCATAGCCTTCGTCGGAGACATCATTTTTCACCATTTGCGTGGTGGCAATAAAGCGTGCTTTAGCGATAAATTCGCGTGCAATTTGAGCCTCGATGTCGTCATAGACTGAGAGTTGATCCAGAAAGGCACTTTTTTCCGATTCGAAAACATCCTGGTAGCTGCCCCGGTCTCGAATGCAGAACAGGCGAATGGGTTTACGCTCACGATGATAACCCAAAGAAATATGAACCCAGTCCCAGTCATCCAGGGCCGCGGGTTCCACTTTCGGGATCAAGGGCACCTGGTTTTTTGACTTTAAAAAGTCCAACAGCAGCCTTAGGGGCGGGCTGTCTTCACGCATGCAAAACACACGTGAATAGGTCAATTTTTCCGTTTCAGGTGTGGTTGAGGATGATGTGGAGGGGAAAACCGGAAGTTCTTTTGCCATGATCAGGACCTCGTGAAGATACGCAATGGTGAACGCAAATATTGAGAATGGTTGTTGGCTCGATTCTAGGGGGTACTTTACCTGGGTTTTCGCGCAAGCAGCAAGGCAGTGACTGGTTGTTTTGTGTTTGTAATCACCGACACAGAGTCTGGAAGAACGGGTAAAGAAAAGGGAAAAGCAGGTGATAAGAAATGAAGGGAAATGGGGTGATGTGCTCATGATGTTCCGGACTCCTCAGTGGAAATTGCCGGATAGATATGTGATGCCATGAGCATCGTCGCTGTCTTGCATGGGCAAAATGCCAAGAAAAGAGGCCGGGAAGCGGGTTTTTTGTTGACAGTTTTTTGTTCATTCGGTAGACTCTGGCGCCGTTGTGATAGCAGGGACAGTGCGTTCCTGAGCCTGAATAGGCAAGATCAAGATAGGCATCCCTTCCCCACCATTTCAGAACAATCAAGATGGTGTCTTTTACTAAACTTTAAAAAATTCTATTTGAGGAGGAGGTCCGTATGGGAAAAGCCATGACGAAATCGCAGATTGCAGATCATTTGGCAAAAAAAGCGGGCGTCACCAAAAAGACTGCGACGCAAATTATGGATGATTTTTGCGCATTGGCCTATAAGGAGGCCAAGAACACCTTCGTGGTGCCCGGAATCGGCAAGTTGGTGCTGGCCCACCGAAAAGCCAGAATGGGGAGAAATCCGCAAACCGGAGCCGCCATTAAAATTCCAGCCAAGCGAGTTGTGAAGTTCCGCGTCGCTAAAGCAGCCAAAGACGCAATTTTGGGGAAGAAGTAATTCCCGACCCGCCTCCTTCCTTCATTCGACTTCCCATTTGCTGAAGTCGACACCTTTTTCACTTGCAGGCAAGATTGCATGCAGGGCCCGGAGTCGAATCCGGGCCCTGCGTAGTAAAGATGAAGCCGTCCGCTGATCCCTCTTGCGTGGATTGGCTCCCGGTATTCTTAATACAGGGCGGGTGTCAGGCCGCTCCTGCCCATTCCATCATGTCCGACAATATGAACGGCATCCCCATCATAGACGGTGGTGTCTTCGCTGGCGATGCGTTTATTGACGGTCACAATCACCTTTTTTTCTTTCAGCAATTGGAAGATTTCCCGTAGCGGTTTGCCTTGCTTG
>JBDIVP010000042.1:0-17513 GCA_039794325.1 Candidatus Inrsubterrania sp.
ATGGCATTTACCGAAAAACGGCAGCAGGTGATGCTCGCACAAGCTGTAAAAATCGATATCCTTGACGATGACCATTTCGTCATACTGAATGGGAAATAGCGCATCATTCAGTAAGGAATCGATATCCTGATGGTAGCCTTGGGTGAGATACGTCAGGGCCTTGGCGACCCGCTTGGGCGTTTCACGCAGTCCATTTCTATCCGGACTTTCCCCCAGCTGCCTGAGCAATTGCCGAATCGTGGGCTCAATGTCCTGAATATCCGCAGGCCGATGAACATGGACTTCATCAGCATTCGTAAACTTCAACGCTTTTCGACGGGTTGAAGTTTGGGAGACTTTGGATTTTTTTTGATTCATAACCTTGCGGGAGGAATCCATCTCATGCACGGGAGACCGAAGAACCGTCAAGGAGCAGTTCCGCAATATTCAAAAAAATTATCGCGTGTTTCCACCACTCCAATCTTTTCCAACTGGGCATTCGGAATCTGATCGACCAGAATGTCCCAGATCAACTTGGCGAGATTTTCCCCTGTGGTGACGACCTGTTCAAAGGCAGGATCAAAATTCAAATGCTGATGATCGAACCGGTCGACAACCAGATTTTTCACCAGTTGATCCAACCGCTCGACATCGGTAATAACCCCGGTTTGAGGATCAAGTGTCCCACCCACCGTGACGTGGACGGTATAATTATGGCCATGGCCATTGGCATTATTACATTTTCCAAAAATCTTTTGATTCACATGTTCAGGCAATTGATCGGTATGCAACCGGTGAGCGGCGCAAAAATAATAGGATCGGGTAATCGTCGTTCGAGGATTCAACAATGCCGTCATGTGCGTTCCCTGACTACTCATGTTTTTCGACCCTGAAAAGGATTCATCCCGGACTCGCACCGGAGTCGTTATAAGCTTGAACTCCTGGCCACTTCTGATTGTCCGCGTTCCGTTTCACCCCATTTTTCCTCTGGAACCTGAACAATCACATCGCCCAAGACCTTAGCCTGACAGCCTAACCGGTGATAGGCTTCGGTCAACGCCTCCCTGTCCAACAAATCCTGCTCCTCGAAGTCGATTTCCGACAGATTTTCATCTCCGACCACCACTTCAACGCGGCAGGTCGAGCAGGAGGCATTTCCCCCGCAATCATGATTCAGGGGAAACCCTAGATGCTCGGCAGCCTCCAGGAGCGTGAGATTTTCAGGAACATCTCCGCTTTTTCCATCCGGATGAACAAAGGTTACACGTGGCATAACAGATTCTTCTTTTAGGGTACCTCAACCGGTAGCGGCTTAAAAGGACACCGGGTCAAACGAATGTGATCCTCGAACTCATGCCGAAAAAGCCTAAGGCTATTCTGTACCAGCACGGATGCCCCTGTCACCAAAGTACAAAATCCGGTCCCCTTGACAAACCCGCAAATTTGCAGCAACTGGGCCAGATCTTTTTCCGAACCTTGACCATCTTCAATTTTTTGAACCAGGTTCGCAAGTTCGTGGGTTCCAATTCGGCAGGGAGGGCATTGTCCGCAACTTTCCCGCTCAAAAAAATGTGAAAATTTCAGCGTCTGCTCAACCATACAGGTGGCATCATCCACAACAATCACTCCTGCTGACCCCAATCCGGTACCAGCCTTTTTCAACGAATCAAAATCCATGGGCAGATCCAATTGATCCGCACCGACCATTGAAAAGGAAGGGCCACCAGGGAACACCGCTTTCACCCCACGCCCCTGCACGACCCCCTGGCCACATACTTCAACAAGATGACGCAACGGTGTCCCCAGCGGCAACTCATACACGCCGGGTCGATTCACCGCCCCACTCAAGGAAAAGAGCATGGAACCGGGACAGGAAGGAGGCCCAACCTGCCGAAACCATTCCGCTCCATTTCGTAAAATATGAGGAATATGGGAAAGCGTTTCCACATTGTTCACCAGCGTGGGCTTTCCGTGCAACCCATACTCGGTGGGATAAAAGGGTGGCTTTTGCTTCGGTTGGGCAGGACGGCCCTGCATGGACTCCAACATGGCGGTTTCTTCCCCAGCCACATAGCTCCCATAGCCGTCAAATATTTCGATTTCGATATCCACCCCTGTCCCCTGAACATTCTTCCCCAATAACCCCTTGGCTCTGGCCGCCTCCCTGGCCCGCTCAAAATGGCGGCGTTCTTCTTCAAATTCATGATTGAGATAAATAAAGGCTTGCTTCGCACCAATGGTAAAAGCCGCGATCAGGCATCCTTCCAAAAGCTGGTGAGGGTGGTGCCGCAATAAATAACGATCTTTAAAAGTTCCCGGTTCATGTTCCCCGGCATTACACACAAAATAATGTTCTTTGACCCGATGATGTAAGACCTTGTCCCATTTCAGCCCGGTGGGAAACCCAGCTCCCCCCCGGCCCCGCAGATGGGCTTCTTTAAGCATATCAATGACTTTTTGGGGATCATTCGCTTTCAAACACGAGAGCCAGGCTTCATAACCTCCCCGCCGCCCGTACGCGTCAATATCCCATGGGTCTTCCGGCACTTGTTGTAAAAGACGTGGGGAAAATCCTTCAAGCATATTTTTCCCCTTGATTGAAAATAGCCATTTCACAGCCCATATGGCTTAGCAAAGAATGATTCATTTTCCAAGAATTTTCTGATGATACAACCGGATTTTCTTTGCTACCCCCGTCACGTAAGAGGGGCACCGACAGAGATCAAATCGTCACTCACATAAAAAACAACAAAACGCAGTGCGAGAAGCTCTCTTCCTTCCTTATTTATGACCTGTCTTCCATTTTCCGGGTTTTTACTATTTTTTTAGCAGTTCCAGGCACTTACAGTTCCCACTATACGAACAGGGTTTCAAACCCGTCAAGCAACGCGGCTATTTTTGAATCTCGCCACACCAAATCCGGAATTGCAAATCGATCGCCGGAAACCACTGAGAAGGTCAGGAAGCAGGCTTTTCCAATATCATTTTAACCTGGGCGCACAAATCCTTGACTGCACGTGCAGAGGCATCCAGAGCGGTTTTCTCTTGAGCACTCAAATCATACTCAATAATGGCTTCAACACCCTTCGCCCCTAGCTTCACCGGAACCCCCAGAAACAGGTCATGATATCCGTACTCGCCTTCGCACATCGCTGCACAGGGTAGAATTTTCTTTTGATCCTTGGTGATGGCCTCGATCATTTCCACCACCGAGGCCGCCGGAGCATAATACGCGCTTCCTGTTTTCAAGAGGTTGACGATTTCCGCGCCACCTTCCCTGGTCCGTTTGATCAGGGCGGCCAAGGTCTCGGGAGACAGCCATTCTCCGAGCGGGCGACCGGCTACCGTCGTATACCGGATCAAGGGCACCATGGAATCGCCATGACCGCCCAGTACCATGGCATGAATATTTTCAACGGACACCTGCAAGGCATCCGCGATAAATGCCCGAAATCGCGCGGAATCCAGAACTCCGGCCATTCCGATTACCCGCCCCTTTGGAAATCCACTCACGGTATGAGCCACGAAGGTCATCGCATCCAACGGGTTTGAAACCAGGATCACGATGGCGTCCGGAGAGCGCCTCGCCGTTTCACGAACCACCGAAGCCACAATGCGGGTATTAGTTTCCAAAAGTTCATCCCGGCTCATCCCCGGACGACGGGGAATTCCGGAAGTAATCACCACAATGTCGGAATCCTTGGTTTCCTCATAATTGTTGGTGCCGGTCACCAAGGAATCATAGGCGCAGACAGGCCCCGCCTCTACCAGATCGAGCGCCTTGCCCTGCGGCATTCCCTCCACGATATCGACCAGTACAATGTCATACCAGTTCTTTTCGGCGAGTCGTTGAGCAATAGATCCGCCGACGTTCCCTGCCCCGACAATGGTGACTTTTACGCGCCTCATTTCCAACCCTCTCCTCTGAAGGAGCATCGGACCCGATAGCCAGCCTCACCCTTCATCATGACCGGTCCATCCTCCAACTTTAAAATTTATCGTGCAGACAAAGTTTTCTCCGTCGTAAAAATTCACCTTGATCTTTTTTTTCCCATATTGCTCAGCCAAAAACTCCTCGGGTCGGTCAATAAGCGGCTGAAATTGTCCGGGCTCATAATTACCCAGTTCCACAAAAGTCACAATCATCCCGCTCTTGACTTCTTGCAGGATTTTAGCCGAACACCGTGGAAAGACTTCCCAGAACTTTTCCCGGATCTCCTCGAGAGAAGGGTCCGTCCGCTCCCCATCAGCCGGTCGTTGCTTGGCAAATTTGGCTTGTCGCCGGACATAAGGATATTGGTGGCCGGTAAAGAGCTTGTACAGCCAGGGAGGCACGTCAGAACGTGAGTCGGGTGGTAGAGTCATACTTCCTGTTTCGATCAGCCTGCGGTCAGACGTTGATAGATTTTCGGCAACCGTGTGGGCAGCGAGTCGATAGCATCGACAACCAAATACCCTACTTCGCCATACATCCGTTTAACATAATCGGTAGGAGCCTGGTCAATGGTAATACAAAAGGGATGAATGCCTTTCAGGCGGGCTTCCCTCAGGGCCATTTTGGTATCCTCAAGGGAATATTCATCGGTATACTCATCATCAAGCGGCTTTCCATCGCTTAACAACACCATCATCCTGACTTTAGCAGGCTGTTCCATCAAACGAAACGTCGCATGGCGGATCGCGGCACCATCACGGTTTTGCTGTCTCGGTCGCACTCCGCTGATCTTTAATCCCACTCGGCCTCCGGCACGTTGCGAAAAATCCTTCAAAATCTGGAGATCCACCAGTTGCCTGGACTTCCCGGAAAACCCATAAATGGCAAACTGATCGCCGACCGCACTCAATGCCTCCGACAACAGGAGCAGACCTTCCTTTTCAAGATCATTAACCGTCCGGCCCCGACTCCCCAATTGCCGGGCAGTCGACCCGCTCATATCGACCAGAAAGGCCACGGCTACTTGGCGATCCCGCTTTTGACGGTGGGCATAAATGTGCTCGGAAGGATCCCCTCCACGCTTCCGATCCACGAACCAATTGACCAAGGCGTCAAAATCGATTTCTTCGCCGTCGGCCTGGCGGCCTATTCGCCGGAAGGCTTCGGGACGAATACACTCAAAATAGCGACGAATGAGTTTGACCACGGGATTATAGGTTCGCAGGGTTTCGTCTACGAACTCGGAAGGTCCATCCGGAGCTTCCTGCTCCACTACCCGGGTCCATTGGGGGCGGTAATCCTTGACGAACCCATCCCATTCCTCATACAGAAACTGCCCCTCTCCCAGAGCGGCTCCCCTTCGTTGTCCTCCGGGGACGGCATCAGGTGATAACCACTGCTTCATGGCAGATTCACCATACTCAGCCGCCCGTTCGGGCGGGTTGTGTTCCCGTTCGGCTCCCGCAGGGGGCACCTCAGAGTCCGCCCCCATCCCCTGACCCTCTGCTCTTGCCCCTTCTCCCTTCCCTTTTGTTCCAGAGGTTTCCTGCGTTTCCTGGTCATCCGAAACTCCGGACAAGGCATGCGGATCCAAGGCGCTTCGGTACCCCCAATTTTCGAAGGACTCGTAGGCTTCTTCGAAATGCTCGGCAGCTTCATGGGCCACTCCGGCACGCTCTTCTCCGGTTTCACCTGAAAAGGTTTCCGACTGATCCGAGCTTGGCCGCCAATGTCCGATGCGGCGTTCCAACTCTTGATACAAGGCGTCCGCCAGCAACACCGCATCATCTGCGGTGGCCTCAGCATGTAAAATCGATCGCGCCAATTCCCAAACCGGCTCGATTACCTCATCGAGGCCTGCGCTTGAAACCACCTCCTGCTCGAGTTCCGCAAACCGAAGAAGCAGCGCATCTAAGACGATCTCCCGAGCTGTCATTCCGTGAGTGAGTGTCCGCAATTGAATGGATTCCCGGTTCAAAATTCGAAAATCTTCACATAACCCCGGATATTCCTTCTTTAATAAAAAATCCACGCGGGCATCCTCGATTGTTTCCCACAAATCCCTTATCAAGGCTGACTGAGGATACAACTCAAAAAGCCCCCCTAGACTATGAATAGGGGAGGAGGACGACACATGGTCGAAATGGGAGCGTTGGGAGCGGACCCTGGCAGCCACTTGCTGAATTACCCGATCGGACACGCGATACGTTCCAAACTCCAGATGACCCACTTCATGAGCCACCATGGCCGTATACCATCTCCGATTTCCCTCAACCGTGGAAGAACGTCCCATCACCAAAGGAAGATAAATGGTCTTTCCATCCGGACTGACCATGGTCCGTTCGTGCCCCCGGCCGAGATCCGACTGAAAGCCATCCTGGCCAGGCAGAAAATCCTTGCTCAGGCTATCAATGCTGACCTCCTCTCCACATAACGCCCTGGCAAACATCCTCAGTGAGCGAAGCACCTGCCTGAGGGGCACCCCTGTCATCGCCTGCTCAACAGCCGAACACGCCTGTTTGGTTTCTAACCCGAAAAAGGCACGTCCCGCTTCGACACCATATTCCAAGGCTTCCATACCTTGACCGAACCAGGCATCGAACACCCCGGTTGCTGTGGCATCGGCGTACAACAAGACCTCCGACACGCGTCGGAAATACGCCAAGGCCGCTTGGGCATCCTTATCAGCAACCAAGAGTCCGAATTGCAAGACTCGCAGCTGCCACTCCCTGGAGGGAAGGTTGGATAACCGGTCGGGGGCCTCAGCCAGGAACAGCACAGCGATTTCCGGCATCTGCTCCGCAAGGGTGTTCCCCATATCAATCACCAATTGCTTCACTTCAGAGACCGGTATATCCGCAAGCAGCCTTGGGCTGGTGCGGAAAAATTCCAATGTCCCCACATAATCAGGTTTCCCCAGGCTATTACGAACCATAAGTTTCATCCCGAAGGCAATCCAGGCCTTCGCACAACCGAAGGGAATCGCGCTGATAACAGCTGGGCACTCCCGAAAAAACTCATTCCCCAGCACATAATCCCACTGTGCCAACTCCATACCTAAATGCGCCCATTCCTGAAGTTCCGACACACAAATGTCCTCAGGCAATCGAGGCAAAACCTTAAAGAATTCAAATGCACACTGAGGAGCGGTCTCCACCGCTCCATCGGCCAACTCCAGAACTTGCAGGAGAAGCTCGCCGGTCCTTGGTGTTGCAGGGAGGAATCCTAAAATAGCGGGGCTTTCCTTAAAGAAACGAAGTCCCAGAGCGCCTGACGCCTCTGCCAGAGTAATGCCAAGATCCAACCATGGCCCAACACAGGATAATCTCCCCACTCGGGATACCTCGCCCAAAGCCCATATCGCCTCCCCACGAACCTTGGAGGAGACATCTCCAAGTTCGTCCAGGAGATCAAGGACCATTTCTCGTTGACCATTTTGTCCAAGAGCCGCCATGACTTCCCTGGCGGATTTCGCGTCCAAACGATCAATCAATAATGTCTGCAGTCGGTCTTCCATAATCTCGATTGCGGCCTTTTTACGACCTTTTCTTTCTGACATTTAAATCAGAGGGTGCCATGACCAACAACACTCATCCTTCTTCAGCGGTAATGGCGGGAATGCTCCCCCGCCGCGGTACCCGGAACTCCCTCCCGGTGGGCATTATAAAAGTGGGGTGGAGTGATGTAAACCGAAGCAAAACCAGTTGTTTCCCGCAGCAGCCCATCTTCCTTGACTTACCTCGTAAATGAACAACCTTCAGTAAGCAAAGCGAGAAAAGTCCCTCAGGTGATGTTTTTGGCCATGCTTCCCAGCAAAAAAGCCTGAACCTCCGTCAGAGTCTTTTGTTTTATCATGATTCGTTTATGCCTTGAACCCTCTCCGGATACCAGTTCGACCATACGTAAAGGAAGTCCCAAGCCTTTGGCCAAAAACCGGCGTAATTCCTCATTGGCTTTTCCTTGGACGGGCGGAGCAGTCAGCTGTATTTTGACTTCGTTCCCATGCAGCCCCTTCACATGGATCCTTGAGGAACGGGGCTGAACAAAGAGCCGCAGCTCCACCCCACCGGGTTTAGCAACTATGCAAGGCTCGAAATCCATTCCGCCTGACCTACCTCCCCTTTTCCAAACGGAGAACAGCCACCTTGCCCCTCAACGAACTTACCCGCTTGACAGGGTCTGAATCGAGTTGTAAGATGAGTGGAAATGATAACCGTTATCATTATCGAATAACGGAAGGAACAAACATCATGTACGTCTGCATTTGCAAGGGCATCAAAGAATCCGACGTTCGCAAATTGGGTCAAGCCGGCATGACCAAGCCAAAAGAACTGGCATGCGCCCTGGGCCTCAATGACAAGAAAAACTGTTGTGGTCGTTGCTATAAAAATATCTCCAAATTTGCCGGTTTGGCATCCGAAGAGACCTCCTTTCCCAACCCCACCCTGGTCATTTAGTTAATCCCGTCATACGACTTCCCGCTACAGCCGGGCTTACCCAAACTTAAGCAATGGGCTGGATTCCCATGAAGGGAGTGTTGAATACTTGAAATTTTCAAGGACAAATTTGCTCATGGCTGCGTTGACGATCATGGCTTTGGGTCGGTTCAAAAAAGTCCGTCAGCAAGGCCACGCATGGCTTGATTCATCCCGCAGGGGGACACGCTTGTTTTGCGGGCGGAGCGTACGTTGAGTACGTGAGCACGGAAAAATGGCGAGAACGCCGCTGGCGGCTTTTTCAACAGACCCATGAACGACAGGCGCAAGATCATGTGACTCCCTGGCAACCCTTCAGAAATGGATCTCAAGAACTCCCAGACCCTGCCTCCTGAGCCACCACACCACTCCCACCAAACACCCGATCGTCCCGATCACGAGGTAATCAGACAAACGGAGCCTCGCAGGACTCAAAACCTGTCTTTCGGCCAATGGATGAAATCCTTTTGACTCCAGAGCCATCGCCAGGAGATTGGTTTGACGAAGCGCATGTCCCATCAGGGGTACCACCAAAGGCAGATATTTGCGAATACGAGACACTATTCCCCCCGTCTCCACATCCAAGCCTCTTGATCGTTGAGCATGAACCACTCCCACCCCTGCCCCCAACAGAATGGCCACCCAGCGAAAAGCCAAAGAAAACGCAAACCCCACCCGTCCGGGAAGCCCCAATTGTTGTAACGTAACAGACAGGCTTTCGATCGTCATCGTCGAGAGCAACCACACCCCGACCCAAATCAGAATCAATAAGCGCATGCCCATGGCAAGACCGACTATCACCCCTTCCTGGGTGACGCCGAGCACACCCAGCCAGGGGATCGGAGTCTTTCCTTTGACAAAAAACGGCCATAGGGCCACCGAGTAACAAAACAGGAGAGCGGTCAGTACCCACATCTTGCGAATATTGGCTTGAACCCCACTGGCCATCATCCCCATCAACACCAATCCCAACACCCCGCTTAAATACAACGGGTGGGAAAAGCCAAGGGCCATCAGAGAAAGGCCCACAGCCGACAAAAATTTGGTACGTCCGTCCAAACCATGAATCCATGTCTGCCGGGGGACATATAAAGAGAAATTCATGCGCCCTCAGTTTCCCGTAAACGTGCCTTTTCCTCTACACCATGACGTGGGCTATTCATTTCGATTCAGGACACATCCCGTTCGGGGAGAATGAAGCTCGAACTTCATCAATGGATAACAGTGTTACTCCCCAACGCTGACTAAAGCGCGAAACATCGGGGACATCCAGGGCTGCGGAGGCCAACAGGGAGGGATTGGAGAAAACTTCCCGCGGGTGCCCGTCTCCCACGATACACCCCGCATTCATCAGCACACAACGCGTGGCATATTCCGCGACCAATCGCATCGAGTGGGTGATCATGACCACGGTATGTCCGGCCTGATTCAAGCGCCGAATCATCTCCAGCATACGCCGGGTCTCCACCACATCCAATCCGGTGGTGGGCTCGTCAAAAATCAACACTCCGGGGCGTGTGGCCAGCACGGATGCCACCGCAATCCTTTGCCGTTCCCCTTTTCGCAGGCTGAATGGATCCAGATCCCGGTATTGCTCATACGACATCCCCACGGCGGCCAAGGCGTCGCGCACTCGATCGTCAATCTCGGATTCCCCGATTCCAATGTTCCGCGCACTGAAGGCGACTTCCTCCCAGACGGTTTCGGCAAAAATTTGATGATCGGGGTTTTGAAACACGAGCCCCACATGGGTGGCCAACGTATTGATTGGAGTCTCCCGGGTATTCAGACCATCGATCAAGACTCGTCCCGCCATGGGCAATAACAATCCGTTTAACAATCGCGAAAGGGTACTTTTACCCGATCCATTGGCTCCCACAACCGCCAGGAACTCTCCCGAGCCAACATCAAGGCACAGGTTTCCAAAAACGGGATGGTTTTCATAATCAAAGCACACCTGTGCCATCTGAATAATAGGCGGCCCTTGTTCCGAGGTTGGGGAATAAGGCTTACCCAGTCGAACTTCGTCATTCATAACGGAAGGCGGGGGATCAAGAACAACCTGCATCCTATCTGCACGTACCCACGCTTCTTCAACGGAAATCGGCAGAGGATCCACCCCGATCCCTTCAAAACATTCCGTCAGCGGCAACGGCCGTAGACCAAGATCCCGCATCATCCGGGGCTGCCGCAACAACTCCTCAGGCTTTCCCGTCCAAGCCATCCTCCCGTCGTCCAACACCACGATCCGATCGGCATAGGCCATTTCGTCATGATGCTGCGCGGTCCACAGCACCGCCATCCCTTCTTCTCGAAGAGCCAGCACCACGTCACGGAGCCGGCTACTGCCTTGAGGATCCAGATCCGATCCTGGCTCATCCAGCACAAGGACGGAAGGAGATTGCGCCAGGACCGACGCCAACACGAGACGTTGGCGCTGTCCGCCGGAGAGAGTAATCGGATCACGATCGAGGGAGACCTCCAACCCGACACGACGCAATACGCGTTGAATGGAGCCCAACAGGTCAACGCCCACCTGGGAAAGGGGACGATATTCCAACGGATGCCGTATTTCACCTTCCACGGTTGTGGCCACCAACTGGGCATCAAAATCCTGAAACACCATGCCCACACGGCCGGCCTGCAACCATACGGGGTCATTAACCGTCGGACGACCGGCAATGCGCACCACTCCGGATAACCTACCCGGCACTAAATGAGGAACAATCCCGTTGCAGGCATAACTGACGGTGCTTTTCCCGGTTCCGCTCCTCCCCATTAACAGCACTACTTCACCGGGATAAATGGAAAAGGTCACGTCTTTGAGTACCGGTACGGATCCCCCCGCATACTGGAAGGAAAGGCCGGAACATTCCACCAAAGGGAGATGGCTCTCCCTCTCACCTCCATCCGGATGCCCGGCGGGCACCGAGAGGGAAGGATTCAGGCCCCCCGAACCTCCGGGCATTCTTTCATGGGCCACCGATTGAATCTCCACAAACCCCAATCCCCACCGCTTGACACGCGGGTAAAGGAACTTCAGGAGAGGAGGGCCGAGAAAAATCCCCATCACAATATTATTCAAAAAAATGGCCGGCGCCAGTACCGCAAACGGCAGGAGCCCCAACCACTCGACCCCCAGCCCAATAATTCCGGCGCAGGTCGCCGAAGCCACCACACAAATCAGGGCATATTCCAAGCCCTGCCGGAAAGACCCGACAACCGGTGAGGTGCCCGACGACAGCCAGCCCATTCGCCCCCAAAGCCTATAGGGTACATACCCGAAGAAAAAATTTCCCCAAAAACCGAAAAAGCTGGCCGGACCCAAAGTGCCGAAACAGTCCCCGATGACGTTCCCGATGGCCGCTCCCCACGCCGCAGGAGGGCCAAAAAGCAAGGACGCGACAATGGGAATCGCATTGGCAGGTCGTAATTCCACAAATCCTGGAATGATCGGAACTCCGGCCTTAAACGGGATCAGAATGGCCGCATAGATCGCTGCAATTTGGGCGATAATGACAATCGATCGAGTATCCGCCCACACATTCTGCAATTCCGCCAACCATCGATGGGGCTTCCACATTGAAAACACCTGAGCCATTTCAGGATGAAACCTACGGGGAAGCCGGAACCAGGATGAGAATCCGGCCATCAACCTCGGCCTGCAGCGGTTCGCGCTCCAATGTTCGTAAGAACACGTCACGCAGCGGAGTTTGATGGTCCACCCGACGGAGGGCCTGACGAAACATCATAAATCCATCACCTCCCTCCGCCACAAACGCGTCAGTGGCTACTGAATAGAGTCCATGAGGGTCAAGTGGCCTTCCTCCGACCACCACTTCCCTTACCCGTCGACCGGGAGGGGCGGCCATATCAAACGTGACTTGAAGGCCTGCTACCTGTAAAAACCGGCCACTATGATTGGGCCACTGGCTCACACCATGCTCCAGAACCTGCTGCAGAACCGATCCCGTCACCTCGAGGCTCACCAATGAAGAATCAAAGGGCAAGACTTCCAATACATCTCCCAGCGTCACCGGACCGGCATCAATGCTCCCGCGGATCTGTCCTCCGTTGATCAGCGCCACATCCGTGTGAAGTGATGCTCGTAAACGGTCCGCCAGCAAATTTCCCATATTGGTTTCCTGAGTACGAACCGCCGGACGCTCTCCATTCAGGCGAACCAAAGACCGCCCAACGACGTGTGAGGCCTCCTGGATGAACCGTTGACGATAGGTATCCAGGATAACTTCCACACCGGAATGAACAGGAATGGATTCGGTAACAGGAATATTCCGTGCCCGAGCATAGGAGACGGCTCGGAGTTCCTTGGTCAGGTCCAAGCGGCCCAAAAATCGTCCTTGCCGGTGGGTTTTCACAAACACACGCTCCGGATATTTCAAAGAGGCAACCGGCTGCTCCCTGCCGGGTGCATACAGTCCATCAAACCCTTCCGTGTGACATCCGATCATGACATCCACATCGATCGCCTGATTGAGAAGTTGAAGATCCTCCTCCGTGTCCTGATGAGTCAGCAGGACAATAAGATCGACATCCTGTCTCTGACGCAGAGCCTTCGCTTCACGTTGAACCGCCTGCAAGGAATCCTCCAACTTCAGAAACCGCACCACTTCCCGACTGAACGTATCCGGAAAATTACTCCTTCCGACAATTCCCAAAAGACCGACTGTCCAGCCCTTCACCCGGATCACCGCCGACGACTGACAGGGAAGCTCCAGACTCTCTGCGATTAGATTGGTACAGAGAACCGGGAATCGAGCCAACTCGATTAATCGACTCAGATGACCGACCCCGAAATCAAAATCGTGATTGCCCGCCACCATCCCGGAATATCCCATGGCATTCATGGCCAAAATATCGGGCTCCCCCTTAAACCAGGACGAAAAAGCCGTCCCGATCAGGATATCCCCGGAATCGAGGACTATGACAGGGTGACCCTCCTCACGAATCTCCTCCACCAACATGGCGCGCCGGGACAACCCGCCGATGAGGCCGCCATCCGAAGACGTCAAAGGGAGAGCCACTCCATGGTGTTCACTGGAATACAGTATCACCAGCGTTTCAGCAGAAAAGACAGGACTGTGCCACCCCAACAAACCTGCGCAACAAACGGCCCACCATAGCTTAAACCAGGAAAACCGATTATTTTCCGGCCTCAGGAACATGGAGGGCTCCCGGCTGAAGCCATCGCGTCAAGCGTGAAGAGAGACAGGAAACGGTCGCCGTAGATGGGATACCTCACGTTGTGGCACCTCATTGCTTCTTGTATCCTCCAGCCATTTTTCAATCCAGCTGGCTCAGAAAGGCGACGAGGTATTGCGCACACAACGAAACCCTGTGTGGGCATATGGATATTCCTGGCGAAACCAGTTCCGAAAGGAACGACGAAGCAACCGACCGGCAGTCTGCGGCCCGGCGCCTTTGACGACATAGTGGTCGTCATCAAAAAATCTGGAAGAATATCCCGGATAGGTAGGGATGGGGCAAAAGCCTTCAAATGGTGCAAATGGGGTGGCGGTCCACTCCCATCCATTCCCGACTAATTGCGCGACTCCGAATACACTGTCTCCTTCGGGATGACCGGTCACCGGGACCGGATTCCAGCCCGCAAAATTAAAATTACCATGGTGCAGCGACGGAGAATGCCCTCCCCATGGAAATGGGTGTTCTGCTTCATTCGTATATCCATACGCGGCACGATGAAATTGCGCTTCCGTCGGGAGAGCCAGGCCGGCCCATCGGGCATAGTCCCGGGCTTGTCGATGCGTCACATACACCGGCCAATGAAGCGGAAGGGGGACATCCTCGAACATGGTTCGTAACCACCAGGCTTCTCCGCGACGAATCCAAAACGGCGGGGGATCGCCACCTTCCAGCACATATTGGAGGTATTGATGATTCGTCACCTTATAACGACTGATGGAAAAGGCCGGAACCTGCACCTCATGCATACCGAACTCATTATCCCAACCGAAACCCTCTCCAGGACGCCGTCCGAGAATTGTCACGCCCTCGGGAATGTCCACCATTTCATGCACAGGGGATTCTTCCGGAAGATGCACGGGTTCGAGAGCCCCCGGTTTGTACCGGCCGTCCAGATGATGGAGGAGATACGCATTCGTTTCCACATGCATCAACCGATGCTCCAGGGCCACATGCAAAACGGGTTCGGGAGCTTCATCCCACACCTTATCAATCATCTGCCGAATCCGTTGATTGTAGGCCCGCACCTCCTCCACGGAAGGCCAATCCGTTGACGGCCGGGCTGGAGTCGCTCCCACCTGAGGATCAATCCCCGCTTCAAACAACTGATCAAAAGTCCGGTGAAACGAGGACATTCCTAGAGTCCATCGACAAATTTGATTCCAATCAAAGGCCTCCACATGACCGAGATAAAAAATCAACGGATTCCGTTCGGGAATAGGCCGCTCATACAGGGCGTCGGGATTGATGAGGGCAAACAGTCCGTCGGTTCGATCACGGGCCTCCTCCATCTCCTTGCGTAAGGCTAGTCGTGTCGACATACCACCACTCCATCAACAAAAATTGAACAAAGGGGAGAACAGGCTCCCATTACCATGATGACTGAACCTACTATACCGAACCATATCAATCATCCAAAAGTTCCACCCTCCGCTCTCCATAAGGAATGGCCCCCGTACGTGTTCGGTTCAGGAGTCCAAGCCGCACGAAAAAAACCTCCTTCGCCGTTTCTTCGCCATGCCGCAGCGGCCTTGAGGAAAAATTTCCCCTACACCAATCGTTGGTCAATCCGTCCAAGAGGACTGGCCTCACCTGCTTCCCCCTGGTATGCTGCCCTGTGGATATT
This sequence comes from Candidatus Inrsubterrania sp., assembly GCA_039794325.1. Lineage (GTDB taxonomy): Bacteria > Nitrospirota > Nitrospiria > Nitrospirales > UBA8639 > JACKFE01. Next base: position 15,239 of record JBDIVP010000042.1, read on the forward strand.
CCTCAGCAGAAAACATGGATGCGATCTAGCATGGCTCCCCACCCGACAGGAAACCACCCTCCTGATGTTTCCGGCGCTTGAAGTCAAACACCTCCGCAAGCAATTTTCGGATGGTTCATTGGCCCTGGAGCACATCGATTGGTCGGTCCTGCAGGGAGAAACCATGGCCGTTATCGGAGAAAGCGGTTCAGGCAAAACGACCTTGCTTCGCCTGTTGAATCGCCTGGCCGAACCGACCTCCGGCGAAATATTGATTCAGGGGGAGCCGGTTCATGGTCAGAATCCGATTCTGCTACGCCGCCGGTTAGGTTATGTGCCGCAGGATGGCGGTCTGTTCCCTCACTGGACCATTCAACGAAACGTATGCCTCATTCCCCACCTGCTGGGTTGGAGCCGCCACCAACAGGACACTCGATTTTTGGAAGTGATGCAAATGGTGAATCTGGATGCGAAACAATTAGCTGCCCGGTATCCGATTGAGTTGTCGGGGGGACAACGTCAGCGGGTAGCCGTGGCACGCGCGTTGGCCGCTGATCCTTCCATCATTCTCCTGGACGAGCCGTTCGGTGCACTGGATCCGCTCACGCGACAGGAGCTGCAACATCAATTTCTCATCCTCAAGCAACAGCTCAACAAAACCATGGTGCTGATCACACACGACCTGCCGGAAGCCTTTAAACTGGGAGACCGAGTCACCGTACTCAAGGAAGGACGAATCCATCAGGTGGGCACTCCGCAGGAGTTGCAACGGGCACCCTCCACGCCATACGTGAAATCCTTAATCGACTCTCACCCCTCCCTTCAGTGATCATGTGGGCCCTACGTCAAATCCTGCGCCGATTGATTGTCCCGATTCACCCCCATTCCGGTTGCGTGGCGTTCTTCCTTTCCCTGTTATCCATGGCATGGATCATTCCTCCCGCAGCCGCCGAAAACACCATCACCGTCGGATCCAAAAACTTCATGGAAAGCCGATTGCTGGCCGAAATGTTCGCTCAACTCGTCGAAGGACAAACAGGATTGACGGTGAACCGCAAATTGGGATTGGCGGGCACACAGGTCTGCTTTGAGGCCTTAAAAACGGGGGGAATCGACCTGTATCCGGAATACACCGGTACAGGACTCGTCACGGTGTTGGGTGAACCGCCGATGGGCGACCCGGCCGCGGTTCTCAACCGGGTTCGCACACAATTTCTGAAACGTTGGAACCTCTGGTGGCTCTCGCCTCTGGGGTTTGAGAACGCTTACGCCTTGGCACTTCGTCGTGATCGGGCGCAGGCCTTGGGCGTGCGAACCATTTCAGATCTGGTTGGGATCGCACCGACGCTCAAAGCAGGCTTCGGGTATGAATTCATCGAGAGGCTGGACGGCCTGCCAGGTTTACAGGAGACCTATGGGCTGAAGTTTCGGGAGGTGGCCGGCATGCAGGAAACCTTGAAATACCAGGCAACGGCACGCGGCGATCTGGATCTGCTCGATGTGTATACCACCGATGGCCGTCTGGCCGTCTACGACTTTCTGGTCCTCGAAGACGACCGGCAGTTCTTTCCCCCTTATGACGCGGCGGTGCTCGTGCGGGGTGAAACCCTCCAACGTCACCCTGAACTGGCTCCGGTCCTCAGTCTGTTAACCAATGCCCTCCCCCCGGACCAGATGCGGAAGTATAACCTCCGCGTCCAGGAACAGGGACTTCCGGTGACGCAGGTCGCTCACGAAATTCTGCAGGACCTCCACTTGCTCACGGATTCCCCAACCCTCCCACCGACAACCGAAAATCAGGCCGGGCGATCGTTATGGGCCTACATGTGGGACATCCGGGGAACATTGGCTTATCGAACAGCCGAACATCTGGGATTGGCGGGCTTGGGTTTGCTTCTCGGCATTTCCCTCGCACTTCCAGCCGGCTTGATGTTGGAACGTTGGAGAGGAGGTGCTGAGACCATTATCCGAATCATCGGCATGTCTCAGACCGTCCCATCCATCGCACTGCTGGCCTTCATGATTCCCTTGTTCGGAGTGGGCACCCTCCCGGCCATCATGGCCTTGTGGATCTATTCCCTGTTTCCCATTCTTCGAAACACCTATTCAGGCCTGCGGGATGCGGCCCCAAACGTCGTAGAAACCGGCCGGGCCCTGGGCATGACCGAATGGCAAATACTCCGTTTCGTGCGCTTGCCGCTGGCAGCGCCTACCATCATGGCCGGCGTTCGCACCTCGGCCATCTGGACCCTGGGCACAGCCACCTTGGCGGCTTTTATCGGAGCCGGCGGACTGG
>JBDIVP010000043.1:0-17468 GCA_039794325.1 Candidatus Inrsubterrania sp.
TGAGATTACGGAGTTCCGTATGAAGAGTGGGATTGACCACGGTCACCCTGGCTCCGGCATCCAGTAACCGCGTCACCTTTTCCAGAGCCTCTTCATCACCTCCCAGTACCAGGCTGGAGCGCCCCTCCAAATCCAATGTCACTTGAAACCCGGATTGAATTCCCATGCGATCATTCCTCCTCATTCAAACATGCCATCATACCCAATGCCCCGTGATGGCGAAAGTGCCGATGTCGGTCGGTTAATGTCGATACAACGGGGGGAGAGTGTTCCGCATTCAAACAGGAAAGGTCAAGACATATACGGAGAAGAACCCGAAGGCGCCAAGGAGAACGGGGGCCTCCCGCGCAACCCATAACTTTCAAGATTTGGCATGCTGCAAGCTTTCCGAACTTCGAATGCCCAACGACTCATAGATCTTTAAAGTCGCTTTCGAGCGGTTTAATGTATAAAAATGAATTCCCCGGACTTTATGATCTATTAAATCGACAACCTGTTCGGTGGCCCAATGAATCCCGACCTGCTCGGCAAAGGCATCGTTCTCGGCGCGGTCCATGGCTCGAAGGAGTTTGGCAGGAATCCTGGCTCCCAACGCCAATTCGGACATCCGGACCATGCCCTTCTTTGATGTGATAGGCATAATCCCGGCAATAATAGGAACCTTAATTCCCACCACCTCACACCGTTCGCAGAAATCAAAAAAATCCCGATTGTCAAAAAACAGTTGGGTACAGATGTAATCCGCTCCCGCATCAACCTTTCGTTTCAAATGTTCGATTTCGACCAGCCGGTTGGGGGTTCCCGGGTGTCCTTCCGGAAATCCGGCCACGCCGACACCCATTTCTGGAAAATATTGTTTGATGAATCGTACAAGGTCGGAGGCAAATGGAAATCCATCTTCCGGAATATCATGGCAGGAACCGTCTTTGGGAGGATCCCCGCGCAAGGCCATAATATTGTGTATCCCGCTTTCCTGGTATTTGGCCAGAATCTGCCTGATTTCCTCTCTGCCGGATCCCACGCACGTCAAATGCGAGACGATCGTCAAATCGGTTTCACGTTGTAACTTCACCACCAAATCATGCGTCCGCTCCCGCGTGGTCCCTCCCGCCCCATAGGTCACGCTGACATATGCGGGTTTCAGAGGCATCAAGGCGGAAATCGATTCAAAAAGTTCCTCTGAAGCTCGTTGGGTTTTGGGAGGAAAGAACTCAAAACTGATGGCAGGGTTATGCCGGGCCAAAATTTCCGAAATATGCATAGGGGTACCTTAATTTCCTGAAACCTATTTGTCCAGTCAGGATGGGGATTTGTCGGTTGGTAAGAGGGGGAATTTCCACTTCCCCGGCATGAAAAGGGCTCCCATTCCCACCAGGGCCACGGTTCCCAGAGCCACAGACCACTGACCGAGAGGCTCCCATACGACCCCTTCCTCAAGCGCAAGCACCGTCACCCTCATGGATTCATATCTCACAAATCCCATGAATACGAGGGATACCAACACATTTGCCCCTCCACCCCAAACCAATCCGTTCACCTGAGGGGCGATAAATGCCGCATTCAGGAGCACCAGCCCGAACAATCCGGTCAAAAGTCCGACAAAAAAGAGGACCGAGGACAGGTTGAGCCCTCCAAAGAACAATTCCCGAACACCTTCCCCCAACTCAATCAACAACCAAGCTCCGACCACAACCTGGGGCACCACCCCCGCCAACACCCATCCTATACCGAACCGGATGAATTTAAGACGCCCTTCATCATGGTCTTCCGTGGGTAGGTCGGTTGCCAGGTGACGCCAGGACGTTTTCCGCAATCCCATGATGATCATCATCAGTCCCGCCGCCGCAAAGGAGGCCAACCATAAATGGATAAATTTCGAAACGATTCGGGACCATTCCCAGCCCCTTGCCAAGGCTGAGGGAAAATCCCGAGCCGATCGGGGAACATTCACCAGGATATCCCATTTGAGAACCCACACAAAGGCCGCCGCCAGAAACAACAGGCAGGCGCCATGAAGCAAAATCTCCTGTTGGGGCTTCCGAGGCTCTCGCCTTCGATGGTGTTCCCACAGACACCCGACACCCGACAAAAAAATCAATGCCTCCAGATATCCAAGCCCGCCCGCATTGGCCTGCCCCCCTGCAAACCAGGAATAGATCAACCCGCCGAACCCTGTCAATCCGAATAACCACAAGGCTGACCGGATACTCAATGAGGCAAGCGTTTCGTGAAACACAACATTTGGCGGACGATGGCGAACCTTTTCAAGCCAACGAGTCCCGGCCAGAACCATGGATAGTCCGACCGGCAGGAGCATACGCCAGGGATCCAAGACCATGAACACCCACAATATTTCATCCATTCTCAAGGCTTCCTATCTTGTTCCATATCCGGTTTTCGGGAGATAACGGCCCTACCGTCTTGCGCTCCCTTAACCCATCATAATTTTCTAAATTTTTTGGCCAAACCGCTTCCAACGGTCCTCACCTCGGAAGTCCTGGTGGTTGCCCGTGGCAGCGTAGCGTCACGGCCTCCATGCCTACCATGATACGAACAACCGGTGCAATCGGGAAACCGGTCGTCCCTTCCCGTGGTCCCATCAATCATCATTGCTATCTCAACAGATTTCCCTGTATTCCAACGCCGCGTATATCAACGCGGCTTGCTCACGCCAATAGGCGGGAACCTTTAGCCTCAGGCGTTAATCACTGGACGCCCTTTATGATTCCGGGTACAATTCCATTCAGGGGCGCGGCGAGGAACTTTCGCATTCGTTTCAATTGGATTTACGCAAAGCCTGCATGATTTCTATTGGACGGTGCCGCTACGTCTTCCACAACGATTCACCTGTCTATCGCAACCTATTCGCACTCCGCCGAACCCACACCCATCCCAGTTTCCATAAATGATATCCACCCGTCCGATCTGTTGATCAGCCCATATCCGGCATGACTCTCACAAAACGAACGCCGTTTCACCAACGAATTATCATCGGGGTGGAAATTGAAGCCTATAGCATCAATGTCACCGATCATAAAATCGGGCGTCGCCTTTCCCGACCTCGTCCCGGCCTTTCGGAATCGGGGGAACGGTTCACACGGGATGCTTCGATCGGAAGCGAATACAATAGCCGCCCCTTTTCAACCGTCCGGGAAGCCTTATTCCTCCTGAAGGCGGGACTCAGAAAATATCTACGAGGACTCTACCGAAGCCGGGAGGTCGAACTGGACTATCGGGTGCCGTTATTTGTCGGAGGATGGACCAATCGGTTCGCAGGGACCCACATGCACATCTCCGTGGCACATCGAAAACTCACCAGGCAAGAAGCAGCCTCATTGAGTTGGCATATTCATGACCACCTGCCGTTTTTCATCGCACTGGGGGCCAATTCGCCCATTTGGGATAAACGGGTCACCACCAAGGCATCCAACCGTTTTTTGCGGGGAAGTGCCACCTACTTTACCCCTACCCGTCGAGGAGACCTGACCTCGATCGATACCCGGGAAATGGTGTTTAGCCCCGGCCGGAAGACCAAACCTCCCACATTGGAAATCCGGGTGTTCGACTCCAACCTTCCGGAGTATGTCATCGCCAACCTGTGCCTGGTCAAGGCCGTGTGCCTCCGGTGGCTTCGAGGAGAAGCGGCCGCCAACCGGATGAGTCATGCCGACTTTCTGCTGGCCAGAACCGAGGCCGCTACCAAAGGCATGCGGGCCAAATTGCCTTGGAAACGGGAGTGGATTCCGGTCAGGGAGTATCTGGACCGTTTTTTATGGGACCACCGCGAGGAATTCGATGCCATGGATATTCCCGAAGAAATCTACGAAGTGCTCCGACTCGTCAAGCGAGGCTATAACGGCGCCCGTTTAATTCACGATGCGGTGGCCCTTGCGATTAAGGAACACCCCCAAACCTGGCAGCGGCGCTTTGCCCGGCGTTACCGAACCGGCCTGGCCCACCTCCTCAGCGGAAATACGCTGCATGACTTTGCGCAGGAATTACACACGCCCTTTCCCAGCACCGATCGGGTCTGGTTGGGACGCAAGAGGGCCTCCATCGATGAGTAAACGACATCCCGCCCCTTTGATCGGCATCACCTGTGAGGCCGTCTCCAAGCGAAAGGATTTTTCCGATTACGACCTCCTGTGCGACCATCGGTATGCCGCGGCCGTCACCAAGGCGGGCGGGCATCCCGTTCTCCTGCCCATCGCCCATGACCAGTCCCAGTTGGTTCGGTACCTGGAAGGCATTGACGGCCTAGTGATCGTCGGAGGAGACGACCTCGATCCCCGCTGGTACGGTGAACGGCCGAAAAAACGCACCAAAATCGCGTTTCCCAAACGTTCCGAATTCGAGGCATGGCTCTATAAAGCGGGGAAAAAGCGTGGGCTTCCCATTCTGGGAATCTGCTATGGTATGCAGCTGATTAATGTCCTTGAGGGAGGCACACTTGTTCAGCATATCCATCCCAACAAACATAAACCCATCGTCGACCATGAAGGAAAGAAGTCAGGATATCATGCCATTAAGGTCCTGCCGGACACGCAGCTCAGTGCTATTATCGGGGAAGGAAGAAAAATTATCGCCACCCAACACCACCAGGGCATCCGGTCATTAGCACCTCATTTTATTCCTTCGGCCCTTGCCAGCGACGGTCTGGTGGAAGCCATGGAACACCCGGGGAAACCATATATTTTTTCCGTCCAATGGCACCCCGAACGCCAGCCGGGGAGTCGGATTACCCGCCGGCTTTTTCGGGCCTTTGTCCGTTCCTGCTATGATTATCAATTGCGCAGAAGCCGCTAAGGGATATCCCTCTTCAATCGGGCATCAGGATTGCTGTGACCATCTTTGATCATCCCAGGCATAATACTTCCGGACCGAAGGATATTTCCGGCAGGAAAATCGGACAATTTGTCCGTTGATGGACAAAATATCCACCACCACCTAACATTAAAAAAAGATCCGCGACCTTTCTTAACCAGGAGAGGTCATCGATGTCCCCCGTCCAGCTCCCAAATCCTCAAGCAGCTCTTCGTCAAGAGGAAAGCATGGCCAAAAATTATATGATGAGTTCTCCTACCCGGAGTACCTGGATTTCCTTAAACAAGCTACAGGTCAAGGCCTCTCTCATCATTCTGATGATTGTGGGGGGAGCGGTGCTCACGACCGAATGGTTACAGACATCATACGTGAAGGAGTTGCTCAAAGATGCGATTGACTCCAAAGCCTTGGTCTTAATGCAGCAGATCGAATCTCGGTTTCAGACCGAACAGGACCTTCAGGTGGCCTCCCGGCGGGAAACCTATCTGGGGGAACTGCTGGATCGGAATCCCGACCTCTTGCTTGTTCAAATATATGGAATTCCAGATATGCCCGGGCATCCTCCTTCATTACTCGGCCAAAAAGGCAAAGTCGAACCGTCCTCGGCTGAACTCTCCCCGCTTATCCTGATGAGCATCTCGACGGCCGAGAGGAGAGGGGGGTTTCAAACCCAAGCGGGAAACGATCGGCTCGCCCTGTCCATCCCCCTGACTATTGGGGGGCGGTTCAGCGCCGTGCTCTATGCCGAATATTGGACCGGCCATTTGGAACCTATTACGCGGTCGTTTTTAAATTGGTCGTTTCTTATCCGGGTTTTCATGGGCGTCGGCATTATCGCCGCCCTTAATCTGTTTTTGTATATCCACGTGGTCCGCCCCCTGGGGCGACTGAAACAAGGACTCACGGAACTCGAACAGGGGAATTGGGCCACGGTCATCCCCATCAAAAAGATTGATGAAATCGGAGATCTATCCCGGGCTTTCAATTCCATGGCCCAAAAAATTCAACACATCATGAAAGAAAATACCGCCCTCAACCAGGCCTTGCTCCAGGCGCGCGATACCTTACAAGGCAAGGTTGCCGAAGCCACATCCGAACTACGGGCCCGCAACGAAGAATTGGCAGCCCTCAACGAACGCCTTTCGGCAGCCCAACGGGATATTCTGCGGCAGCAACGGCTGGCGGTTCTTGGACAACTCGTCGCCACCGTGGCCCATAAAATCGGCACCCCCCTGACGGCCATTTCCGGACACCTTCAACTGCTACAGGAAGAACCCCGCCTGTCACCCGAGATCGCCGAGCGGGTGCGAACCATGCTGAAACAAACCGATCGACTCAACCACAGCATTCAAGATCTGTTAACGTTCACCCGGACTCCCTCCCTGACATTTGAACCCGTTTCGCTTGCCAATCTGCTCGGTCAATGCATTCTCTTGTTTAAACCCCTTCTCCAGGAACATGGCATTCAATTGACCACATCCTTCGCACCGGATTTGCATCCTGTCCAGGGTGATCCTTTTCATCTTCAAGAGGCGATCAATAATTTGATCGATAATGCCATTGATGCTATGCCGAACGGGGGGACACTCACGTTGGAGGCCCGCAATGAGCCCAACCCAACCCAAAGCCTATCGGAGGTGGTCCTTACCGTTCAGGATACGGGCCAGGGGATTCCCCATGAACAAAAAGAAAAAATCTTTCAACCTTTTTTTACAACCAAAACCCTGGGAGCCGGAACCGGGTTAGGATTGGCCATCACCACCGAAATCATTCAATTGCATAAGGGGACCCTGAGCGTCATCAGTACCGAGGGACAAGGCACGACGTTTATCCTTCGATTACCGGTTTGGAAAGGAAATGAATATGTCGCCCGTCAGAATTCTTATTGTCGATGACGAACCCGATACCCTCATCCTTCTGAGGGAAATCATGGAAAAAGAAAACTATGAGGTGCGAACGACCACCGACAGTCAGATGGCCTTGGAGACGTTTTCGGAATTTCACCCGGATATCGTCCTCTCGGACATTCAAATGCCCCACGTGGACGGTTTGGCCTTGCTGGCCGATATTCGAAGACGAAATCCGTTCACCCAGGTCATCCTACTGACCGCGTACGGTTCCCTGTCCACCGCCGTGGAAGGCATTAAAGCCGGGGCATTCGACTATCTCTCCAAACCGTTTTCCCTGGAGGAAATCCGTGCGGTGGTTCGGAGGGCTATCGAACATAAACGCACCTTGGAACACGTTCAGCCTCCTTCACCTGGCTGTTTCCCCAAAACCCCAGAAATCAATCAAATCCAGGGGCAAAGCCCGTCCATGGTTGTGGTTTACAAACTGGTCGCCCGGGTCGCTCCCACGGAATCCACCGTGTTGATCCACGGAGAGACCGGAACCGGCAAAGAATTGATCGCTCGGGCCATTCACAGTAACAGCTTACGGAATCAGGGACCGTTTATTGCCGTAGACTGCGGAACCTTGTCTGAAAATTTACTCGAAAGCGAACTGTTCGGTCATGAACGGGGTGCCTTTACGGGTGCCCTGGCCATGAAGAGAGGGCTCCTGGAGTCGGCCGACCACGGCACCTGCTTTTTGGACGAAATTGGTGACATTTCACCCAATTTGCAGGCGAAGCTGCTACGGGTCCTGCAGGAGCATGAAATCCGTCGGGTGGGCGGCATGGGATCCATCAAAGTCAATGTCCGCATTATTGCCGCCACGAACAAAAATTTGAAACAGTTGGTGGAAAATGGAAAATTTCGCGAAGATTTATTCTACCGGTTGAATGTGGTGGTCATTCATCTGCCCCCGCTCCGCGAGCGCCGGGAAGATATTCCAACCCTGATTCAGTATTTCCTCGGGAAATACAGTCAGATGAACAATAAACCGGTTCAAGGGGTCCACCCTCAGGCCATGACACTTCTCATGCAGTATCAGTGGCCGGGAAATATTCGGGAATTGGAGCATACGATTGAACGAGCCGTCGTCATGACGCCTCACTCCGTGATCATGCCTCACGATCTGCCGTTGGCCGTGGTCACCGCCTCCTCGCCCCCCGCCCAACCGGCCGGTACCACAACCTGGAAAACCCTTGAGGAACTGGAGCGTGAACATTTGTTGAAAGTCTTGGACGCCCAAATGGGAGACGAACATCGCACCGCGGAAATCCTGGGGATTCACCGAAAAACGCTACAACGAAAACTCAAGGAATACGGCATGCGGTAAGCCGGTCCATCCACCCCGTTCCTTTCCGGAACTCTCCGTTTGTGACCGGCCCCTTTGCCTTGGCCGAAAATTCCAGTACACTCCAGATGTGGGCAAGGAAGCCTGGCATCCCCGTCTGAATTTCACCCGTTCGGGCTTCGGCCTGTCCATTTCTTTTCCCCAATCATGAATGAGGTTCTAAACACCACCGCTCAAATGTTTCTCCGGTACGGGTTGAGCACCGCCGTACTGTTGACCCTGCTGTTTCTCATTCGATGGGGCATTCACTACAGTTTTTTCCGAAACCCCGACATTCCGGTCGAAACCCGCCGGCGGTGGAGTGTCAATCTCCGGAACGGTCTGCTGATCCTGTTTATTCTCGGCATGATTTTCATTTGGGCGCCGCAACTTCAAACCTTTGCCGTCTCCATTTTTGCCGTCGCGGTCGCCTTAGTCATCGCCACCAAGGAATTGATCGATTGCCTCAGCGGATCCGGTCTCAGACTGTTGACCAAGGCCTATTCGCTCGGCGATCGAATTGAAATAGGCGGCATTCGAGGCAATGTCGTGGACCATAACGCCCTGACCACCACCATCCTGGAAATCGGCCCCGGCCAGACCTCCCATCAATATACCGGCAGGGCCATGGTTATCCCGAACAGTTTCATCTTCGATCATCCGTTGACGAACGAAACGTATACCAGAAAGTTTCGCCTGCATATCGTCACCGTCCCCCTCAGCACCGATGATGACTGGAGGACCGCCGAACGGCTGCTGCTCCAGGCCGGGGAGGAAGAGGCTGCCCCGTATATCGAAGACGCCCGGGCTTATTTCAAAAAACTGGAAGGGAAATTCTGGTTGGATGCTCCATCGGTAGAACCGCGCGTGACGATTCAAATACCTGAACCCGGGCGCATCAATCTCCTGCTTCGTGTCCCCTGCCCCACCCAGTTTCCCTCCCGCCTGGAACAGGCCATTCTCCGGAGGTTTCTTGCCGAGTTTCAATTTGCCCCGCGATTCAGTGCCCCCGTCGCCAATAACCTGCCCTCGTGAGCGGTTGGCATTCAACGGTGCCATGTGGTAAAGGTTGAGGGAGCCTCCACACATACCCGTTCCCTTTCACAGCGGTGCGTTTCGACAAGTTTCACCCGAAGGGGAATACCGCACCCCTTCAAACGACGGAATTCAACATGAACCATTTTTTCCGGGAGAAAGGCAACCTATCGGCATGACTGATGACGCATTGGACCACGATCCCCTCTGGTACAAGGATGCCATCATTTATGAACTGCATGTCCGGGCTTTTTCCGACAGCAACGCCGACGGAATCGGCGACTTTCAGGGACTCACCCAGAAACTGGATTATCTGCAGGATTTGGGCGTGACCGCCATCTGGCTGCTCCCCTTCTGTTCCTCCCCCCTTCGCGATGACGGCTATGACATTTCGGATTACACCAATATTCATCCGAATTATGGAACCCGGCGGGATTTCAAGGCATTCGTACGGGAAGCTCACCGGCGGGGGTTGCGGGTCATTACCGAACTGGTGGTCAATCATACCTCCGATCAGCATCCCTGGTTTCAGCGAGCCCGGCGGGCCCCGGCCGGCAGCAAATGGCGAAATTTTTACGTATGGAGCGATACCCCGGATACTTACCAGGACACCCGTATTATTTTTAAGGATTCGGAACAGTCCAATTGGGCCTGGGATCCGGTAGCCAAGGCCTATTATTGGCACCGGTTTTTTTCTCATCAACCCGACCTGAATTTCGATAATCCCGAGGTCCAACAGGCCATCTTCGAGGTCCTGGATTTTTGGCTGGACCTTGGAGTGGATGGCTTGCGCCTGGATGCCGTGCCCTACCTCTATGAACGAGAAGGAACCAACTGCGAAAACCTGCCCGAAACTCATCAATTTCTCAAATCCTTGAGGCAACACATCGACAAAAATTTCGACAATCGCATGTTTCTGGCGGAGGCGAACCAGTGGCCCGAGGATGCGGCCGCCTATTTTGGAGAGGGCGACGAATGTCACATGAATTTTCATTTTCCCCTCATGCCCCGTTTATTCATGGCCATCCAAATGGAAGATCGTTTCCCCATCATTGATATTCTGGAGCAGACTCCCGCCATACCGGATACCTGCCAATGGGGCGTGTTCCTCCGCAACCACGACGAACTGACCCTGGAAATGGTCACGGACGAGGAACGGGACTACATGTATCGGGTCTTTGCCCATGACCGGCAAGCCAGAATCAACCTGGGCATCCGTCGGCGTCTGGCCCCTCTGCTCGGCAATGATCGTAAAAAAATCGAACTCATGTACAGCCTGTTGTTTTCCATGCCGGGCACTCCCGTCATTTACTATGGCGAAGAAATCGGCATGGGAGATAATTTTTATCTCGGAGATCGCAACGGGGTCCGTACTCCCATGCAGTGGAGCGCCGATCGAAATGCCGGATTCTCCCGGGCCAATCCTCAGAAACTCTACCTCCCGATCATTATCGATCCCGAATACCATTACGAAGCCATTAATGTGGAGCTGCAGCAGAACAACGCCCAATCCCTGCTATGGTGGATGAAACGCATCCTTTCGCTCCGCAAACGCTATAAAGTCTTCGGCCGGGGGACCATCGAATTCCTCCATCCTTCCAATCGAAAGGTTTTGGTCTTCCTCCGCCGGTATCAGGAGGAAATCATTCTGGTGGCGGTCAATTTATCCCGCCACGCCCAATGGGTGGAACTGGATTTGTCGGAGTTCAAGGGACGCCGCCCCCTGACCCTGTTCGGGCGAAGCAAATTTCCTCCCATTGGAGAACTCCCGTACCTCCTAACCTTGAGTGGCTATTCCTCCTACTGGTTTGCCCTAGAACCCATCATGCGGGACGGCCTCCCTCAGACCGAAAGTCCGGAAGCCGCGCTTCCCGTCATTTCCATCTCCAAAGATTGGAACCATCTGATTCATAAACGGGAAAAAAACAAACTGGAAAACATCCTCCCGACGTATATTCAGCATCGTCGATGGTTTGGAGGAAAAGCCCGGATCATGCAATCGGTTGAAATTTCCGAATCCATTCCCATCCCACAAGAGGATCCCAAAGCCGTGCTGGTCATGATCGGCGTGGAATATACCGAAGGCGAACCGGAAACCTATCTGCTCCCACTCCGGTATCTGCCAGGAGAGCAAGCTTCAAATTTTCTGGACTCTCCTGCCGCCATCGCCCGCGTGCATCTCAAACAAAAAGACGGCGAACAGGACGGCCTACTATTGGATGCCATGTGGGACAAGGAATTTCAAAAGCTCCTGCTGGCGAGCATTGTCAAAAATCGCCGGTACAGCGGGCCCCAAGGCGAACTGATTACCCTCTCCCTGAAGACCTTTCGACGGCAATTGACCAAAACCGCCCCCGGCTTGGAACCATCCCTGTTAAAGGGAGAACAAAGCAATACCTCGATTTTATTCGGGGATCAATACATCCTAAAGCTCTATCGGCGAGCCGATGTCGGCGTCAATCCGGATCTGGAGATCGGTCGGTTTTTGACCAATAAGGGATTTATGCATATTGCGCCGTTGGTCGGTTCCATCGAATACCAGCGGGATAACGGGGATCTGCTGACCTTTGGCATTCTTCAGCAGTTCGTCAAAAACGAAGGTGATGCCTGGAAATACACCCTGGATGCACTGGGACAATATTATGAGGAAGCCCTGACGCACCCCACGGCCATCTCCGATTCCTCCATTCCGTCTCGTTCACTCTTGGCTCTGACGGAGGAGGAGATCCCTCAAGTGGTCCACGAATTCATCGGTCCCTATCTGGAAGAAGCCCGCCTGCTGGGCCTCCGGACCGGGGAACTGCATGCCGCCCTGGCTTCGGAACCGGACCACCCTGATTTTGCGCCTGAACCGTTTTCGGAATTTTACCGGCGGGGCCTCTATCAGAGCATGCTGGCAACGGTCAATCAATACTTTCCCCTGCTTCGCTCCCAAATCAAACATCTCCCGGAATCGGCGCAACCGGTCGGCAAACAGGTTTTGGAACAGGAAAGTCAATTTCGGAAACGTCTATTAGCAGTCCGTGACCGCAAAATTAAGGGATTGCGCATCCGGTGCCATGGGGACTTTCACCTGGGGCAAGTCCTCTACACCGGAAAGGACTTTGTCGTGATCGATTTTGAAGGGGAGCCGGCCAGGCCGCTCAGTGTCCGACGCCTGAAGGAATCTCCACTCCGCGACATCGCCGGCATGCTCCGCTCATTCCAATACGCGGCCCAGGCCGCTTCAATCGGGCTGGTGCCCGGTGTGCGTCCCGAAGATTGCGCAACATTGGAGCCATGGGCCAAATACTGGCAGACCTGGGTGAGTGTCAGTTACCTGCAAGCCTATTTTTCGATCAAGGAAGTGTCGAATATTCTTCCGCCATCGACCGATGAAATTCAAATATTGCTGCAAGCCTACTTACTCCAGAAGGCCATCTACGAACTCGGATATGAATTGAATAACCGGCCGGATTGGGTCAGGATACCCCTGATTGGGCTGTTGCGGATATTGGATCTCGGCTGATCCGCACCATAGATGACCGATGGCTATCTCCCAGGGGAGAAGGAATGGTTGACAGAGCCGTCAGCTGGCGACAAAGAAGGAACGGAAAGGAGCACCAGAATGGCATCTCTCCCAAAAACTTTGCAAACGATCATCATTGAACATGTCCATCCCGAACTGGACGGGGGACGGTATCCGGTCAAGCGCATCGTGGGGGAAACCTTCGAAGTTTCCGCGGATATCTTTAAAGAGGGACATGATACGATTGCCGGTATTCTTCGGTATAAGGTTCACGGCGAAAAGCAGTGGCAGGAAAGCCCCATGCATCATTTGGAGAACGACCGGTGGGCCGGCTCCTTCATGCTGGCCGACAATACACGATATATCTATACCATTGGGGCCTATGTTAAAAGCTTTGAAACCTGGCGGGCGGAATTAATAAAAAAACAGGGGGTTGTCGATGATCTATCGAGTGAACTGTTGGAGGGAGAAGCCCAGGTCAAAGACGCAGTTGCCTTGGCCAAAGGCCCCGATAAATCCGAGCTGAAACTCTGGCTGGAGAGGTGGAAATCCGCACCGGATCAAGAAACCCGAATTGCCATCGCCCTAGACGACATCCTTGCCGCCCTGGTCGGACGGCATGAAAAACGGGTGGCGTGGTCCACCTATGGAAAAGAATTAACCGTCGTGGTGGATCGCGAACGGGCCCGGTACAGTACCTGGTACGAAATCTTTCCACGATCGGAAGGGACGGTGGAAGGCAAGAGCGGCACGTTCAAGGATTGTGAAGACCGGTTACCGGAAATCCGTCGGATGGGGTTCGATGTGTTGTACCTCACTCCAATTCATCCCATCGGAGAAACCAATCGAAAAGGGAAAAACAACAGCCTCAAAGCCCAACCCGGTGACCCGGGCAGTCCGTGGGCCATCGGAAGCCGGCACGGGGGTCATGATGCCGTGGAACCGGTGCTGGGCACCTTTGAAGATTTTGAGAAGTTGCAACAGGCGGTGCGACACCACGGCATGGAGATCGCCCTGGATTTTGCCATTAATGCCACCCCGGACCATCCCTATGTCAAGGAACATCCGGAATGGTTCAAGCAACGACCTGACGGAACCATTAAGTATGCCGAAAATCCCCCCAAAAAATACGAAGATATTTACGCGTTGGACTTCTATTCCAAGGCGTGGCCGGACATCTGGCAGGAGATGAAACGGGTTCTGCTCTTCTGGGTGGACAAGGGTGTCAAAATCTTTCGCGTTGATAATCCCCACACCAAACCGGTTCCGTTCTGGGAATGGCTGATTGCCGAGATTCAGGCTCTTCATCCCGACGTCATTTTCCTCTCAGAAGCTTTTACCAGGCCCAAAATGATGCAGGTGCTGGCCAAGGCCGGCTTTACGCAATCCTATACCTACTTCACCTGGCGAAACTCCAAGCAGGAAATGACCGAATATTTGATGGAATTAACCCAAACGGAAATGAAGGACTACTTCAGGCCGAATTTCTTTACGAATACCCCGGATATTCTGCCGGAAATCCTCCAGCAGGGGGGGCAAGCCGCCTTTAAATTCCGGATCGTGCTGGCCGCCACCCTTTCCCCGTCGTATGGCATTTATAACGGTTATGAGCTGTGTGAAAACCGGGCCATTCCCGGCACGGAGGAATACCTGGACTCCGAAAAATACGAGATCAAGCATTGGGATTGGAATCGGCCGGGCAATATCCGTGACTACATCACCAAACTCAACCGTATCCGGCAGGAGAATCCAGCCTTACAGCTCTTCACCAATCTTCGCTTTTATCAGGCTGAAAATGATCATATCCTGTTCTACGGCAAAATGACTCCGGACCACTCCAACATCCTGCTCGTGGTCGTGAACATGGATCCCTATACCACCCATGAAGCCCGCCTCAAAATGCCTATAGAGGAATTCGGCATCGGAGAACATGAAACCTATCAATTACACGAATTGCTTCAGGATTATCGCCATCAGGTCGTGGGATCCGATTATTGGATTCGCCTGGACCCGCAACAGGAACCGGCCGCCATCTTTGCCCTGCGTAAACGGGTCCGGCGGGAAAACGATTTTGATTATTTCTAAGACGAGGAGACGGTTTGTCAGGAATCCGATTCCTGGCCGCTACCATTGGAAACACTCCTGACAGGGAGGCTGCCCTGGAGATGGTGACAGGAGGAGGGTTTCTTAGATCAAAGATTATGGTAAAATCCCCCGAAGCCGTCCAAAACCATAACCATTGATTGTGATAGGGAATCCTGCAACCGCTTTCGTTCATTTCTGCCGAATACTTATTGCAGCAGGAATGATCCTAGCTGGATGTGCGCCGTCCAAGACCATCCCACCTCCTGCGCATTTCACCGCCATCGAACAATTTCTCCTCTCCCAAGCGGTGGAAATGAGCCTGTACGGCAAAGATATCATGCCGCTTCCCCTGCCGGCAGGCGAATCCGTCATACTTGACTCCTCAGGCATCGCACCGGAAAAACGCTTTCTGGTCGGAGCACTGGCTCAATGGATAGGCGAACAGGGATTGCAGCTTCATCCGGAAGGTGGTACGGCCACTTACCGGATTCAGATTCTGGTGCAGAGCCTGGGCTTGGAGCAAAGCCATTCGTTTTTCGGCTTGCCGCCTATCCAAAGCGTCATTGTTCCCTTAGCGCTTCCGGAAATCGCCGTATATAAAGCTCAAAATCAATCCGGCTTTACCCGTTTTCGCCTCGACATTTTTGAAACCGCGTCAGGGAAATTCATCCGGTCCACCCCATGGTTTCAAGCATCAACGTATTTTAACGAATACACCGTCCTCTTTTTTATCGGCTTTCACACCACCAACCTCATCGGCCCGCTCGAGGATGTTCTGTTCATGTCCCCGGATCACGATCCCAACACCGATTAAGTCACACACGGAACAGGATGTTCCCAGCATGAGACATTTTTCCTGATTCTCTCAAGCAGCCGTAAAATGCCACCCCCCGGTGCACACGGTCTTCCCCCTGACGATCCTCACGGGTTTCCGGCCGCTCAGCACCCTTATCTGCTCTTATCCTCTCCCTGTCCCTCCCACCAAAAAAAAGGGCTTCTTCAGAGAAGAAGCCCTTTGAAAATCCAGCCCGGATTTTGCCCGTCTCACCGATAACCGATTAGACTTTCACGTTGACATAAAATCCACCATTGCCTCGCTGAACAAAGACCAGGGCCTGCTGCCGGTCCTTCAATTGATTGACGGCAGCCGCATAATCCTGTCCGGATCGAATCGGCTGACGGTCGATTTCACTGATAATGTCACCTTGGGCAAGACCGGCCTTGGCGGCTTGGCTGTCCGGAGCGACATGGACCACCACCACTCCGATCGCTTCGCCTTCCAGACCCAGCCGAGCAGCGGTTTGTTCATCGAGATCCCGAACTGCGACCCCGGCCAGAGGACCTTCAGTGACATCCTTCGGCGTGCCGGCCACACGGGCCGGATTACGATTTTCCCGGATAACGGTGTTCACCGATTTTCGCTCACCGTCGCGCATCAATGTCATGGTGACTGAAGTCCCCACTTCGGTACCAATCACATGCTGTTGCAAGCTGCGGGGATCTTGAACCTCATGGCCTTGATATTCGACGATCACATCACCACGCCGAATGCCGGCCTGATCAGCCGGGCTGCCCTCAACCACGTTCGTGACCAGGGCTCCCGATGTCCCGTTCAAATGAAACGACTGCGCCAAATCCTGCGTCACTTCCTGAATACCGACACCCAAAAACCCTCGAACAACAGCTCCCGACTTGACCAAGCTGGTATAGACCGGCTTCGCCAACCGGGTCGGGACCGCAAAACCGACTCCTTGATACCCGCCGGATTGAGAAAAGATGGCGGTGTTGATTCCCACCAACTCCCCGCTCGTATTGACCAACGCCCCTCCCGAGTTACCGGGATTGATGGCCGCGTCGGTTTGAATAAAGTCCTCATACTGGGTAATCCCCATCCCACCACGCCCTAAGGCGCTCACTATACCCAGGGTGACGGTGGAGTTCAGACCAAAAGGATTACCCACGGCCAACACATAATCGCCCACTCGCAGGGTAGAAGAATCCCCCCACGGCACAAAAGGCAGATCGTTCCCGTCAATTTTTAATACCGCCAAATCCGTCTGAGGATCCGTACCTGCCACCTTTCCGGAAAACTCCCGTTTGTCCGGAAGGGTAACTGTAATCTCAGAGGCCTTCGCCACAACATGATGATTGGTCAGGACATACCCATCCGGGGATACGATCACCCCTGACCCCGCCCCCTGGCGCTCGGGAAACGGAAGGCGACCAGGATTTTTGGGAATACCGGGGATCTCAGGCAATCCCGGCATACCGAAAAAATCGGGAATCTGATTGAGAGGGTTTCCCGACTGACCGACATTCAGTTCTCTGCTGACGGTGATATTCACGACAGCCGGCGTGACCCGTTGCGCAATGTCTGCAAACCCCCCTTTTTCAAAATTCGGCGGATTCTCAATTTTCGATTGATCGGAATGTGCAGGAACGGCGGCATTGATTTCCAACGGAACCTGCCACGCCCCCAGCGTTAACGCACCAACCATCATGGCCACTACCATCATTTTTAACGGATGTGCTCCAAACCGTCCGGTCCAGGGACGATGTTGATCATGGTTCCCATACTCGCGATGTTTCATTGTTCGACATCCTCCTTATAATAATTTAAAAAATTGGGTTGTAGGGATAGTGAATTCATCACCATGCTACAACTCCGCCATAAGGGAGGAATTAAACAGATATTAAAATTTATTAAGGGAAAGCAGACGGCCAACCCCTATCGAGCGCCGCCGGAGATCACGACGAGCCCCCTAGAATGCCTCGTCGATAGCCTGTGAGCAATTGC
>JBDIVP010000044.1:0-17296 GCA_039794325.1 Candidatus Inrsubterrania sp.
GGCGGATGATTGAAGAACAGGGCAACCGGGTCAGGGAGTTGTTGTGCTCCTTAAAGCCGGTGTTATTGGCGGGTGCGGAAAAGCTGTTGAAGGATGAAGTGATGACCGGTGAGGAGTTGAAGGCTCTCCTTCCAATGAAAAAAGAAGAAGAGCCTACGGCTCAACCCGTGAAGGCGGGAAATTAGGGGGTGTCCGGATCTGTAAAATGGAATTTTAAATGAGGAACCGGTTTAAACCAATCACCCGTGTTTTGTTGTTCGTGGTTGACCCGGATGTCGACAACCGCCCCTTCCCGGCCCAGAGCGAGTTCATCAAATCGGAAATTGCGCCGCATTGTGGTATGCGACCACCGCTTGTCCCGGGGGTTTTCAAAGACAAACTGGGTCTTGAGATCCTCGCCGGCTAGGACCACGATTTTCGTGTCCAGGTATCCCGCCATCCCCGCATGCCAGGCCACCAGTTGATAAACCCCCTCCGGAATATCGGGAATTTTGAAATTACCTTCGCTGTCGGTCACTGCGTAATAGGGGTTGTTGACCGCCACGCCCCAGCTTTGCATGAAATTATGAAATCCGCATTCCAGAAAAAGCAGGCGACGCCCTCGGGTGAATTGGATGGTATCGACCATCGGTTCTCCGGGTTCATGCACGTGATCTCTCAATAAATGTTTGGGGTGAAAGGGATTTAATCGCAACGGCCGGTGAAACATGATTTTGGGGCCGAAGGCGGCTGTTTCGTAAACCTGTACGTCGTGAACGATGGGATCCATATTGATGATATGAACGGGTTCTTGGTCACGGACAATCGTCAATTCGGGAGTAAATGTGCAATCCTGGGCGGTAATGGTGGGTGGGGCTTCTTCCGGAAAAGGTTTGCCTTTATAGACACCTTCTAAGAAAACCACGACATTGGCCAGCCCTCCATCCGGTGCGACCTGAAATTCATCCACGATTCGCCAGCCGGACCCCGAGGAAATCCGCCCGCAAAATTCCGTGTCGTTATTGATAATCAAATTATAGGCAAGGGGTGGCGGTTTTTGACCATCGAGTTTAACTTTTCCACTGATGGAACCACCGTTGGTCACCGTTATGGATTCATAGGCAAGGCCGTATGAGGAGAAACACAAGATAAGGCCGACAGTTAACATCCACGATGCGTGTTTCATCGAAATGATCCTTTGGTAAATCGTAGAACCTGGGAATTTACGGACTGTGAATCTCCGATTTTACGAAATCGAAGGAAGTCATTTCTAGCCCCAGGGTAGGCACCACCCTTAATGCATATTCCCGGGGAAGCGGAAGGCCGGGATTCCTGAGTGACATATGGCTTTTCTTGAGTTTCCAGGAGGTATATGACATTTTACGGATCAAGGGGCGCTTTTTTGAGCCATTGTCGGGATTAAAAGGAAAAAGGTAGGAATCAGGATTTTAACAGACAATCCGAAAGGCGGCCTGAAACTGAATGGGACTTCAGATCAAAAGAGAGCAGTTTGAAGAGGATGATTTCCGCCGCTTTGAGGAACGGCTCGGCCGTAGTTTGTCGGCCTTGGCTCATCTCCTTGAGCAACCGGGCTTTGGCGAGGGCCCGCAAAGCGTCGGTGCGGAATTGGAGATGTCGATAATCGATGAAAGCGGGCAGGCCTTTCCGATCAATCGTGCGGTGTTGAACCGGTGCCTGAATGACCACCTTCAATTGGAATTGGACCGGTTTAATCTGGAATATAATTTGACGCCGGTGAGTATGACCGGTCGTCCGTTTTCCGGACTGCAGGCGCAACTGGCGGATGCCTTGGCCGTTTTGGAGCAGGGCGCCAGCGGTCTCGGTGGGAGAATTGTCGCCATCGGCATTCTGCCGACGCTACGCGTGCATGAACTGGATTCATCGGTAATGTCCGATTTGCCGCGATATCGGGCCTTATCCGCCGGATTGCGACGATTGAAGCAAGGCCCCTTCGTCATCCACATCGACGGTCCCGAGCCGTTGGGGGTGACCTGTCAGGACGTGACGCTGGAAGGGGCCAATACCTCCTTTCAGATTCATTTACGGGTCAATCCGGAGCGGTTTGCACAAGTGTATAATGCCGCCCAACTGGCAACGCCGGTGGTGTTAGCGCTCAGTGCCAATTCTCCAATTTTTCTGGGGCATCGATTGTGGGATGAAACCCGGGTGGCGTTATTTAAACAGGCCATCGATTCCCGAAACATCGGGGAACACCAATGGCACCCTCCTGCACGGGTGTCGTTCGGGTTCGGATGGGTACGAAAGGGGGCGTATGAACTATTTGCGGAAGCCGTGGGCTTATATCCTCCCCTTTTGCCGGTGATGGGTGAAGAAGATCCGCTGGAGTGCGTGGCCAAAGGCCAGTTGCCGAAATTGGAAGAATTGCGCTTGCATCAGGGGACTGTTTGGCGCTGGAACCGGGCCATTTATGATGCGAAGGATCAGGGGCATCTCCGTGTGGAATTTCGTGCGCTCCCTTCGGGTCCGACGCCGATCGACATGGCGGCGAATGCCGCGTTCTTGATTGGTCTGACGATGGGGTTGAGTCGCTGGGTGGACGCGCTTCTGCCCCGGTTCCCGTTCGACTATGCCCACCGGAATTTCTATCGAGCCGCACAATATGGGATTGATGCCTCTCTGCTGTGGCCGACGACAGAATCCGGAGGACCGAAAGAAATGTCCGCACTGGATTTGGCTGAAGACGCCTTGCCCATTGCTGCCGAAGGATTGTCGGACGCCGGGGTGGATCGACAGGAAATTCAGAATTGGATCGATGTGATACGGAGGCGAATCCGGGCCCGCACGACGGGCGCGCGGTGGCAGGTGCGTACCTTGACCGATCTGGAAAAGACCTGTGATCGGCCAACCGCCCTTTGCCGCATGCTGGAGGCTTATCTCCAGCAGGCCCGAACCGGCGTGCCTGTGTCCGAGTGGAGCCGGAATCCGTCATGAAATCATCTTCCGGCATGGCGAGGTGGGATGCACCGGCACCCCGGGACGTGGGTGACACCGTTGAAGAGTTTTTGGAAACCTTGGCTCAACCGTCGGTCTTATGGTTCCCCGGGCGAGATGCCTCCCGTACGCGGGCTTTTGCGACGTTATTGCACGGCAATGAACATTCCGGAATCCGTGCGCTCCATCGATGGATCAAAGAAGCGCATCAGCCGGCCGTAAATGTCCTGGGTTTTGTCGGCGTGGTTCAAGCTGCCTTGACCGAGCCCCGATTGACCAACCGTTGTATTGCAGGGTGGAGGGATCTCAACCGCTGCTTTCGTCCTCCTTTTTCCGGTCCTGATGGGGCTACCGCTCTTGCCCTTCTGGAAGTGTTACGATCGATGAAACCGGAAACGCTCATCGATATGCATAACACCTCCGGCAGAAGCCCCGCGTATGGAGTCACGACCGTGGTGGGGCGCCGGCAGGAATGCCTGACCTCCCTCTTTTCGGATCATTTGGTGATCACCGACCTTCGGTTGGGGACATTGATGGAGGCCACCGAACATGATTGGCCGACCGTGACGATCGAATGCGGGGGTGCCAATAACCACCTGTCGCATGAAGTCGCCTACCAGGGATTGGTACGGTATACGACGCTTGACTCGTTGGATCAATCGGCACCCGGTGTGACGGTGGTCCATCATCCCCTTCGCGTTGAAATCCGCCCTGGTGCCATCCTTGCGTACGGGACCGGTCCGGTCGACGGTGCCGATGTGTCGCTTCCGGCGGATGTCGATTTGTTGAATTTCGGTATCCTCTCCTCCCAGGACACGCTCGGCTGGATAGGTTCTGAGGGGTTGGAAGCCTTGTTTACGCGAGATGCCGAAGGGCGCGATTGCAGTCATGAGATTTTTTTGAATGAAAAGGGCATCCTTCGCCTGTGCAGACCGAGTCGAATCATGATGGCTACCACCCGCTTGGATATTGCCAAAAGCGATTGCCTGTTTTACGTCCTCCCGGTAGAGTAGTCTTTAGATATCGCCTTAGCGTTCACCGCAGCCCCGAAAGTCTTGTGGATGTGGGGAATTGCTTCGGAGTGCAACATGCCGGCCCATGGTGAGGACCAAGGAAGGATTTTTGCGTGGATGTAAACAGTCGAGAACCGGCTGAACGAATCATTTGGCAGCAATATCCTTCCTGGAAACACTTTACCTGGCTCTATTTTTTTGCGGTATGGACGGCTCTGCGCGGACTTATTCTGGAACGGATGGAGGTCCCCGGTTGGGAAATGTGGTTCCTGGGAGCGGCTCTCTTGGTCGGCTTGGTGGTGGCCCTCCGCTATTGGGTCCGGTACATTGTGACTTCGCAATGCGTGTCTTTCAAAAATGGATATACCGGATCGGAAATAGAGAATATGCCGATCGAGCGAATCAGGTCCGTAGAAATCCAGCAAGGGCCTATTGCCGGCATGGTGGGAATCAGTACGGTGGTGATCCAGGAGAGGGATTCCAATCGCACCATTCGGATTCGAGGCATCTCCGATGCTGAAGTGGTGGTGGCGAAAATCAAAGCCTTGGCCAAATTTTCGGGAGAAGTAGGGTAAGAACCATGAATCATGATTGCCTTCTATGAAATTACCCTGGGGAAAATGGGTGGTCATATGTTTATGGCTGGTCTCGTTGGTCGCATATCCCTGATTCTTGTCTCAATCCTGCTGGTTGTCTTTGGAGCATTTCTGGTCGAATACTATTTGACGACGAATTCTGATCGGCCTTTTGGGCACACTCAAGGGGCTCATTATGTGGGATGGCTGGGACTGGGAGTGATTGCCTTGACGTTTGTCTATCCTTTTAAACGATGGCGCCATCCGAATCAGGTGTGGCCCAAAAGGTGGTTTCAGGTTCATATGGTGTGCGGGCTGGTAGGACCGGCTGTTATCTTCGTCCATGCTGGCCTGCATTTCCACGCCATGGTCCCCATCCTGGCTTTGATCGTAATGGTGCTGGTGGTGTTGAGTGGAATTATCGGACAAGCCGTGCACTATAGGCTTTTTCGCTCCCTCTATCATCAGCGGCATGATTTGGCCTATCAGGGTATGCCCGAGGAAATGATAGAAAGCTATCTCCATGATTTGGTTTTACAAGAAGAAGTGTTCCGGTGGTGGAAATGTCTCCATGGCCCCTTCAGTGTGACCTTTGTGGTGTTGGTTCTGTTGCATATTGGAGGAACCATGTATTTTGGTGGTCTGTAAATCATCATGGGATGTCTTCGGACCTGGGTGGCTCGACTTATCTGGGTCCTCACCGCTCTGATAATTGGAATGATTTTCTGGGGTTCCTTCAGATACCCCGAAGCCATGTGGGCTCCTGGGCACCTCAGCCGGGTTCATGCGGATGCAACGGATTGTCATGGATGCCATGAACCGTTTCGAGGCGTGAGGTCGAGAAAATGTCTGATGTGTCATACCTCTCATCGATTTCAGGCGCACGCGGATCCAGCGACCTCTCGACGGCATCTGCAGATCATTCGCCAGTCCGAATCCTGTTTAAGCTGTCATACCGAACATCAGGGGGATCGAACCCGCTTCACGTCGTTGGAACCGGGAAACCCTCACGGAGAATTGGTTTTTCAAATGACCGGTGCCCGTGACTGCTTGGATTGTCATAGAGCCAATTCCGTGAAGAAGACCATGACCTCTGCGCTTTTGAACAACCCCCTGGTACAATACCTACAAAAAGAAGGATTGGGGCCCATCAGCCCGGTCATTTTGCCGAATGCTTCACATGTCATTTCCCCCCCGGCACTACGCAATGATGGAGATTGACCATTTCAAGATTAGCCATTCGACGAATCGCGATTTTCTATGTCTCTGAGCACCTGTGAGCAAGGATGGAAACCATGAGCATCCGGAACCTGCAGCACCTCTTTCATCCCCGCTCGATAGCCGTGATCGGTGCGTCGACCCGGCCTAATCGGGTGGGCAGCGTGGTGATGAGCAATCTGCTCAAAGGAGGATTTCAAGGTCCGATTTTGCCGGTGAATCCAAAATATCAGGCCATTCAAGGAGTCTTGGCGTATCCTTCCGTGCAGGCCTTGCCGCTCGAACCCGATCTTGCCGTTTTGTGCACGCCCGCTTCCACCGTTCCCGCACTGCTTCAGGAATTAGGGGAACGGGGAGTCAGGGCTGCGGTCATTTTAAGCGCCGGGCTGCGAGGAACCCTTTCCGAAGAAGGCGAACCGGTATCCCAACAGACATCCCAATGGACGGAAATGCTGGAAACCGCAAAGCGGTTCGGCATGCGGTTGTTGGGTCCCAATACGATCGGCCTATTGATTCCCGCCATACATTTGAACGCCAGCTTTGCCCATCGGGAGGCCATCGCCGGTTCATTGGCCTTTATCTCCCAATCCGGTGCGCTCTGCACGGCCGTCTTGGATTGGGCCGGTACGCAAGGGATCGGGTTCTCTCATTTCCTCTCGCTGGGGGACAGCGCGGATGTGGATTTTGGGGATGTCCTGGATTTTCTCGGCAGCGATCCACGGACGCGGGCGATTCTCTTATACATCGAATCCATCAGCCATGCGAGGAAATTCATGTCCGCGGCCCGCGCCGCGGCTCGCAACAAGCCGGTGTTGGCCATCAAAGCCGGCCGTTTGCCGGAGGGAGCCATGGCGGCCAGTTCCCATACCGGGGCCCTCATCGGTCGCGACGAAGTCTATGATGCCGCCTTTTCCCGCGCGGGAATCTTGCGAGTGTATGAAATTGATGAATTGTTTGATGCCGTGGAAACGCTGGAGCGGACCCGCCGGATCGAGGGTGATCGCTTGGCGATTGTGACCAATGGGGGAGGGCCGGGAGTCTTGGCCGCAGACGCATTTACCGATGGAGGCGGGCGCCTTGCGCAATTGTCGGATGAAACGGTGGCGGACCTGGGTGCATTGTTGCCTGAAAGCTGGTCCCGCCGGAACCCGATTGACATCGTCGGGGATGCCAATGGCGACCGGTATGCCCGTGTGTTGAAACGGGTGCTGCAGGATCCTGATGTCCATGCGGTGGTCGTCACCCACGCACCGACGGCAATGGTCACCGGTGAGGAAGCCGCCGAGGCCGTCGTGGAGACTCTCAGAACCGTGAAAACCTCCAAGAATGTGTTTGCCAGCTGGCTTGGTGGACAAGCGGCGTTGTCCGCCCGCCAACTATTTGCCAAAGCCAACATTCCAACCTATGACACGCCGGAAAAAGCCGTGCGGGCCTTTCGTCATCTCATTCGGTACTATGAACGCCAGGAACGGTTGATGGAGACCCCTCCTTCGATTCCTCGTGAATTTCAACCGGTTTCCTCTTCCGCCCGCTTTGTGCTTGAGCAGGCTTTTGCTCACGAGCGGACGACCTTGAGTGAACCGGAAGCCAAGGCCGTCCTGGCGTCCTATGGTATTCCGACTGTCGAAACCCATATCGCGGCAACGCCCGAACAAGCCGTTCGGTTTGCCGAACAGATGGGCTACCCGGTGGCCTTGAAAATCCTGTCTCCCGATATTGCCCACAAAACCGATGTCGGAGGGGTTGTGCTGGATGTGGAATCCTCTCAGGCTGTGACAGCCGCGTTTCAGGGGATGAAAGACCGGTTGCAGCAGTTTCATCCCGGTGCCGCCATGCGTGGGGTGACGGTCCAACCCATGGCGCGGCGGCCGGGGGCCTACGAATTGCTGGTCGGTGTGACCGTGGATGCCGTATTTGGTCCGGTCATCGTGTTTGGACAGGGAGGAATTGCCGTTGAACTATTGGGTGATCATGCCATGGCCCTTCCCCCGCTGAATATGAAACTGGCCAAGGATGTGATTCACGCCACAAAAATCGCCTCATTGCTAAAAGGATTCCGGAATCGTCCGGCAGTTGATCTTGAAGCCATCTGCCTCACGCTGATTCAAGTGTCTCATCTCGTCCAGGATTTTCCGGAAATTGTGGAATTGGATATCAACCCCCTGTTGGCTGATCAACATGGGGTGATGGCCCTGGATGCCAGAATACGGATCGCGGCTTCCCGAGTGTCCGGTCCCCACCATTTGGCCATCCGACCTTATCCGCAGGAGTTGGAGGAATCAATGACCCTGCGATCGGGAAGACGGATCTTATGCCGGCCCATTCGCCCGGAAGATGAACCCGCCCATAATGCGTTTTTTGCGCGATTATCCCCCGAAGACATCCGATTCCGATTCTTTGGTCTCATTCAGGAATTACCCCATTCACAAATGGCCCGTTTTACCCAGATTGATTACGATCGTGAAATGGCCTTTATTGCGGCAGGCACTGATGACGCGGGTCGGCCGGAAACGCTTGGGGTTGTGCGGACGGTCAATGATGCCAACAATCAAACCGCTGAGTTTGCCATTATTGTCCGGTCCGATATGAAAGGGCAGGGGTTGGGGCGGCTGTTACTGGAGAAAATGATCCGATATTGCCGGCAGCGAGGCATGGTCCGGATCGTGGGGCAGGTCCTCCTGGAAAATACTGCCATGCTGGAATTGGCGAAAAAACTGGGGTTTGTCAGTAAATTGTCAAAGGATGGCGATGCCAGGGAAATTACTCTGAATCTCAATCCCGGATGAATGCCGCGATCTTATCGGGCGTCCCTTTTGTAAGAGGAGATCATTCATCCGCTTGTGTCACTCCAATCACCATGAGTTCCGGTCCTCCTCATCCCCCCCAAGAAAATGTGGCCAAATGCGACCTTAGGTAATGATTCACCTACAATAAAATTCTTAAGACCTCTAATATCCCGGGAACATTCCAGCCTACTCACCCCATTTCCCTACATATTATTAGGAAGAATCTTAGTGGGGGCATGAGATAAGCCCTCCAAGCGTTTCCACTTTTTGATCCTGTCTTTGTGTCTGTTTTTCGGGATATGCCGAAAAATCGTCGTTCCTGTTTCGTCATGTCTGGAGTCTTCCGGTTTCCCCATCGAAAAAATCCCTGGGTTTTCAAGGCGTCATGTGCTGGAAGCCAATGTTCATTTTTAGGGAATAAGCCTTGCTTTATTTTTGTGAAAGTTACAAGCTTCAAAATATGAACATCCGACCTACACATGGAGGAATTGACCATGAATGATCCCGTCATTGCTCAAACCTCGCCGTACGTTATGGAAGTGGAACCTGGCACGTCTCATTGGTGCCGGTGCGGTCGATCCAAGAACCAACCGTTTTGCGATGGTTCGCATGAGGGAACCGGGTTTACCCCGGTCGAAGTGAATATTACCGAACGAAAAAAAGTGGCGTTTTGTGGATGTAAACACACCAAGACGCCGCCCTTTTGCGACGGCACCCATGCCAAGCTGTAACACAGAGGGGTGACAGGGTGGCCTTCCAGCGGATGGCCGGGTGATTCAACTTTTAAGGAACATGACCGGCAAACCTGCAATGACCACTTCAGAGAGTCCGTTGCCGGGCTCAATGAAGATTCGCATCTCAAGCGAGGGGGATACGCTGACTTTGGTGCTGTCGGGGCGCTTGGATATGAACACCACTGGAAGTCTTTGGAGGAAAACTCAACGCCTTCTTCAGCAGTCGCAGGTCTCCCGTGTCGTCATGGATATGTCAGGTGTCAGCTATTGTGACGGCGCGGGCATTGCGTTTATCGATAGATTTCGGCAGCACCAAACCAGTCTCGGGGGTGAGCTGTCGGTTATCGGATTAGCTGAGAAGTTTCGTCGCCTGCTCGACATCTACGGGCAATTGGGCATCCATCCTCCGCTCAAACACGTCCGTGAAACCCTCTCACTCGTCGAGCAGATTGGAAAGGGGGCTCTCAAAGTATGGCAGGATTGCCGGACGTTGGTGGCCTTTACCGGGGAATTGGCTGTCACGGTTGTGAAGGCCGCCCGGCATCCCAGGCGTATCCGGTGGCAGGATACCTGGCTTGTCGCCGAGCAAGCCGGTGTCAATGCACTTCCCATTATTATCCTGATCGGTCTTTTGTTGGGATTGATATTGGCGTTTCAGGCCGCCATGCCTATGCGCCAATTCGGTGCGGATATTTACGTGGCCAATCTTATCGGTGTCTCGATGTTGCGCGAGATGGGGGCGCTTATTACCGCCATTATTCTGGCGGGGCGATCCGGTTCGGCATTTGCAGCCGAACTCGGTACGATGAATGTCAGGGAGGAGATTGACGCCCTCAAAACCATGGGACTGGAGCCGGTCCGGTTCCTTGTCCTCCCCCGCGTGTTGGCGGCGGTCACCATGACTCCCCTGTTGACGGTGTTCGCGAACCTCGCCGGGTTGATCGGGGGAGCGGTGGTCATGGGTATTCTGGGGTTTCCGTTGGTGACCTATGTCAATCAGGTTCTGTCGGCGGTCACGGTGGGGGATTTTCTCGGCGGATTGTTCAAAGCCTTGGCGTTTGGGGTCGTCGTATCCGCCATCGGGTGCCTGCGAGGTTTAGAGGCCACGAGAGGGGCGAGCGGGGTTGGTCAGGCCACCACGCGTGCCGTGGTCAGCGGCATCGTGTTGATTGCGATATTGGATGGGGTCTTTGCGGTGCTCTTCTATGCGTTAGGTTGGTAACGGACGTGGAAAGTCCAACACATTCGGATACCATCATCGAGGTGCGGAATTTTACGGCCACGTATGGTGGAAGTGTCGTGATCGATGATGTGTCCTTTGATGTCAAACGCGGGGAGATCTTCGTCATCTTGGGAGGGTCGGGGAGTGGAAAAAGCACCCTGTTGAAACATATGATCGGTCTGTATTCCGCCACAGCCGGCCATATTCTGATAAACGGGAAGGACATTGTGACTGCCGGAGAAAAGGAACGCATCGCCATTATGAAGAGTATCGGGGTCGCCTATCAAATGGGGGCCCTGTTTGGTTCCATGACCTTGTTGGAAAATGTCCGATTGCCCTTGGATGAATACACGGATCTCCCGTCCGATGCCAGAAATCTGGTCGCTCGACTGAAACTCAGATTGGTAGGGCTCGAAGCCTTTATAGACTATATGCCGTTCGAACTAAGCGGTGGGATGCAAAAGCGGGCGGCCATCGCCCGCGCCATGGCACTGGATCCACAAATTTTGTTTCTTGACGAACCCTCTGCCGGCCTGGATCCGATTACTTCAGCTGAACTGGATCAATTGATTCTGGACCTCGCTCATCATCTCTCGATGACGTTCGTCGTGGTGACCCATGAACTGCCAAGCGTGTTTACCATTGCCGATCGGATCATCATGTTGGACGGCCGGCTCAAAAAGATCGTTGCGATCGGGCGGCCTCAGGAGTTGCGGGCGCATGCCGACGATCCCTGGGTGCGAAAATTTCTCAATGCCGGGATGGTGGAAGGTCGTATTTCGCCCAATGGAGGGCTGCAGGGATGAACGCCAAGGGGAATTATTTCAAGATCGGGGCCTTTATTCTTTCCGCTCTGGCCATTGCCGTCGTCGGAATCGTGATATTGGGCGGGGGCAAGTGGTTTAAAGCAACCACTTCTTGGGAAACCTATTTCGATGAGTCGGTTCAGGGATTGGCGGTAGGTGCCCCGATCAAGTATCGTGGGGTGCAGGTCGGCACGGTCAAAGAAATTGATTTTGTGGGTAATAAATATCGTGACGAGCTCAGTCCGGACGATCGGTTGCGATACGGACGATACGTCGTGGTCACGGGATCGGTCACTCCTCCCATTGCCTACATGACTGAAGAGGCCCGATCGGCGGCGCGTTTTAAAAGTATCGGAACCGGCCTTCGGGTTCGGCTGGCTTCCCAAGGGGTTACGGGTGTCGTCTTTTTGGAAGTGGATTATCTGGATCCCCAAGAGTATCCGGTTATGGAGGTGCCGTGGAAGCCCACCGTAGATTACGTTCCATCGGCTCCAAGTACCATGACCGTTTTGGGTACCGCGCTTCATCATATCGCCAGAGGGTTGGAAAAAGCCGACATACAGAAAGTCGCCGGCGATTTGGATGTGCTCCTTGTGGATATGGCTGCCATGATCCAGGAAACCAACCTCCCTGCCCTGAAAGGCCGCACCGAACAGATGTTGACGGAAGTGCACCATACCGCACGGCAGATTCGCCGGATTGTCCAGAGTCCGGAAATTAGGGACATGATCGCAGAGGCGGCCGAAACGGTCAAAACAACAAGACCCATGGTTGTGGATTTAACTCATACCACCAATCAGGTCAGGAACGCTGCCGAAAAGCTGCCTACAGCCTTGATGAAACTTGATCGGTCGTTGGAGCGAATCGAGAGGCTGGTTACCAACAACAGCCGGAATCTGGAGGAGACGGTGGACAATCTGAAAAGCGTGTCGTCCCATCTCCGTGAAATCACCGAAAATGCGAGGCGATATCCGGCGCAAGTGTTTTTCGGTGAGCCTCCACCCCCGGCAGGAGCGATGCGGCGGTGACGTATTCGAGATGGAGGGAGATAGTCCGGATGGTTGGGATGGGCAGCGTCTTGCTGGCTTGCAGCGGATGCATCAGCCTGAGTGCGAGCTATCCCGAGAAGCATTTTTATGTATTGGAACCTGAACGGTCGGAAGAGCGGTTTCACCCCATTGGTCAGACGATCCTGAAAGTCGACAAATTTCGGATTGCTCCGGCTTTCGAGGGTAGGCAATTGGTATATCGAATCGGAAATGTCCGGTACGAGGCAGACTTTTATCATGAATGGTTCACGGCTCCGAATGCGATGTTGACCCAGCAGGTGTTGAGCTGGCTGACGGCGGGCGGCCTATTTCATTATGTGGTGGATGCCACAAGTTCCTTGAACGTCACCTACCGTCTGGAAGGAAATGTGACGGTCCTCTATGGCGATCTCCGTGAGGTTCCACCCACAGCCGTCCTGGGTATCCAGTTTTTTCTTATCCGTGAGAACACATCTTCGCAGGATATTCTGTGGCACGGGACGTATAGAGAACAAGTGAACGTTCCTGAAAAATCTCCCAAGGAATTGGTCCGTGGATGGAATGAGGCCTTGAAGCGGATCCTGAGCGACCTGGAAAAGGATCTGAAGGAAATGGTGAGGAACCTCTAATGGCCAGCCATTTTCTGGTCTTACCTGCCGGGAGATCCCTTGCACGAATCTATTTCACATCCATATACACGTTCACCATTCGCGTTTCAGGGGGCAGAGGGGAAAATGGCATTTCCTATGCTTACCGCGTTTGTCCTCTTAACGTCGTGTGCGGGGGTAGGGTGCCGCCTGTCCTTTAATGTCCTTGTGAATAAGTCGGTTCAGGGGCGGAATGCTCCATGGACGAATTTCTCCTCCACTATTTACCATTGTGCGTTTCTATTTTCATGTTGCCAAGCAGGTGTTTCCGATCATGCATCCTATGATCATAGCTGGTACATGGTGAGGAAACGGAGGAACCTAAGATTAAAAATCTGCTATTCAGATATACCTAACCCTCCTCTCGGCAGTTGCCGATATATCGTCACGGTTTTTTCGGCACCAATCGACCATTCCTGCTGCCAGAAAACAAAAAGTTCTTAATTTCCAATGTAGCCTGCCAACCAAGGCAAGTTCCGCTTCCTGGAACGAGCCTTGCTTTATTTAATGAAAAGTTACAAGCTTTCAACCATTATACGGGTACACACAACCAACAAGGAGGAGAAAGCCATGAGTGAACCAGTCATTGCCCAACGTTCGCCGTATGTCATGGAGGTGGAACCGGGGACCTACCATTGGTGCCGGTGCGGCCGGTCCAAGAATCAACCCTTTTGCGACGGATCACATGAAGGAACCGGATTTACCCCGCTCGAGGTCAAAATCGAAGAACGAAAAAAGGTGGCATTTTGCGGATGCAAACACACTGGTACGCCGCCCTTTTGTGACGGGACCCATGCCAAACTCTAGTAAAAGACAAAGATGAATGGACGACGTATAGGCCGGTTGTTCGAATGTCCTTAAACTGTCAAGGTCTGGAATGGAAAAATACCGTGGATGGTAGGAACCCCGGGATGTGCAGGAATACTCCCGGTGAAATTGTCTCCTGAGAAGCTAAAGAAGCCGGAATCATTAATCATGATGTTTCATTTACAATTGATGAAGGAGGAGAGAATGAACACAAAGTTGAATCGAAGATGGCACATGGCTGCAAACAGTTGGCGAACCATTCAGGCAAGCCTGATCATTATTTTTGGATTGATGGTGTTGAATCTGATGGTGGCGGCGAACGGATTGGCCCATGAGGGGAGCATGACCGGGCCCGGGACCCGCATGAAGGTCAGCGGGGTGGTTTCCAAGGTAAAAGGGAATGTGATTACGGTAAAAACCCCATGGGGACGTATGAACATAACCTCGGTGTCCGGCCCGGCCAATCTTCAGGTGGGTGAAGAGGTTGTTATGCAGGTGAATGAAGAAAATATTGTCATCGATGTCCATCGAAAAGGCGAGGAGGAACATGACCATCGCTTTGTGGTGGGGAAACTGATCTATGCCGGTAAAACGAAAGATCAGATCAAACTCTGGACCCCGGAGGGGGAGCAAACCTTTCCGTTGGAACGGATGGAAATCAAAACCAAGCCGATCGAAGAGGGAACACTGGTTATTGTTGAACTGAATGAAGCCGGGTCGGTTATTGATTTGCGTGAAAATCCCACGGTGGAAATGAGTTTCGAGGAACATCCCCATACCGCGGTCGGTCATCATATTACGGTCAATGGGGTGGTGTCGAAGATTCAGTCTGGCGTGGTCTATGTCAAAAGTCCTGTCGGGCAATATACCATCAGTGCCAAGTCCGCTCCTGCAGATGCTGAAGTCGGTGATGAGGTGACCTTATGGCTCAATGAAGGGAATATGGTCATTGACCACCATGGAAAAGATAAGAATGTGAAAGGGGCGCATCGGCTGATCTTTGGAAAACTCATCTATGCGGGATTGACCAAGAAAGAAATCAAGCTCTGGACTCCGGAGGGAGAGCAGGTGTTTCCATTGGAACGAATGGAAATTAAAACCAAACCCATTCCCGAAGGATCTCCGGTGGTGGTGGAACTGAATGAGGAAGGCACCGTCATTTCGTTGCGGATGAGTGAATAACCGGTTCCGTTTGGTTGAAGATTGTGGGGGCCATCACCGTTTGGGGAATGATGGCCCCCCGGGTAATGGAGGAAAGACCACGGTATGAAAGAAAAACGTGAAAGCAAGGTGGAGGATTGGCATTGAACGGGTGCTTATGGAAAATGCGGAATTTCACTCAACCCGCCAGAGAGGAAATGCCATGAAACCAACAGTCGGCATGAAGCCAATGAGAAGCCTTTTATGGATAAGCCTCCTCCTAGTCATGGCCGGTGAAGGACAGGGATGGGCGAACACCCAGGCGGTTGCAGAGAAAGGAAGGACCTGGAGCAATGGGCCGGAAGTGTATGAGAAAGTCTGCGCCTTGTGCCATGAAGCGAAGGTCGGCCCTCCGCTTCGAGGACGGGGGTTGGCTCCGATCTACATCCAAATTGTCGTGCGAAATGGATTGCGGGCTATGCCGGCCTTTCGGATTTCAGAGATCGACGATGAAACGTTGGAGGAAGTGGCCGAATTTCTATCGATGCCGGAAGCGAACCAATAAGGAGGGGCGAATCCATGGAGATTGATCGGCGGAGTCTTCTCAAAAAGGTGGTGGCTGGAGGAACACTCCTGGCTTGGGGAGTCCCTCCGTGGGCAATGAGTGCGTTAGCCGTCGGGCGGCCTGGTCGGAAAGGGCTGTTATTGGGGGGAACGGGAATTGAGGTAGAGTTTGCCAGAGGGGCCGCCTCGGCAGGTGCCGATCAAAAAAGTCAGTGGAGGGAGAAGGAGGTGTTCCACGTCCGAGTTTTGATGGAGACCGACCGGGTAGAAACTTTGCTGCGCCAGTTCCCGGATAGTCGATGGATGGCTGTTATGGATGATGCCGGAGCCATGGTTTTAGTCGAATTAATCCGGGCGGTCGGCGGCCGGCTGCTTTGTATGGGAACGCATGTCTATGAAGGTGAACGTTCCGGATTGAGTCGTCATGTTCTGGTGACGAGTCACTCGACGATCGGTGTGGCAGGGGTGTTGGCTTCGGAATTGCTCCAGAGAAGGAAGAGTTTTTCGATTACGGAGGATTTCCTTCGTGAGGCGCCGAAGGACGCCGAGGTGACTGCCTGGACCGCACCGGGGGTTTCTTCGTATCGGTTCGCGTTGTCCCCATCTTTTCATCTCCATTGCTCCGGGGTTTCTTGGAGCGGCGGATGTGAACGGCTCGGCTTGACCGTTGCCGATGGAGTGCCGCCTCGTCCCGTGGCCGGGCTTAGACAGGATACGGCAGGAGGGCGGTCAGCGAATTGGGCGGAAGCGGTGGGCTATGCGATGGGTTCAGCAGCATTGGGTGCGGACGTGGTGCAGGAATCCTGTACGAGTCGTGGGTTTGTTCATCAGGGGACCACGGAAGGCGTGGGAGAACCTGCAGGCCGGTTTATGTCCTTGGTGTTTGATATCTAGCCCAAACCAGGAGGGAAAGAATGGCTGGCAAATATCTTGCGTTGCCGAAGGGAGTCTCTGAACCAACTTTTGATACTGCCATACAAGCGTTTCGCAATATTGTAGGTGGGGGTAATGTGCTGGTTACCCCAGAGCACCTTGCCCCTTATACCAAAGTTATGATGCCGGTCCCGGATGCCGACCATACGCCGTCCGCGGCGATTTTGGCCACCACGGTGGAACAGATTCAGAACATTCTGGAGGTCTGCAATACCTACAAGGTTCCTCTCTGGACCATTTCCACGGGGAAAAATTTGGGGTATGGATCCGCGGCTCCAGTTGAACGTGGCCAGGTCGTCCTTGATCTCCACCTCATGAACCGCATTCTGGAAGTGGATGCCGACCTGTGCTTTGCCCTGGTGGAACCGGGAGTGACCTACCGGCAACTTTATGATTATTTCCAGGAACACCGCTTGCCATTATGGCTGTCCGTGCCTGCACCTTCGGCTATTGCCGGTCCCACCGGCAATACCTTGGATCGGGGAATCGGATATACCCCCTATGGCGAGCATTTTATGAATGCCTGCGGCATGGAAGTCGTCTTGGCCAATGGGGAGGTGTTACGGACCGCAATGGGAGGATTGCCCCATTCCAATACGTGGCAGGTATTCAAGTGGGGCTACGGCCCCTATCTGGACGGCATTTTTACTCAGTCGAATTACGGGATCGTGACCAAATTCGGATTTTGGTTGCAGCCGGCCCCCCCGGTGTACAAACCGTTTCTCATTCAGTTTCCTCATGAAGAAGATATTGTGGAGATCGTGGAAACTATTCGGCCCCTGCGCATTAGCGGAACCATTCCCAATGCCGTGGTGATTGCCCATGCCCTGTATGAAGCCGGCTTGAAAGCCAAGCGAAGCGACTATGTCTC
>JBDIVP010000045.1:0-17054 GCA_039794325.1 Candidatus Inrsubterrania sp.
GTGAGGGATGTGATTTTGAGGGTATTGGTATGGGGGATCGTAGGGGGTGGCTTGATTCTTATGATTCCCACGCCCGGCGATGCTGGAGAGACGACTGAAAAGTCAATCGAAGAAGTCCGGCAGGCTTTTGAGCAAGGCCGACATCAAACCGTCCTTGAATTGGCTGAGCCCTTGCTCGACACCGCTTCCGATTCATCGCCGATTCGACGTTGGCTTCTTTTGTCATTGGCCCATGTCGGAAAAACCGGTGAAGCTCTGGATGCCTATGAACGTCTAATTCAAATGAACCCACGCCAGGCCAAAAGTCTTTTGAAGGAATTGGCTATTGCGAGTATTCTGCCCTTCCGGGGGGATATGAGGGAGCAGGTTCGGGGAGCAGCCTACACGGCCCTGCGGGAGGTTGAATCGGAGGAAGTGGTCCCATATCTGGAGGATGGATTATCGGATCAGTCGGGGGTGATCCGGGCCTTGGCGGCTGAAGGATTAAGCCGGATGAAAACCGGGCGGCGGTCAATACGATTTCGGGAGGCGTTGCAGGACAGTGCCGCTTTGGTCCGCGCCAATGTACTGGAGGGATTGGCCTTATCCGGTGAAAAATCGGCTGACGCCACGATTACTCCATATTTGGAAGATGAGCAGCCCATGGTGCAGATTGCTGCGGCGAAGGCCCTTGTTCAATTGGGGCGTTCGCAATACTGGAGGCGTCTGGAGCAGGGCGCGTTGAGTGAGGATGGATACGAACGGGGGGCGGCTATCCGGGCATTGGGAAGACTTGGTGATGAACGTGCTCTGACCCTTTTGAATGCTACGATTAAGGACTCACAGCCTTCTATTCGGGCGGCTGCGGCTTCGGCTCTCGGAAAATTCAAGACTCCTCAGGCCCTTCAATTACTAAAAGGGGCGTTGTTTGATCATATTCCCGGTGTCAGAAGTGTGGCGGCGTTTAGCCTCGGGAATTTTCCGCCCTCCGATGTCATGAAGGAGTTATCTATTGCGCTTCACGATTCCAATGTGGGGGTTCGTACGGCTACAGTTGCGTCTCTCCTTGAAATCGGTGCGCCTTTTTCAACGGTAGCCCAAACCGTCGAAGAACTCATGCAGGATCAGAACCCTGCGGCCCGCTCTGGTGCGGCCAAAGCCCTGGGACATGGAAAAAGCCAGGAAGTTCTCGTCATGTTAAATCTCTTGATTCAAGACCCGACGCCTCGTCCTCGCATTACGGCAGCCCGGTCATTGGGCCGTATTGGGAATCCGCAATCTCTTGAAATCCTCAAGCGAACGCTTCGCGACAATGATGAAGCCGTGAGGGCTACCGCTGCGGGAGCCATTGTGAGGATCTTGAATCAAAAAATCGAAGCCTGATTGCCAAACCCAGGTGGCAGGCGTGAAAATACAGAATCCGGTTTTGCCCGTGGATACATCCGTCGGCTTCTTGCCTGTGAGGAGGTACCTCATGCCGATCGGGATGCTCATATGTTTTCTCCTTTTGTGGATCGGGGGCGTGGCGCATGCCGCGTCGGATTTTAAACCACAGGGTGAGGCCACCCACCCCATCGAGTGGTATGCGTGGGGGGAGGAGGCTTTTCTGGAGGCTCAGGCGGGGGATAAATTAATTCTCCTGGATTTGACGGCGGTGTGGTGCCATGCGTGCCATGTTATGGATGAAACAACCTATGCCGACCGGGAAATTGCGGCGATGGTCAATGCGTCATTCGTCCCGGTACGCGTGGATACCGATCAACATCCGGATGTGGCTATGCGCTATCGGGCCGGAGGGTGGCCCACGACCAGTGTCTTATTGCCGACGGGAGAAATTCTGTTTCAGGCCAATGCGCTTTCCCCTGCTGAAATGACGGAGCTTCTTCAAGAATTCTCTTACCTATATCCTCAGTACAAACAGGATTTTCGGAAACAGGCCGATAGCCTGTGGCAGAAACTTCAATCGTCTGGCAACTCCCGGAATTCGGGACAAGTAGTGCATCCGCGCATGGTGGATCAGACGGTCGCATTCATGAAAGAGCGATTTGATGCCCGGCATGGAGGGTTTCGTGCGGCACCAAAGTTTTTTGAGCCGGATGCCGTGCATATGGCATTGGTCTTGGGATTTTTTCAGCAAGATACTCATCTGACTGATATGGGATTAAAAACATTGGTAGCGCAAGAGGCCTTGCTCGATCCCGTATGGGGAGGATTTTATCGATATGCGGAGCAGGCGGATTGGACCGCCCCCCACTATGAAAAAATGCTGACCATTCAGGCTGAAAACCTGCAAAATTATCTGGAGGCCTTTCAGTTGACGGGCAATCCTGCCTATCGCCACACAGCCGAAGCCGTGATCGATTATGTGCGTGAGTTTTTGACGGATCCTACAAACACGCAATTTTGGGAAAGTCAGGATGCAGATCTTCGGAGTCCCGATGGGGTGACACTGTTATCGGGAGCCGAATATTTTGCTTTGAATGAGGAAGAGCGATATCAAAAGGGAGTGCCTTTCGTGGATCAAAGAGTCTTTACCGGTAGCAATGCCTTGATGGCTGAAGCTCTGGTTACAGCGGCGTGGGTTCTGGGACGATCTGAGCTTCAGGCGATGGGGCTTGAGGTTATCCGACGTTTGGCGGATGAGCGGTGGAATGCCGGGAATGGGGTCTTGCATTCGTTGGAAGTCGCGGATGGGCCTGTGGTTGGGTTGTTGTCCGATCACCTTCAATTGGGAAGGGCGTTGACACTCGCTTATCAATACACCCACGATGAGGGGTTTTTCCTTCGGGCGAAAGAATTGGCAGATAATACCCGTGACCTTTTGGAAGATCGGATGGTGGGAGGATTTTTTGATCGTCCCCTTGAAGGTTCCAAATTGGGATTGCTCGGCATGCCCATCAAACCGCCGGCGGAAAATCTGCGGGCCGTACTCTGGTATCTGGATCTGTTTGATCTGACCCACAATCAGGAATATCGATCGGTGGCCGAACGAACTTTGAATGCGGTGGTTTCGGGAGCAACCCCGCTTCCCATCGCCCTGATGGGGAAAGCCGTTGACCGATGGGTTCGTGGCAGCGTGCATGTTGCGGTCATAGGATCAAAAGACGATCCTATGACGATGGCCTTGTTGGAAAAAAGCATTCAACTTTATTATCCGGGAAAACTGGTCAGGCTTCTTGATGGGGAGAGCGAGCAACCTACATGGGGGGAGGTTACCTTTCCCTATGATGGACGCACGGTGGCTTTTGCCTGTACCGATAAGGTCTGTTCCCCCCCTGCGTTTTCTCCCGACGCATTTGAGACGGCCATGCTTGAGGTCATCTCTACGTTGGATGGTCCCGCATGACATGAGGCAAGTTTGAAACGGAATGTTAACCTGGTCCGTTGGGGCACACATCTTCTGATGGGCCCAACTTCATCATCATCGGTCGTTCAATCTTTTTGCTGGGTGAAGGAAAAACGTGAGGCCTAAAAGACCTAATGGATGGCTCAAAGGGCCTATTGAATGGTTGTTTTCTTGACACGTTTTTTTTATTCCTGATATATACGGGAGTGAGTAGGGTAAATCATTCATTCCAAGTTCTTTGCCTGTCTTCTGGCCGGGAGGGACGCAAAGGACTCGTAGATCAAAGCTCCGGGTTGTTTATTTTCCCTCGTAAACTCAACCTATTTTCTTAACTAGGAGGAAGAATCATGAGGAATCGTCAGTCCCTTACTATGTCTCTTGTCATGGGCGGTCTCTTAATGGCCGCTCCGCTTGTCGCTGAGGCAGGCGGAACCATCAAAGGAAAAGTGACGTTTGCCGGGAAGGTGCCGCCTCCCAAGGAATTTGCCTTTTCAAAATTTCCCAACGAAGGGTTCTGTAAAAAGAATCCCAACAAAAGTGCCGACGGTGAGACCCGGTTATTGAAAGAAGTCCAGGTGGACGGCAACAAAGGGTTGAGGGACGCCGTTGTTGCTGTGAAGAGCATCGATGACAAGGATTTTATTGCTGGCGCGAAAAAGGCTGCTCCTCAAAGAGTGGCGGCTGACTTGTGCGAGTTCAAACCGTATACCGGCATTGCCGTCAGCCTTGGTTTGTTCTATGTAGAAAATCTGGATGCGGATCCTGATGATCCGAAGTCCAAAGAAGGCGTGTTGCACAATCCGCATAGCTTTGATCAGTTGGGGCCAAAATCCAGCACGGAGTTCAATATCGGATTGGCCAAGAAGGGCGACAGCCTCGAAAAGCCGGTGAAGTTGAAGATGTCCAAGAAGGGAAGTGTTCTGCGGTTGCAATGCGACCAGCATGAATTTATGCAGGGCTGGTATTTGCCGGTGACGAATCCTCACTTCGGGACCTCGGGTGCCGATGGAACCTTTGAAATCAAGGATGTTCCGGCCGGCAAGCACAAAGTGGTGGCATGGCATCCCATCGCCGGTCAAGTGGAAGCCGATGTGGATGTAAAAGACGGTGCGGCCGTCGAAGCCAATTTCGAAATCAAATAACCAGTCGAATTTCGACGCTTCCTTGCAAGGGCAACGAGGATTCCTCGTTGCCCTTGTTTTTTTTGATGCCTCTGCGATTTCCTTGCCTTTGAAGAATCCCGCTCGTTAAGATCGATTTGAATTTTGGTGTGGTTCAACTTCAACATTGAGGCTCCGTGTGCCACGTGAATTGTCCCTCGCAGATATTTTTCAAATAGGGTATTACTGGGAAACAAAGATTCTTCTGACTGCGGTTTCGCTCGATCTTTTCTCCGCCCTAGGAGAAGATGCTCTCTCTGTCAGTCAGATTGCAGAAAGGCTGCATGTGAATCGGCGGGCTTTGGAACCGATGATGAACGCCCTGGTGGCCATGCGCGTTCTGGAAAAATCCGAGAAGGCCTATGCCAATACACAGGTGGCGAAAAAGCATTTAGTCAAAGATAGCCCGGATTACGTGGGACATTTGCTGGTTCTCCATGATGCGGAATGGAATCATTGGGGGAAGCTTGAATCGGCGATTCGAACAGGACGATCGCCCGTTCAGCAGCATCTTTTTGAAACACAACCGGAATTGGGAGCCCAGGTCCTGACGGTTCTGGATCGCATTGGAAGAGGGAGTGGTATCGGTTTGGCCCAACGTCTGGGGTTGCTGGGGACCGAGCGAATGTTGGATGTCGGAGGCGGGGCGGGAACGAATGCCATTGCCTTCTGTCAGGCTTATCCACACTTAACCGCAACGGTGTTTGATCTTCCACAGACGTTATCCGTGACAAGGGATCATGTAGAAAAAGCGGGGTTGAGTGACCGGATTTCATTGCAACCTGGTAATTTTCATGTGGATGATTTCGAGGGGACCTTTGATGTAGCCCTGATGTCGGATATTCTGCATTATCAGGACGGTCCAACCAATGCGGCGGTAGTGGAAAAAGTCTATCGCCATTTGCCTGCCGGAGGCCGGTTGATTATCAAAGACCGGTTTCTGGATCCTTCGCGAACCAGTCCCGCTTGGACGACGGCGTTTGCCGTGCATATTCTGGTAAACACCGAGCGGGGTGAATGTTTCACCATTGAAGAATGCCGGCAGTGGATGGAGCAGTCGGGATTTACACGTATAGAAGAACTTGAACCGTGTGCGATGGTTCAGGGTGTTAAATAAACGAGGACAGGAACAACACTATGGCGGAATGGTTACGAACTCCAGGCTTCTTCGGTACGCATGCCACTGTGGGAGCCGATTTGAGTCAGATTATGGCCACCTTTTTTACGGTTTTATTTGTGGTGGGATGGATTCAGGCACGGAAACATAAGGCGAACCATCATCATTGGCTTATGTTGGGCGGGATGGTGGCGATGCTGGCGTTTTTTACCAGTTACTATCTTTTCCGCAATTTGGGCGTGTTGGCGTTTGAAGGGAAGGAAGGATTCGGAGGTTCCCAGGACCTGTATGACAACGTTTTTGTTCCATTGTTGACGGTGCATATTCTGCTGGTGGTCATTGGGTTGATCATGGCGATTTATATGATTGTGCTGGGGTTCCGGTCGCAGACCTTTGTCGATGGCCGACGGGTGTTAAAGGATGCCCTGCTGCAAACGTCCGGGCGTCGAATTGCGGTTATTTTGGGGAGTATTACTACGGTCGTCATGCTGTTCTTTTTGTCACGGGTCATGACTTCCGGGTTTTCCATGGGAAAATTCAGTGTCTATCTTGGGCTCATCATTCTGATTGCGATTGTCTTTGGTATTGAAATTTCCATTCAGCGGATTTGGCCGAACGGAGCCAGGCGTCATCGGGTGTTGGGTGTGTTCACCATGATGATCTATTGTGTATTGTTTGTGACTGGAACGGTCACGTATGCCATGCTGTATGTTCTGTATCCGGGGAAAATCGGGTAGGTCATGGTGCAATGCCGGTGTGGCAGGCTCATGGAGGTCGATACGATCGAAGAGACCGAGGCGGAGACTGTGTGGATCGGTTGGCGGTGTTCAGGCTGTGAAACTCGCATTGGGGCGGAAGGAACTCCCAAAGACTTCGATGGAATACTGGATGATGTGTTGTGGACGGATGAGGCCGACTATCAGCTCACGCGCCTTCCTCCCTATGCTGTACCCTTGGTGCGGGACGAGGTCATCAGGTTTGCCCGACAAGAAAGACAACTCCTGATAACACACGGGAGGGTCGTAACTGCCAGGAATAAGGGGGCGGTTGCGTGGAGCCCGGAGGCGGAAAGACGGTTGGCAAGAGTGCCTGCCTCGGTTCGGACTATGGCCAAAATTGAATTGGAACGCACCGCTCTTGATCGCCACATGCCGGAAGTTACGATTGCCCTGATGGAAGAACTGAAGTCCCGATATTTTGGGATGGCGGCCAGTCGTGACTGAATTCAGTAGGCGACTCCCTTTTTCTCAAATTTCGGAATAGGCGCCTTTTTATGTTGCATCGTCTTTCATTACGAGTATTGCCCCAGTTGAATGCCTTGGTTACCGATACGCCGGTTCGCAAGCGGAAGCGCTGGGTGATGTTGGTTCCGGGTTTGGTGGCCTTCGGGATTTATCGTCTCCTGAAGATGGTCCTGCCTCTTTCGGATCCTTTCATGCTCTTGGGTTTGAGCGGCTCCCTATCGGCCATGGCGGCAGTCTGGTCTTTTCAAAAAGGTCGCGGCCTTCCGTTTTTCGAATCGGTTCGTCAGGACGGGGTATCATGTTGGGGATGGCTGGTCGGATGGATAGGAATTGTCTATGGCATGCAGTTGTCGCTTTTGGTGTTGTCCCTTCTCCAGATTTTTGTGAATTATGATTTTTTATTGCATCCCGAGGGACCGGCCATGATGGCCATCATTATCGCCTGTACTTCGGTAACCCGCGATGCTTTTGAAATCGGACATGTCCAACGGAAGGTTCGGGAAGGGGTTCCCGTCCCGACCTTTCCTGATGGGAAATCTTTCCGGGAGTGGGTTCCCCGGAATCTTCGGACAGTCGCTACCTGGGGTGGGCTGAGCCTGATGGCCGGCCTCCTAGGTTCCTGGGTGATTTATCGATTGGGCCCATCGGAGATGCAGCCGATCTTTCAATCGATCGGAGTGTCCTTGGTGCTGAGCACGGTAACTCTCCTGGCATTTTGGGATGGTCAAGGGCGTTTTATGAGCGGAGAGAAGGATTCGGCGGGGCAGGTCAGGTGGCTGAGTGCTTTGTGGTTCTGGATATGGCCGGCATTTACCTTTTCGGCTACCTACTTTCTGGTATTGTGGGGAATAT
Organism: Candidatus Inrsubterrania sp.; assembly: GCA_039794325.1. Lineage (GTDB taxonomy): Bacteria > Nitrospirota > Nitrospiria > Nitrospirales > UBA8639 > JACKFE01. The sequence continues at coordinate 7,699 of JBDIVP010000045.1, forward strand.
CGGTTTTCGTTTTTCAGGCGACTCCTGTTTCGCAAGGGGAATTTCAGGTCCTGGCCGGCCTCACGGGGTTAATAATGGCTGCCTATATGCACTTTCTCGGATGGCGAAAATCCGTGGAAGAACGTACCTTGGCTATCCCGGAGTCAATCCAGCGTTGTCCCTTTGTTATGGGAATTCTGCAAAATTCAAAAGCCGGATCGGCCTTGAGGGAGTTCCCGGATATGCCGGCTTCGCAAAATATCCAGATCAATAAACGGTGAAAATGTTATGACAAAACGATTGCTGGGCATGGGCATGGTGGGTGTGCTGTGTTTTATGACAATAGGATTGGTTTGGGCTTCGGATCCTTCGTCGGCCTCGCATGGGACTGATGGAGTGGGGACCGATATTTTTTACCAAACGCCCGGCGCACCCCAAGGGATGTCAGTTAAGGAGACCTCATCGGAATATGCCGACATTCCCTATGTGAATAATCGATTGGTAGTGTGGATGATTACACAGCAACACACCTATTTCGGTGGATTTGTTCTGGCCCTGCCGATTTTCAGTTTATTGTTGGAATTCCTCGGGTTGACACGTAAAGCTCCGCATGCCCGGCGTCAATATGATGGACTGGCCCATGATATTTTGCGGGTGGCCTTGGCCGCCCTTTCCATTACGGCGCTATTGGGGGTATTCACGTTGGGGGCTTTTATCTGGCTGTATCCGTCTTTCATGCGATACATGGGGGCTACGTTTAAGGCCCTGGTACCGGTCTATGCGGCAGTATTCGTGGCTGAGGCCTTTGTACTGGCGATCTATTTTTATACCTGGGACCATTTAAGGACGGGCGTGGCCAAGTGGGTGCATATGTCGATCGGTGTGATTTCCAATAGTATCGGAGTTGTGTTGCTGCTGATGGTCAATTCCTGGGCTTCGTTCATGATGGCCCCGTCAGGAATAGATGCTCAGGGAAATTTTTTGGGCAATGTCTGGCATCTGTTGCATGTTCCCTTGTGGAATCCCATGAACGCTCACCGTTTTTTAGCTGATATTATGTCCGGAGGCGCCGTGGTGGTGGCCTATTCGGTCTACCGCTTTTTTATGGCACGGTCAAACGAAGATCGTGCGTACTACGATTGGGTCGGCTATGTCTTCACGGTGGTGATGGTTTGTGCGCTGCTTCCCATGCCCATAGCTGGATATTGGCTGATGCGGGCCGTATTTGAGTTTCGACAAACAATGGGTGTCGCGATGATGGGGGGATTGCTTTCCTGGCTGTTTGTCATTCAGGCCATCAGTGTGGGAGTTTTGTTTTTGGGTATCAACTATTACATCTGGCAATCCTTATCGCGCATTCAAGGGGGCGAACGGTTCCACCCCTATTTCAAAGCTATTGTATTCGGACTGATGGGCTGCTTTCTGGTGTGGTTTACTCCCCATACGATTGCCATGAGTCCCAGTGAGATGAAAGCCATGGGCGCGGCCCAACATCCGGTCATCGGCCAATTCGGTGTGATGTCGGCCAAGAATGGGGCGATTAATCTCATGATTTGTTTGACCGGCTTGAGTTATATCCTTTATCGGCGGGCTAATCGGGTGGTAACGGTTTCCTGGACCCGCTGGGGGAATATTCTGTTGTTTGGGCTGTTCAGTGTGGGCATGGCCAATATTATCTGGTTGGCGATATACGGGTTTTATATTCCTGCGAACGTCCGTGTGGGACTGTCTCTGCCGCAGGGAATGACCACCGCAACCGTTGTATTGGGAGGTATTTTGATCAACCGCCTCATGATGAAGGAGGCCGGGGTGGTGGGACCGGTGCAATGGGGGCGTATTCCGGCCAGAGGGATGGTCGCTTTGTTCGTGGTCGCAGCCGCCTTCACCTGGGTTATGGGATTGATGGGATATATTCGTTCGGCCGGACGCTTGGAATGGCATGTTCATGAAATCATGCCTGATCTTTCGTCCTGGGCTTTTACCCCGTCTTTGGGGTTTTCCGCAAAGATGGTCACGCTCAATATGATCTTATTTTGGGCTTCGGTTTTTGTCGTGTTTTGGATTTGCCGTTGGGATCAGCGTCCTGCAGAAGAGCGTCTCCAAGAAATGGCAAGGCCGGGTCCGGTCGTTCAGGTTCTTTCACAAGAGGAATCAGCATGAATGGAAAATTTCCGCGTTATTGTCCGGGGGATGGGCTGAAATCCATAGCCCTCCTCCTTGTGAAGGTTATTGTTTTGATCGATGTCGGTGGATACCTCATGGGATTCTCCGGCATCCTTGCTCAAGAGTCTGGCCAAAGCGGGATGATCCTGGCGGATTTTGCGCATCCGGACGAAAAAGGGTTTCCGGAAAATTGGGAGGCTCAACGCAGTACGGTGACGGCTCATGAGACATATGCCATCCAGCAGGAAGACGGGCAATATTTTTTAGCGGCCAGGAATGCGAACCAACGAGTCTATACCAAGCACATTGATTGGGATCCCAGGGAATACCCCATTCTAAGTTGGCGATGGCGTGTCCGGCAGGTGCCTGAGACTGCAGAATTTATTGCCGCTGTTTATCCTTCTCTGGATGTGGACTTTATATTCGTCCCGGTGAATACCAAGTATGTCTGGAGTACGACTTTGCCCGTTGGGCATGTCAAAGACGGGGGGATGTTCAGCTCGACGGAAATGGTGATTCGCAGCGGGGCTGAACCGATCGGAGAATGGGTGGAAGAGCGGATTAATGTGTATGAGGATTTTTTGAACATTCACAATCATGAGCCCGCCAAGAAAGCCTGGGGTATTTCCTTGTTGGGAGGTCCGGGGGTTGAAGTGGATTTTGGGTCGATTCAGGTTTTCAGAAAGTAGGGTCCGACGGCGGGGCATGGAAGGGGGTGGAGCATGGGGCCATCAAAGGTGTTTGATGTCATTCTGGGGATTGCCATGTTGGGGACCGTGGGAACCCTTATCGGAATTTTTATGGGAGAGGGTTTCCTATATCCTTCCGTTATTTTCGGGGTTTTGTTGGGCGCAGGCGTCGGGTTTTTAGGCGGGCGGCAACTTTTTCTGGGAATTGCCGTTGGGACAATGTTGGGGGGGCTGCTGGCGTGGGTGTTAGGTGGAGCCGAAACAATAACGGTAGGTGCGGCTTCCGGGGCGGCCATGGGCGGGTTCCTGGGTATTTGGATTTCCATGTTGGTGGATGTGGTCCGACAAAGGAAAGTCGATACGATGAATCCTGTTGTCAATCAACCGGAAAACCCTGCCCCTTGAGTTGATGAATGATGGGGCGGCCCGGGAAAAAGGGCTGCCCACCAAAAAATCAGTATAATAGGAATATCATGGAAAATCGGAATGTGCTGATTGGGTCGATCATTTTCGTGTTCGGGTCTTTTATTATGATGATCGTAATGTTTCTGTATGAAACCTATAAGAGTAAGCAGGAACTCGAAGCGATTTCCGCCGGACAGCCGGCTAAAGCCCGTGTGCTTCAACCTTTACCGACACAGGATTTTTCAATGTATAAAACGCTTGTCGGGGATGATAATCGAGAGATGGTGGAGATTCCCGAAGGTCCCTTTACCATGGGGGCTTCAGATGGGGATCCGGACGAAGGTCCGCCTCATCCTGTTTATTTAAGGACGTTTTATATCGATTTAAAAGAGGTCACTCAGTCGGATTATGAGCGTTTTTCAAGTATGACCAAACGGGAAAAACCGAAAGTTCCGGTTTTTGAAGATGATATCTCCAAGTTGGTCAATCCGGATTACCCGGTGGTCGGAGTTACGTGGAATGATGCGTTTGCTTACTGCCGCTGGGCCGGAAAGCGATTGCCGACTGAGGCTGAATGGGAAAAAGCTGCGCGGGGGGAGAGTAAGCGTCGTTACCCCTGGGGTGATAAATTTGATTATCCCTATGCCAATGTGGATGGAGAGGAGGATAATTTCAAGTACCTGGCTCCCGTCGGTTCTTTTGAAGTTGGACGGAGTCCCTTTGGGCTTTATGACGCCGTTGGGAATGCCGCCGAGTGGGTGATGGATAATTACGCTGCGGATTATTATCAACAATCACCGTATAGAGATCCCATGGGTCCGGAGGGGGAGGATGTTTATAAGGTGATTCGAGGAGGATCATGGCGGGAGTCCCGTTTAGGCGCCAGGGTTACGAAGCGGTTTTCGGCAAAAATGTGGAGAACGGATGCTACGGTAGGTTTTCGGTGCGCTCAAGATCCTCCTGCAGACTCTGCTGGATCGGGGCAATAGGCTTGCAGGGGATTACCAAGCCTAGCCCTTCTGTGATTCACTCCCCGGTTATGTGCAGTAGTTGGATTTCCTGGAATTGCCAAAATAGTTAAATCAACATGGATAATCGGTTTAAATTAATTTTTTTAGTAGCGGTACTCTTTCTGACGAGTTTGCCTGTCATCGGCATCCTTAAAGGAACTGATTCCCCTTCAACGCCTTCTCCAGAGCAAAATGACCGTCTGGTGTCTTCGTTACCTGAAGAGGAGGATGCTCACAAAAATAAAAATAAAATGGGAGGGGGAGATCCCTCCTTTTCTTTTCGTGAGGATGAGATGGTTAAAATCCCGGCAGGGGAGTTTATTTTAGGTAGTGATGAGGGGGGCTACAATGAGAAGCCTGCGCACGTGGACTTTTTGGAGACATTTTGGATTGATAAATATGAGGTCACGAATCGGCAATATCTGGAATTTGTGGAAGCGACAGGGCATCGTTCTCCAGGTCCTCCGTCAAGGTATGCCAGAAGTCTGGAAGCCATGCGTGGTCCAAGTCAGCCGGTAACCTATGTTTCCTGGCACGATGCTGAAGCATATTGCGAATGGAAAGGAAAGCGTCTGCCAACGGAAAAGGAATGGGAGAAAGCCATGCGGGGTCCTGATGGGCGAACTTGGCCATGGGGGGATGGGTTAGAGCAATTCCCAGCTAATTTTTCGGGTGATGGGGACGGATATCAGGTAACGGCCCCGGTGGGATCCTTTCCAAAAGATAAAAGCGTGTATGGTGTCTTTGATGGGGCAGGAAACGTCATGGAATGGGTCGAGGATTGGTATGAGGAAGACATTTATAGGCAGGATCCACAACGTTCGTCAGAAAGAAAAGGTGCACCATCCACCTACAAGACCTTACGAGGAGGTGGGTATACCAGCCGCGGAATTGATTTGAGGATAACCAACAGAAGTTTCATGGTCCCTGACTTCCGCGATGAAACCATCGGGTTCAGGTGTGCCAGCTCAAGCCACCCTGAAAACGAGGCAGAATCCAAGGCCCAAGAATGAGAAATTTCTAAAGAAAATCAAAGTAGTAGAGAATGAGGAAGACGGCCAGGATTATATTGACAACCATTCCAGCCAAAACTATAATGTCGAACACTTTTGCATTGGTGCGCATTGATATTCCCTTTTGTTGCATTTCTAAGTGAACAATAAAAATGGATTACCATGATTTTTTGGAACATGTCAATGAAATAGTTTAGGTGAATCTATTGAGGTTCAATGGGAAACTTTATCAAGAGAGAGGTGAATTGAAATGGCTGATGCTGGACCGGTTAGAGAAGCAACTGAGTTGGAAACGAAAATTGGAAAGGCGATTTTCTACATCACATGTGCCTTAAGTATGTGGTTTTTTTATTGGTTCGCAGGCATACAGTGCCCTTGCTGAAGTTATCTGAAATGAAAATAAAACTTATGATTTGTAAGTGAAGGAGGGGGGGGTATATGACATTTGTCTACACCATAGTTTCGTTGGTTGTTTGTTTCATATATTTCCAGGCTTTGAATTATCTTCTAATGGATGCGCAAGGCTTGGATTATTTTTATATGTTCCGGTAGAGCCTGGATCTTTGGCTTTATCGTTATCGGCATTCCGATTATGAATATTGAATTTTCACGATTTAAACTAACACGTTTTACAAGGAGGTAGGTCAATGGGTCGCCTGTTCACTCGAATGACCCGGAACAACAAGCGGTTTTTTGCGGCATCGCTCCTAGTAGTGATGGGCGGGATGCTTTTGTTGCCGATTATTTTGGCGGTTCCGGCTTTGGCCGGTGGAGGGGGTGCTCCGGCTGGTGGTCCACCGCCCGAGGTGCTGAAGGCTCAAAAAGCTGCGGGAGAGGGGGAAGAGGAAGAGAAGATCGAGATGGGGCGGGACGTTTACTACAAGACGGAGGGGCCGGCGATTGGAATGCCGGCACCGAAGACTGAGGATAATGAGACTCATTACCCCCGGTACAACTTTGAAAGTCGCGTGTTGCTCTGGTTTGCCAATCAGCAGCACCTCTATTACGGAAGCTTTGTGTTGGCGGTCCCGATTTTTTGTATGTGCATTGAGTTTGCGGGGTTGGTTTCAAAAGACAAAGCGATGGCAAAAAAATACGATCAGTTGGCTTATGATTTTATTAAGATCAGCCTGACTGCCTACTCCTTGACTGCCATCCTTGGTGGAATTCTTATCTTCACCTTCCTAACTCTCTATCCCACCTTCTTTAGTTATCTATCCAGCATTTTCAGACCGGTTATGCATATTTATGCGCTTATGTTTGTGGCGGAGAGTGGGACCCTCTACATTTATTATTATGGCTGGGACAAAATGAAAGAGGGTGTGTTGAAGTGGATCCATGTAAGTATGTCTGTGGTTTTGAATGTGATCGGGACTGTGTTGATGTTCCTGGCCAATTCTTGGATTGCTTTCATGATGTCCCCGGCAGGTGTCGATGAGCAGGGCCGTTACCTTGGGAATATCTGGCATGCCCTTCATACGGCGCTGTGGAATCCACTCAATGTTCATAGAATTCTAGGTAATATGGCCTTCGGTGGTGGTGTGGTGGCGGCCTACGCGGCCTATCGGTTTTTGTCTTCCAAGACAGATGAAGAACGGGCTCACTACGACTGGATGGGGTATATCGCCATGAGCTTGGGGGTGGCATTTTTGATTCCCCTTCCATTTGCCGGTTATTGGTTGATGCGGGAAGTGTATGCCTATCGGCAGCAGATGGGAATTACCTTAATGGGAGGTCTGTTGGCATGGTTGTTCATTATTCAGGCTACCATGATCGGGATTTTATTTTTGACAACCAATTATTATCTCTGGCAAGCCCTGGGTCGAATGACTGGCGGGGAAAGGTTCCAAAGGTATATTAAATATCTGGTGTTTATCCTTGTCGTGGGCTTGGTTATCTTTATAACTCCACACACAATTGTTATGACCCCGGCAGAGCTCAAAGCCATGGGAGGTCAGCAGCATCCGGTGTTGGGAAATTATGGGGTTATGTCAGCCAAAAATGGTGGTATTAACGCCATTATCATGACAACCATTTTGAGCTTTATCTGGTATCAGCGAGGGAATCGCGTTCCCACCGTAAAATGGGCAAAGTTTGGAAATATCTTTATGGGATGTTTCTTCCTTGTTGGTCAGTTAAATAACGTTTGGCTGGCTTGCTATGGGTACTTCATACCTGCAAACGTGAGAATCGGCTTGTCGGTTCCGCAGGTGGCAGGCACATTGTCGTGTCTCATTCTTATGACACCGTTGAATTTGGCAATGTTGAAAGGTGCAAAGCAATTGGGTCCGATTCAGTGGGGAAAGATTGCTCCTCGTTCTCAATATGCCCTGATTATGTTGGCAACGGCATTTACATGGATGATGGGGCTGATGGGCTATATTCGGTCATCGGTAAGGTTGTTCTGGCATGTCAATGAGATCATGAGGGATAATTCGCCATGGGCCTATACCCATACCATCGGATTTGCCGCGAATGTCATTTCGTTCAATGTGTTGTTCTTCTGGATTAGTATAATGTTTGTGTTCTGGCTTGGAACCCTCGGGGTTAAAAAGGTGCCAGTTACGGGCCCGGTTACTCAGCCGGTTCCTGGCACCCCCTCTCCACAGCCTGCAGCAGGACATTAATTTTAATTAAAATTGGATTAAAAACATGGGGCCGGAAAGCCGGCCCCACATTGGAGGATTGTCAAGGTGGTTGAACTAATTTTAGAGGCAATTGGTATCGGGTGGCCGGTCTTTTTGCTCCTCATTGGACTGCTGTTGTATATGCAGGCAAGTCTCCCTAATCCAGAGGAGAAAAAGAAGGTTGCATTTAAGACCATGATCGGTATGTTGTGTGCGTTTTTGGTTTTCATTGCCATAGCCAATTATAAAAATAATTTCTATGGTGAAAGCCGACTGCTGCCGGTTTCTTTGGTCATGATCACGGTAATGGCTTTTATTATGGGAATATACTTCCCAAACATCGGAGCGTTAATGAAAATCGGGGGGTTTATGTTTTTCGTCGCGGCCGCGCTTTCCGGGTATGGTAATTGGCTCCCCCAAGTGGAGGGAGGTTTCCCCCCACCAGAAGTAAAACTGGACTTTCAGAGTATGTCTGCCGATCAATTAGCTGACGAAGGTGAAAAGATTATTTTTGGTGGTATCGGTCAAAGTAAAACCCAGGGGGCAATTGGAAAGGGGCAGTGTCCTCTTTGCCATGGTTTTCAGCAGGGGTTTTTGAGTGAACGGGCTCCGAACCTCTTTGGAGTTCCTGATCGTTCTGAGCAACGACTCAAAGAACCCAATTACCATATGAATGATCCGGCTTCACGGCCGACGGTGGAAAAAGAGGCCTTCCCTGGTTCAGGAACAGCGACAAACGCCTTGGAGTATATTGCAGAATCACATGCCTGCCCGAACTGCTATGTGGTTCCTGGTTTCGGGGTTAAAGGTTCTAATGATACGGAAAGCCCAATGCCGAAAATTCATAAGCCACCGATATCCTTAACTTTAGGTGAGTTGGCTGCGGTTGATACTTGGATGTATGTTCGTGAAGGGAAAGACGCCCCGAGTTATGATGATATTGTAACCGCCTATGAAAAGTTTATTCCTGAAGCTGATAGGCCGGCTGAAGGAGCAGAAGAAGAAGCTGGCCCAGCTGGAGGAGTATTGGCGGACGGGAGCGAGCCTATGGACAAGTTGTTCATGAAGGCCGGGTGTCCCGGATGTCATACCATTCCTGGAATTGAAGGGGCAACAGGAAAGGTCGGGCCGGTATTGTACGAAGGAAGTAATGCTCCTAGTCGAATGAAAGATCCTGAATACAAGGGAAGAGCAAAATCGGTCAGAGAGTATATTGTCGAATCGATTTTGGATCCCAGTATTTATGTGGTAAAAGATTTTCCGGATAATCAAATGCCGAAAGATTTTGGCGTGAAATTAAGTGCCGGCGCGGTTAATAAAATGGCTGAGTATTTGTCGCAGTTAAAGGAAGGCCAACACGCGGATGCCGGTGATCGTCAAGCTGACGCCGAACATCACCAATATCCTCTATCCGGCCGAGGCCGCCAAGCGCGGCGGCGCGGATGCGGTGAGCCTGATCAACACGATCAA
>JBDIVP010000046.1:0-16689 GCA_039794325.1 Candidatus Inrsubterrania sp.
CTCCGGCCCGGTGGACCGCCAGGGCGGTATCTCCTCCGCCTACGATGGTTTTGGCGTAGGCATTGGCCACCGCATGGGCCAACTGAAATGTCCCTTGTGAGTAGGCATCCCGCTCAAACAAGCCCATGGGTCCGTTCCATAGGATGGTTTTGGCGTTTTGGACCGCTTCCCGAAACAGGGTCACCGAGGCGGGGCCAATGTCCAATCCGTACCAGCCGCTGGGAATCTCCTGTATGGGAACGATTTTGGTTTCGGCGTCCACATCCAAGCTGGAAGCCACGACACAATCGACGGGCAGATAAAATTTTATTTTTTGGGCCTTGGCTTGGGCGTGAATTCGGTTGGCGAAATCCAGCATATCCTCTTCCACCAGGGATTTTCCGATTTCGTATCCCATGGCTTTGATGAAGGTGAACGCCATGCCTCCGCCGATGATGACCTTGTCGACCTTTTTCCCCAGGTTTTCGATGACCCCGATTTTCCCGGAAACTTTGGCTCCGCCAAGAATGGCAACAAAGGGACGGACGGGATTTTCGACCGTGCCTTCCAGTGCCTCGACTTCACGTTTCATGAGAAAGCCTGCGGCCGACACCGGAACAAATTTGGTAATCCCAACCGTTGAGGCATGCGAGCGATGGGCGGTGCCGAAGGCTTCATTGATATAGACATCGGCCAGGGCGGCTAATTGGGCTGAAAAGTTTTCGTCGTTTTTTTCCTCTTCGGCGTGGAATCTGAGGTTTTCCAATAAGATGACGTCTCCCGGTGCCGCCTTTTTGACGATATCCTCGACGGAAGGACCGATGCAGTCTTCCGTAAATTGCACGGGTTTGTTCAATAATCGCTGCAATCGGCGGGCGACGGGAGCCAGGCTGAATTCTTTTTGGTATGTACCTTTGGGGCGCCCGAGGTGGGAGCATAAAACGACGATTGCGTCTTCATCAATGGCCCGGTTGATGGTGGGAAGGGCGGCCCGAATTCTCGAATCGTCCGTAATTTCACCTGAATCATCCAAGGGTACGTTGAAATCGACCCGGATCAGCACACGTTTGTGGTGGAGGTCGATCTGATCAATGGTCTGTTTGGTTAAATGTTTCATGGCTCCCTTTGCAGTCCCCGTAATATTCCCTCCCACTAACGGAGGGATGGCCTTGGGATTATGACCGGTGAGCCAAGACCTTGATCAAGTCCCGGAGACGGCATGAATAGGCCCACTCGTTGTCATACCAGGCAAACACCTTTACCAATCGATGATCCATAACCGAGGTCAATGGGGAATCCACAATGGCTGAATAGGGACATCCATTAAGGTCGGAGGAGACAATAGGCTCTTCCGAAACGTGTAAGTATCCCTTTAATGGCCCTTGGGCGGCTTTTTGAAATGCGCCGTTAACGGCAGCGGCGTCACAATCCCGTTCCACCTCGACGGATAAGTCGATCAGGGAGACGTTGGGGGTCGGTACCCGAATCGCCATTCCGTCCATTTTGCCTTTAAGTTCCGGAATCACCAGATGGAGAGCCTTGGCGGCTCCTGTGGATGTCGGAATCATTGAAAGATTAGCTGCCCGAGCCCGCCGCAAATCCTTATGGGGGAGGTCAAGAAGTTGTTGGTCGTTGGTATAGGAATGGACGGTTGTCATGAACCCGTGCTTGATGCCGAATTCCTCCAACAGGACCTTTGAAACAGGGGCCAGGCAGTTTGTGGTACAGGAGGCGTTGGAAATAATGGTATGCCGTTGAGGGTCGTAGGTCGATTCATTGACTCCCAAAACCAGGGTCACGTCGGGGTCTTTGGCCGGAGCGGAAATGATGACTCGTTTGGCTCCGGCGGTGAGGTGGAGTCCCGCGCCTTGTCGATCCGTAAACCGCCCTGTCGCTTCGATAACAAAATCAATGTTGCAGTCTTTCCATGGCAGGGATTTAGGGTCTTTGATGGCATAGATGGCGATCCGCTTTCCATTGATCGTTAATGAATCGTGATCGACCTGAATATCCTGTTGAAATCGCCCGTGAACCGAGTCATAAGCCAATAAGTGGCCCAATGTTTTGGAATCCGTTAAATCATTGATGGCCACCACCTCAATTTCGGGGTCTTGAAAGCTTGCCCGAAGAAAATTTCTTCCGATACGACCGAATCCGTTGATAGCAACTCGAATACTCATGGTCTGATTGTTCGCTTACCTAATGTTTAAGAATGGATAATTGCCGTTTTCCGGGCTTTTTTTCATGTTGACAGCCCTATATTAACCGGAGAGAGAAATTATTGCCAACCTGGGATTGCACTTTTCATGAAATATTCATGGCCTCCTTGACCTCCGCCATCGTTTGCTTGGCCATGCGGGAAGCCTTTTTTTGCCCTTCTTCCACAATATGATGGATCTGCTCCGGTTGCTCGGTCAGGACAGCCCGTTTTTCCCACACGGGCTTCAACCGTGCGACCATGGCATCCGCCAATTGATGTTTGCAGTCAATACAGCCGATTGCCGCAGTCCGGCAGTCCTGATCGATTTGTTTGATGACCTCCGGGGAAGAATACATTTTGTGAATATCAAAAACCGGACAAACGTCGGGATTACCCTTGTCGGTCCGTCGGACCCGTGCCGGATCCGTCACCATGGTTTTAAGTTTTTGGCGGACGACTGGTTCGGTATCCGACAGGTTGATGGTATTGTGGTAGCTTTTACTCATTTTTCGACCGTCTGTCCCCGGGACCTTGGGAAATTTGGTGAGATGTTCCTTGGGTTCGGGAAACACCGGTTTATAGAGATTGTTAAATCGCCGGCCCAACTCCCGTGTCAGCTCGAGATGGGGAAGCTGATCCTTGCCGACCGGAACGAAATCGGGTTTATACAGAAGAATGTCTGCGGCTTGCAGGACCGGATAGCCAAGGAACCCGTAGGTGGAAAGATCTTTTTCTTTGATTTCCTCCTGCTTTTCTTTATAGGTGGGGTTCCGTTCGAGCCAGGGAATAGGGACGATCATGGAAAGTAACAGGTGAAGGACGGCATGTTCTGGGACGCTGGATTGAACGAAGATTGTGGCGCGATCCGGGTCGATACCCGAGGCCAGCCAATCAATAAGCAGTTCACGTGTGAATTCCTTGATCCGGCTGGTGTCGGCGTAATTGGTCGAGATGGCATGCCAGTCTGCAACAAAGAAGTAACATTCGTATTGGGTTTGTAATGTCTTCCAATTCTCCAGGGCGCCCAGAAGATTCCCGAGGTGCATTAACCCGCTGGGTTGCATTCCGCTTAAGACACGTGGAGCCATACTTGAAAATTCCTTGTGTTTAAAAGACTAATGTTTTCAGGAGAAAGCCGGTCAGTAAATGAAAGATACCTCCAACCACGGTACTGATGATTGGTACATACGGGTCGATCATAAAAAGGCCTAAGATAATTAACATGCCATAGGGTTCAAGCCGACTCAAGGTATGGGCGGATTTGAGAGGTAAGACGCTGGTCATGACCCGGCTGCCGTCCAACGGCGGAATAGGCAATAGGTTGAACGTGAACAGCAGGGTATTAATGACAATGGAGAATAAGGCCATGGCTGTGAGAGGAACCAGGATTCTGCCAAGCAAATCCGTTCTGGGTTCGACGCCCGGCTGGGGTGGCCAATTGGCCTGAAGCGATGGGTCCACGGCAAGAAATAAGGCTAAAGCCAGCCCGCTGATGACAGCCAGGAATAAATTCATCAGCGGTCCTGCTACGGCTACAAAGGCCATATCCCGTCTAGGGTTATGCAATTTTCCGGGGTCAATCGGAACGGGTTTGGCCCAACCGAATACAAAACCGCCTGGAGCCAACAATAAAAGCAGGGGGACGATGATACTGCCAAACAGGTCAATATGCGGGACCGGATTGAGCGTCAACCGCCCCAGGGATTTGGCCGTGGGGTCCCCAAAAAAATGAGCCACCCATCCGTGTGCGTATTCGTGAAGAACCACGGCCGCCATGAGGGGAACCAGCATATAGGACAGATTGTGGAGAAAGGCGGGAACTGAATCCATGGTTGAGGGAGATTACAAGGTTCCTGGTTTGTGGGGCCTATCGAAGGAAATGGTGACGTTTGTGCCCGAATGACCGAGAAAGGATAGTTTAACGTTTCAACAACCCATGAGCGATGTGGCAACCTTCCCTTCTCAATTAAGCTGGGTGAAGGTTCGTTTACTGACCTGCAGGACATACAGCCGGCGGTTCAGGATGCCCGCGGAGCTGAATGACGCAAAACCGCTTAATGCAGGCAAATCGTACCGCCGGACCAGTTGGTCCCACACGTCCTGACCGGATTGGGCTCCATTTCGAATGGTTTCGAGAATCATGGTTGCGGCGTCATAGGCTTGCGCAGAAAACAAGGATGGTTCTTGTTGGTATGCACTCCAATAACGTTGGGCGAACATTTGTATGCCGGGATCCGGACTGTTCAGGAATAATCCGTCTACAAAGACGCTTCCATCTAGATCCTGCTTGGCCCACCGGAACAGTTCCGGATTATGCCAGCTATTGCCTCCCAGGATGGGGACATTCATATCAAAAAAGGCCAATTGAGCGGCAATGAGGGCAAGATGGACGGGTTGACCGGGCAAAAAGACGGCATCGAACCCTGGAGTATACACGGTTCGATCCTCGCCCGTCTTGGTTTTTTCCTTTTCCATCGTTCCATATTGCGCAAGGTCTTGTTCCTTGATCCGCCGAAGCTGGGGGGCGATATCGGTCTGTTCTTCGGAATAGCCCTCGGATGCGATGATTTCGCCCCCGGAATGTACCACTTCCTTGGCAAAGAGTTCGGCCAATTCACGTCCATAGGCGGTCTGGGGATATACGATGCAAAAACGATGATATCCGAGCGTCATAATGGCATACTCTGCCAACCGCTTGGCCTGAACGGAGGATGTCATGGCTGTACTGAACCAGAATGACCCGAACTGCCTGACATTCAAGAGAGTCGAAGACGGTGTAATAAAGGGTATGTTGTATTCGTCGCCCAAATGGCCGATTCCCTGGATCTCTCGGGAAAGGAGGGGGCCGATCACCGCTCGTGGCTGAAATTCATCAAGAAGTTGTTTGATTTCGACCCGTAATGGGGCGTTCAATGCCGTGGTATCTTTAACCACCAGCCCGATGGAAGGTAGATTCCATTGCTCCCTGGCAATTTCGATGGCCAGTCGAATCCCGTTCAAGGAATCCATGCCGTAGGTTTTCATAGGGCCGGAAAAGGGAAGGGCGACGGCAATGATGTGGGAATGGGCCTTGATCTTGTGGATAAAGGATTGAAGTAGAGCCAAAGCGGTCTGTGCATAAGGGTGATTGGGAAACCGCTTGAGAAACCCGCGAATATCCCGTTCCGCCAAGACTTCATCGCCTCTGGCGGTATGAAGTTCAATCAGCCGGATGGTGGCCAGGTCTCCCGGATACCGCTTGGAAAAATTATCGATTAGATCCCGTAAGCCCGGTTCGTCCAAATCCTGGAGGATCAGCGTCTGTGTCAATCGTTCCAATTCCACTCGTTCCGCCTGCTCAACCAACGTCATTTCTTCCAAGGCGGCTTTGATGGCCCCCAGAGGATTACCATGGGCCAATTCTGTCTCTCGAATCAGGCGAAGGATGTGTATCCTGATGGGTGGGTCGGTGGCATAGTCCAGAGCTTGATAGAGCCAGACTAAAGCCTGTCCGTTTTCCTTCAGGTCCAGGTATGCTTCGGCCATCAGAATGCGGGCTTGGTTGAGAAAGGGAGAGATGGGAAATTCTTCAAGCAATTGCTTGAGGGTGGCGAGGGCCTCAAGCGGCTGCTCCATCTGCTTGAGCGCGGTGGCATGAAGGAGATAGGCTTCCTGGAGAATGTCGGGCTCAGGAAAGGAATCGATGAGGGCCTCAAGGGATTGAACGGCGTCGAGGTTGCTCCCTTCTTCAAGTTGAGATTTGATTTCCTCCAGTTTGGCGGCATCGGCAGCATCGGCAAATTGAGCCAGGGCCGGATGGGGCACAAAAACCAGCCCCGCCAGCAGCCAAGCGCACCCTGCAGCCAGGCAAAAGACAGTCAGGCGAATGTTGGCAGCCAACGCGTGAGAATACATCAGGTTAAAAATGGACGGAATGAAAAAATCTGGTAGTTTTGGTGATGATGTCTTGTCGATGATGAGTTGGCAATGTCGTGTGAATATGTACTGCAGAATTGATTCAATACGATCGAATTTATTATACCAGGTTGGGGCATTATCAAAAGGCTTTTCAGAAAGATTATCTCAAGAAGTCTATTTGAGGACTGGCTGCCTGTTGATGCGGGTCTTTCCGATCTTGGGGGAAGGCCCGGTTAAGACCGGTGAAAGTCGTGACCACGCTGCAAGTCCAGATTGATCACTATTTGATCATGCTGCAAGTGGAAGGTGGATGTGCCGCCAATACGCTTGCCGCCTATCGTCGAGATCTCTACCAATTTCAACAATTTCTCCTGGTACACCAGGTTGACGATCCGGGATTGCTGACCAAATCTCTCTGGCTTCGATTTCTGGAGAGCATGAAGGTCAGGGGGCTGTCTCCATCCACGATGGCCCGGCATCTTTCTGCCATCCGAGGGTTTTATAAGTGGCTCGGTCAAAGCGGAAATGCCGGTCAGACTGACAATCTGTTTAACAGAGTGCCCAAGCGGTGGCTACAGTTACCAAAAATTTTGAGTGAATCCGAGGTGATTCGGTTGCTTTCCCTTCCGGTCAAGAATAACCCGGAAGATATTCGGGATGCGGCCATGGTGGAGTTACTGTATGCCACTGGATTGCGGGTGTCTGAACTCGTGGTCCTGGAAATGGCCGACCTCAATCTTGATGTGGGATTTTTGCAGGCCACGGGGAAACGGGATAAACAGCGGATCGTACCGATCGGTGATCAGGCCCGGCAGCTACTCACCCGCTATCTTCAGGTGGGTCGTCCGGCTTTTCTCAAAAAACGGGCTTCCTCAGCCGTTTTTCTGACACGATTAGGTAAACCGTTTAGTCGCCAAGGGTTCTGGAAGATGTTGAAGGGCAGAGCCGTGCGAGCCGGCATTACTAAACCGCTTTCGCCTCATATGTTGCGACATTCTTTTGCCACTCACTTGCTTGATCATGGTGCTGACTTGCGGTCCGTGCAGGTTATGCTGGGCCATGCCAGTATCGTGACCACGCAAATTTACACCCATGTCGAGCAGAGTCGCCTTAAACGGGTTCATGACCGGTATTTTCCCAGAAGATCTTCCGATTTCAAAGAGTGATTTCACAGTGGCATTGGTCCGGAACATGAACGATAGCCGCACGCATCAGAGAAATCTTCCTTGTCCGGCCAAATAAAGACTTCAACGCTGCTCTCTGCATTCGAACATATCTCTTGGCATGTGTGAAGGCAATAGCCCAGGCAAGGTGGCCATGACCCTTTCCCGTAAAGAAACGATCCCTTTTGAGCCCGGAAGCGGATACCTTGAGCCGGTTTGTTAAGATACCAGGGAGCCGGCTTTCAATTGTCGAGCTCTTTCCAGTTTCGTGATCATGGCATCGAGGGCTTGAAACACCGCCTCATTCACAAATATTTCGTTTTTCGACCTCGATTGGGTCACGGTCCCTTGGGCTTTCCCGAATCCGGTCTGTTGCATGATTTGCCTGTCGTATCGGGCAATTTTCATCACCCCATCAACATGTGCCCAATAATGATAATCGAATTTGAACGAGGCTCCCGAATCAATAAAGAGATTAACCCTGAGTTCCAGTTTGAGATCGGCTTCCTCTCCGGTTTTGACAACCCGTTGGAAGGTTTTTCGATCATGGAGGTACTCGGTCAGGACTTTCTGCCACTGCTTTTTGTCCAGATTGGCCGATAAGGGGCGGGTTGTCACATAGTGCCGGAGAGGCGGAAGGGACCAGGTGGCCGCGCCAGGTTCCACCCAGTAGATGTTCAAACTCGTCACCTCAACGGCCACGGAATAGGGAAGCTCCTGATGAGTCGGAACGGCAGGAAGCGATCTTAGTTCAATGGTCTGGCAACCGGTAAGGAACACCGCACCTCCCAGGAAGGCTAGAATCTTTCGACCCAGTTTCCACGGATAAGACCGGTTCATCCTTCACCTCCGTGTTATTGGTAAGCTTCTGATTACCTGAATATCTCCTAAATTGTTATAGTAATTATATCATCATGCCCCTCCGGGAAGTCACGTCAAAGGAGGAGCAAGGAAGAGAAGGGGAAGATGTGTGGATGAGTCCGGCGCGATGGTGTCCACTTCTCAAAATCTCCGTCGACGACGATGCTCGACGAGAGTGTGAGGCGCGAGGCAATCTGTTGGGTCCTGGAGATTTCAGAACGGCTTGGTTATCACCATTTTAATTAGTGAAATGAATCCACAGAAAGGGAGGTTGGTCATGGACCAAACACGCGTGCGACGATTGGGGTTGCTGCTGGTGACCGGGATCATCGTCTATGCCGGAAGTGCGGGGTGCGCACTGAAAGCCATTGATGCCGGGCATGAAGGTGTGTTTGTGGAAAAACCGTTTTTTATAGGCCATGGTGGGGTGGATCCGACGCCGGTGAAACCTGGGCGTTCTATCGTGGCGCTGACGACTGAATTGATTCAAGTGGATCTTCGTCCCAACCAATTTTCAGAGCATTTCGATATTATCTCTGCCGAAAACGCGCCGGTGTCGTTTGATGCCTTTCTGATTGCCAATGTGTTACCGGGTAAGTCACCTGAGTTGATCAGTCGCTTTGGCCCCAATTGGTATCGAAATAATGTCAAGGAAGCCTTCCGAACCTTTGTGCGTGAGGAAGTCCAGCAATATCAGTTGTTTCAATTAACCACCGATCCGGCTACACGTCCCAAACTTCAAAAAGCCATAGCCGAACGGGTGCAGCACGATGTCATCGATAAAATCGGCCTGCCGGTGAATCTCAATCGGGTAGTCATAGGAGGAATAATGCCGCCGGACGGAGTGCTTAAGCAGACGGCTGAAACGATTGTGCAGGAACAACGGCGCCTTACCATGGTGCAGTTTGAAAGGGCCGAGGAGGCCCGGGAGAAAGCCGAACGGCAACGCGGCTTGGCTGATCTGGCGTTTCGGGAGGCCTTGGGCCTCACGGCTCCGGAGTTTATCGAATTAAGGCGGGTTGAAGTTCAAAAGGAAATCGTAACACATGCACCGGAAGCCTTGACGATCATAATGGGGATGGAACGATTTGGAGTGAATTTACCGCCGATGAGCCACAAGTAGGTGGCCTCAAAAACCTAGAACATAGAGAGGTGGACTTTTGACGCATGAAAAACCGAAGGGAATGTCATCAGTAAGCCTGTGGCATTCCACCCTATTATCGTAGCTTGGCAGGTAAGGTTCACATGCCCGTCCTCTCAGGTTGATGTCAGGTGGGTGGACGGGCGAAAGGGGGGCCTGTAATTGATCCTTGGAGGTTTGAAAGCCGGCCGGAATTTCATCCCTCGCTCCAAACCTGTATCCGGTTGCTTGCCGGTTCAATCCATCAGGAACGTCGTTGGATTGACCTCATCGTGGAACCCAGACTTGGTACGAAGCTGCCCCGAGGGGTTTGGGAAAATAGTGGATGCCGACTTGTCCCGGTGCCAGTGTATGCCGATCGTCTGCGCCGGCCATTCGTGCCGGAACGCGATCAGTGCGCATGGGAAGGCCTTGCGCATCGTAAAACGTAATGAGGATATCTCCCTGATCCCTCAATCCTCCAAAATAGGCGGTGTTCATCCAATCGAGACGCCGCAAGGCCTGAAAAGCTACAGCGACGGTCCCTTGAGGGGCATCTTTGACCTCAAGGATGCGTAGGGCTCTGTTTTGTTGATTGGCTTCCTCGGGCTCAGTCGGCTCACCCTTCACGATATCGGTCATTGTCCCCCTCAGTGCTTGGGCGATGAGCCTGTTTGTCGCCTGTTCGTTGAGAGTCGCCCGGATTTTAGTATGCACGGTGCGTCCCTGGACCTGTTGGGCCACGACCTGAACCTCTTCTATTCCTCTTGACATAATGGAGTCCACAAGGCCTTCAAAAAGTGGACGATCGACGATGGATTCGGTGGCTTCCTTGAACATGTCCGATCTGACGATGGCCAAGCGAAGGGCGTTGTTGGTTGTCGTTTGTTTGGCGGTCTCAAGGGTTTCCAGCGGTTGGATGGCATACCGGTACTCCCCGAGAAGTTCGAGGGCATGGCCGGTCCCGGGCATCACCACGGTCAGGATCATAGCCGTTTTCAAGATCCAGCTGCGCTGAATTATCTTGCGATTCGGTCCTCCAGCATGTTTTCTGAACGTATTCATGCCCCATCTCCTTGGTTCGGGTTTATGGGAACCGGTGAGATTTTTTTGAATTTATCCCTTCCATTTTTGCCGCCGGCTTGCGAGCCGTTACTCCCACTGATTCATTTTGAAAGAACGTGAAGTTTTTTGCCTGTCTCATCTATAAATTATATCGCATCCAGAAAGGTGGAAGACAAGGACCCCCGTTTCCTCCAGTCTGTGCGGGGATTATCTTGCTTGGCACCTCCCGCCAACGGGGGACCTATGGTTACATCCTGAAATTTCCAAATTTCCAAGGTTGCAAAGAGAAAAAGGGCTATGGCAGGCTTAGGGCGCCTAATTTACCTTATTGCGAGGAGAAGGGTTTATGAAGTTTAAAAAACAGGTGCATTATGTACGAGGGGTGTTCGTCTGCCCCAAGTGCCAGCAAACCTTCGTCCAGGAAAAGTGGCTTGAGGAATGGCGGGTTCGTTGTCACAAATGTGATTACCGGGGAACTTTGACCCATGTCTCGGTGGAGGAGCAGTATGATGAAGAAATTGAACGTCGATAGATGAGCTTTGGGGATGGTTGTGTCAAGGTTTGATCGTACCCATCTGATTCGCGACCCATCGTTCCGGAGAGTTCCGATAAACAGGGACTCTTGGCAATGGATGGTGTTTATTGTGTTGGTCCTGTTTGTAGGGGCCGGTCCTTCAAATGTGACCGCCCAAGGTTCTTCTTCCCCGTCCGATGCATCCGTTAGGGTTTTGGTCGTCTATCATTCCCGTACCGGCCATACGGAGCAAATGGCCAAGGGCGTGGTGAATGGAGCCCAATCTGTTCCGGGAACACGAGTTGGTCTGAAGAAGGTCGGAGAGGTGACCGCCAATGATTTATTTGAAAGTGATGCGGTGGTGGTGGGGTCACCGGTGTATTGGTCCAATATGTCCGGCGAGATCAAGACTTTCTTTGACCGGTGGCAGTTTGATTTCGGCGTATTTCCCGAATTCAAGATGAAAAATAAGGTGGGTGCGGCCTTTACCACCGGCGGCCAGGTTTCCAGTGGCAAGGAAGTGACCATGCTGACTATCCTGGCGGCAATGTTGGGAAATCAGATGATTGTGGTGAGCGACGGCGGGGCTTTCGGGGCTTCGGCAACCACGGAAGGAGATAGTCCCGGTATCGACGCCAAGGAAATGGCCGCTGCCCAGGCGCTCGGGAAACGAGTGGCTGAAGTTGCCGGGATGGTCAAGAGGGGGAGGCATCCCTGAAAGGCGGGGGGTGCAAAGCATCTTAATTTTATGGAAGTTTTGCCAGGCAGCACGAACGAAAAGTGGGTGTTTTATTGGGAGCGTGAGTATTCAACCGCGTTTCCCCCTGAGCGCCTCAAATTGGATTTTCATCCTCACCGCCCCCTACTGACGGGCATGTCTTTGCCCCAGCAAAGGGAATTGGCGGCCGGAGGCTACAGAGTCATGCCGGATGACTGTGGGCCGGTCCGATTCGTGGGGCAGTACGGTTGGCTTATTCGTTCTCCCGCCGATTGTCGAATTCGGAGGAAGGGAAGCGGATTTGAATGGCAATCCCCTCCTATTTTGCCGGAAGAACGGTTGTTGGGATACAAATCCTTTTCCGGGATGTACGTCGATTCGATTCTGAATAGTGGGTATCCCAAGCTTTGTTGCGGCATACGTTTTTATTATCCTAAACAATTAGGGATGATGATGAAGGATATCCCCAATCATTTTTATCATTTCCCCAAACGCACTTTTTCCATTTGGGAAGGGGTGAAGACTCAGGAATATAAACTGACTCCCAATCTCTATGACTTCCTTCCCGATTACGATGCGTTTGTCACCAATTTTCTCCTTCAGTTGGAGCCTTCTTCAAGCGAACCCGTCACGATTTATCGGGGGGATCCTATCGGTGTCGTGCTTCCGGTGCTTCTTCCCAAATATTTTGTCCTGCAGGAACTCCAACGTCCCCCAGGCACTGTCGAGGCATAGGCCGTATCCTTAAGAATATCTTGATTCCGGCTCTTTTCTGGAAGCCATACGGTCTTGCGTGGCCTTCGTCTAATTGACGGGGCGGCCGTAGGGTTTGTCCACAGGCAGGGCTGCGGTTCCGGTTTGTTCTCGCACGACGAGTTTGGTTGTTTGATACGATTGATCATGAAGAAAGATCCTTCATCTCGTCATCGGGATATCCGGAGGCAATGGGTAGACTTGATGGCGATATGTTCCGATGCAGAAAGTCAACGGCGATTGATGTTTCTGCAACGGCAAATGGAGAGGTGTTCTGAAATGGATGCCGCCTCCTCATTGGCTGAGGTGGAGATGGCACATTTTCTGAGCCGGGCTGGTTTTTCCGTTTCCTTTCTGGAAGCGGGTGTGGGAAGAACCGCCGATTTGCAATGTTATGACGGGAGTCACCGGTTTTTTGTAGAAGTCACGGTGATCCAGTCAGCCCAGGGACTCAGCCATGCCGTGGCTCCTACCCGATCGGCAATACTGCTTGAAACAGGGGATGATTTTTTTGAACAGGCGTTTGTCAAGCGATTGCTGGCTCGGATGGCCGAGAAAACAAAGCAATTGGAGCGGTATTGCGCGCCGGTGCTCCTGGCGGTCAGTATTCCCGATCTGTTGACCGAAAATCGAAGAAAAACCTCCCTTTGGCCTCTGGATCTTCAGCGGTTGGCTGGAATGGTGGTGGGCATTCTTGCCGAGGCGCCTCAATTCAGCGGCCTGCTACTGACCTTTTGGAATACTCCGGCTCAAGAATTACGTAATCCTATTCGAATTCGGCAGGTTCATTGGGTTACCAGACCTTTTCAGGAAGGGCCGAACCCTCGAATTCGGTTGTTGGTTGCCAATTCATTTGCTCGATATCCCATGATGACCCGTGAGATTCGGATGATTCGGGATGTGCTGTGACCAGGTACGAACACGGAAGTACATGAGACGATTCGAGAATAAGGATAAGGCCCTGGACGGTGGAGAAGGTTATGGCAGTGACTGTTTGAGCTCTTCCAGTTGTTTGATGACCAACAGATCTCCATTGCCGGTGGCGACTTGAATGCCGTCTGTGCAAACTTGATGGCACTGAGGGTGGGCGCCGGTTTGCCGAAGGCATTGAGCCAAGGCCAAATAGGCAGCCGAGTAGGTGGGTTTCACTTCAATGCAACGTTGCAGCGCTGAAACGGCCTCCGGCCAGTTTTCGTCTCCCATGTAGGCTTTCCCCAAGCCAAACCACATGGTCTCGTCGTTGGGATCCATTTGAAGAACTTTTTTGAATTGTGCAATTTTTGGGTTTGCCATCACTCCGTTCTCTCCATAAATTTGATTCGGTCGGACCCTACCACGTTTTTCAATGCGTTGTCTAAGATAGTTCCCTATGCTAGGATCAACCACGATTTTCCTTCCTGATTAGCTGGTTATGATGATGAGTCCGGATTGGGATCATACGGCGTAGTCAGGGGTCCTCCCGGTTTCCTTCTCACGCCAACTTCATGATGAGTTGAATACGAATGGGACGAGTCGGGTTTATTTTCCATAAAACCTATTTGGAGCATGAGATGGGAATGGGACACCCGGAATCTCCGGACCGGTTGCGGGCGATTTGCCGGCGTCTCGAAATCTCCAACATGTGGTCACGTCTGCACCATCTTGCCCCTAGCCGGGCCGAACGGAAGTGGGTGGAAATGATTCACCGTTCCTCCTATCTTAATAGCCTGGAGCGGCGATCGCCTGCTTCCGGACAAGCCTACCTGGATCCTGATACCTCCATGTCTCCCGGCACGCTGGACGCAGCCTATCTGGCTGCCGGAGGGGCCTTGACGGCCGTCGATGCCGTGATGAACGGTATAGTGGATCAGGCGTTTTGTGCGGTACGGCCCCCCGGGCATCATGCGGAAATCGATCGTGCCATGGGGTTTTGTTTTTTGAATTCCATTGCCATTGCCGCCCGGTATCTCCAACATCAACACGGACTTCAACGGATTTTGATCGTCGATTGGGACGTGCATCATGGCAACGGCACCCAGCACAGTTTTTACGATGATCCATCCGTGCTGTTTTTTAGTATCCATCAATTTCCTCATTACCCTGGGACCGGGCGAGCGACGGAAACCGGCGAGGGGGCTGGAAAGGGGTATACGATCAATGTCCCCTTGCCGGGTGGACAGGGCAACGATGAATATCGAGAGATTTTTCACCGGGTCCTCGTCCCTGCCGCCGAGGCCTTTCAACCTGAATTCGTACTGATTTCTGCGGGATTCGATGCCCATCGTGACGATCCGCTGGCCGCAATGAATCTGACGGATGAGGGATATGGGGAGCTGACCACGATTGTCCTCCGGATCGCTAAGTCCTTTGCCGGGGGACGGGTGGTGTCGTGTCTGGAAGGAGGATATCACCTCCCGGCGTTGGCCGGGTCGGTCGAACAGCACCTCCTTGCCTTAGCAAGCGGATAACCGTATGGCCAAAAAAAAACCTTGGCGAATCAGAATATGGATTTTACTTTTGTTGCTTATTGCGGGAGGGATCTATGTTTTTTACACCGAAATCCGCCCAACCGTGATCTTTGGTTTACGAGAAGATTATGCCCACGCGATTCCCTTTCAACAGGTTCCCGTTGGACTCAACAGCCTTAAGGCAGAGGAATGCGGGAGTTGTCATCAGGAAATTTATGATGAATGGAAAACCAGCATGCATGCCCAGGCTTTTACCGATCCTTTTTTTCAAGCCTATTGGAAAAAGGACCGCCAGGTCTGGGTGTGTTTGAATTGTCACACCCCTCTGGAAAATCAACAACCGACGCTTATTCAGGACATCCCCCGGGGCCGGGTCGAAAAGGCTGTTCAAATCCAAAATTATCGGTATGATTCCGACTATCAACAGGAAGGGGTGACCTGTGCGGCCTGTCATGTTCGGGATGGAGTTATTTTGGGGCCTTATGATGATTCCGCCGCCCCCCATCCCACCCGATATGACCCTTCGTTTCGAACAACTCAGGTGTGTTACCGATGTCACAATGTGGTTTCGGGACCGACACAGTTTTATAATGTCGGACCCTGCGGGACTTATGCCGAGGCTGAAGGGGAGTTTTTTATCAAGGAGCGGGGTTTTACGTGTCAAAGTTGTCATATGCCGGAAGTCCAGCGGCCGGTGGCCAAGGACAGTCCCATTCGATACGGCCGAAAGCATCTGTGGCGTGGCGGGCATGATCCGGACATGATCCAAAAAGCGATAGCCGTCCAGGTGCGAGCGGATCCCTCCAGCCCTGACCCCGGCGATAAGGTGACCCTCACGTTGACGTTGATCAATGCGGGAGCCGGCCACAAGATTCCCACCGGAGATCCGGATCGATTTTTTACCGTGGATTTTATTGTGAAGGATTCGGCTGGAAATATGGTGGAACAGCAGACGAACACTATGGGGCGATGGATCCTCTGGCAGCCGGTGATCTGGGAAGTCTATGACAACCGCTTATTGCCGCTGGCCAGCCGGGATTATAGCTTTGATTACCGGGTTCCCAATGAAGAAAAGGGGTGGAGCGTGATCACTCGAATTCGCTATCATATCCTCACGGATGCGCAACATCAGATGTTACGGGAACGATATGAGTTAACGGGGGACGATCCCTATGTCTTTACGGTTTACGAACGTGAGTTCCCCCTGAACGGAACATTGGTGGCCGACTTGGATATGCATGACGAGGATCCGGTTTTGGGCTGTGCCGCTCCAGGGCCGGTGGCGTTTTCGCATTCGCCAAAAGGCATGTCGTAACTTTTTCATAACAACCGGGGTGAAGATGGAAAACATGTTTATTGATACGGAAACCTTGTTTCAAAATCTGGGCCGGAAGGATTTGGTTATTCTTGATGTCAGAGGCCGGGCGGCTTATAGCTCGCATATCCCGGGGGCTGTCCACAGTACGTGGCATGAATACAGCGATCCTGACGCGGTCGCCAAAGGGATTCTGGATCCGGATGTTGGAAGAATTGAAACCCGCCTCCGGGCCCTGGGCATCCGTCATTCAAGTGATATTGTGATTTATTCCAACCCCTTCGATAATTGGGGGGATGAAGGCCGAATGTACTGGATGCTCCAATACCTGGGGCATCCCAGCGTCCGAATTCTTGACGGGGGATGGGTCAAATGGATTCAGGAACAACGGCCCTTTCAACATGAAGTCGTTAAGCCCGAACCGGGGGATTTTTCCGCTGCCGTTCATCCGGAACTCATCATGTATAAAGATGCCCTGAAAAAACTGATTAAAGCACCGCATCCGGAGACGGTATTGATCGATGCCAGGAGCGTGGAGGAATATGCCGGAAAGGAAATTGACGGGTTGCCGCGGGCCGGTCATATTCCCTCGGCAATCAATATCCCCTGGAACCGGTTTCTCAAGCCGGATGCCACCGTCAGGCCATTGGAGGAAAT
>JBDIVP010000047.1:0-16682 GCA_039794325.1 Candidatus Inrsubterrania sp.
GTCTTGCCGACCTCCGTCGCCTGAAGGGGAGGGAATCATACCACTCGCAACCATTGAGGGCTTCGGTTTTCATGAGTGAACAGCCATCTTCACTGAATGTTCAATTTGACGGGCAGGGCCTTGTGCCTTGCGTGGTCCAGGATTGGCTGGATGCCACGGTTCTGATGGTCGGCTTTATGAATCAGGAGGCGTGGGAGACGACTCGGAATACGCAACGCGTCTATTTTTGGAGCCGGTCACGGAAGCGATTATGGAAAAAAGGCGAGTCGTCGGGCCACGAATTGATCGTGAAGGAATGCTTTATCGACTGTGATGGCGATACGCTGTTGATTAAGGCTCAACCGGTCGGCCCCACCTGTCACACGGGAAACCGGTCCTGTTTTTTTACCCCCATACCGCCTGGAGACCTTCCGGCCGGACAGCCGCCGGATGGGACCGCCTGGGGGGGGATTGTTCAGCGATTGTATGAAACGATCCGGTATCGGAAATCTCATCCCGTCGATCATTCCTATGTGTCCAAGCTGATGGCGGGAGGCGTGGATCGGGTGTTGAAAAAAGTGGTCGAGGAATCAGGTGAAGTGGTATTGGCAGGAAAAAACGGGTCCAAGGAGGAAATCATCTATGAAATGGCCGACCTGTGGTTCCATACGCTGATCCTGTTGGGACATGCGGGGATCTCTCCGCTTGAAATAGAACAGGAATTGGGAAAGCGTTTCGGGAAGTCGGGAATCCGAACGACGGATCAGGGAGGGGGGCATGGCTGATTGTCTTTTTTGTGGAATTGTCGAGGGGAGTATACCCGCCAAAAAACTCTATGAAGATGACCATTGCCTGGGCTTTGCCGATATCAATCCCCAGGCACGGGTACATGTTTTGGTCATTCCCAAGCGGCACGTGGCATCCCTGGAGGAGACAGGGGAGCAGGAGGGGGACCTGTTGGGCCGGTTGATCATCGCCTGTACCAAAGTCGCCAGAGAGCAAGGGGTGGCCGAGTCCGGCTATCGGGTGGTGGCCAACACCGGCCGTGGAGCGGGGCAGACCGTCTTTCATCTGCATTTCCATGTTCTGGGTGGTCGTCGTTTAGGGTGGCCTCCGGGCTGACCGGCCCAGGATTTTCTATCCCCGAGCCTGAGTGTGGCTTCATGAGATTCGCAAAGGCGGGTGCCGCTCGACGATAGCCTTCCCTCCCGTATCATAATAAAGTGGAGGAAGTCGGACGCGAGGGCAGGCTTTTTCTCCTTCCTGGCTCTGATTTCATCCGGACGGTCGTGCACGTTTCATCATCTTGATTGGGGGCTCCATGAATCGCGACCATCGAGGGGTACCTCCGGAAACTCTCCAACGTATCCTGGATCGAACGGATCTGGTCGATCTCATCTCGTCATATCTGACGCTGAACAAAGCCGGACAAAATTTCAAGGGGCTCTGTCCGTTTCATTCCGAAAAATCGCCCTCCTTTTCCGTGAACCCTGCCCGCCAATTTTTTTATTGTTTCGGGTGCGGGGTGGGAGGGGATGCCTTCACCTTTTTGATGAAGCAGGAAGGGTTGGATTTTCCGGAGGCGGTGCGTGAACTCAGTCAACGGGCCGGCGTGCCGTTGCCGGAACGGCGGGAGGGGGGCGTGCGATCCACCTCCACCCTGTCCCGCCAACGATATTTCCAGATCCATGAGAAGGTGGCGGCCTGGTATCATCACAATCTGATGGCTTCCCCGCAAGGGCGGTCGGCCCGGGACTATCTGGCGGGACGGGGGATTACGCAAGCTTCCTTGAAGACCTTTCAGGTCGGTTTTGCGAGCGATGAGTGGCAGGGATTGAGTCAGTGGGCGGAGCGCGAGGGGGTCCGAACGGAGGAATTGGTGCAAGCCGGCTTGGCCGTTCGTAAGGAACAGGAGCAGGCCTCCCGCCTCACCATCTATGACCGGTTCAGGGGACGAGTGATGTTTCCCATCGGTGATGCGCGAGGCCAGATTGTGGGGTTTGGGGGTCGGGCGCTGGAGAAGGAGGCTCAAGCCAAATATCTTAATTCTCCGGAAACGGAGGTCTTCCGGAAAAGCCGGACATTATATGGCTTGCATTATGCCCGCCCTTCATTCGGCTCGCTGGGACGCGCCTATGTGGTGGAAGGGTATCTCGATGTGATCGCGTTTCATCAACACGGAATCCTCAATGCCGTGGCGCCATTGGGAACGGCGCTCTCGGCGGATCATGTGAATCAATTACGGCGCTTGGTGCCCATGGTCTATTTATTATTTGACGGAGATGCAGCCGGAATGGGCGCGGCCCTCCGGACTTTGGACCTGTTTATCAACTCCGGATTGGATGTACGCGTGGTCCTATTGCCCAGCGGGGAGGATCCCGATTCGTTCATCCGGTCTCAAGGGGTATCGGCGTTTCGGGAACTTGAATCCAAGGCTCCGACCCTGTTGGATTTTGCGATTACGTCGGTCTTGGAGAAAACCAGACCGGATTCGATCCAAGACCGGGTCAAACGCGCGGATGAAGTATTGACTATCCTTCAGAAAACCGCCAACCCGATTGAAAAAGATGCCTATCTCACCGTAGTTTCCGAACGACTGGCCATTCGCCCCGAAATGCTTCGCAAGCGATTGTCCGACCTGAGGATATCCAAAAATCCCCCCTCGTCCGGCGCTTCCAGAGCGGCGGCTGAAGTTTCCGTGCAGGTGATACCGAAAGGCAAGGAGGAAGAGCGGGATTTGATGGTGTTGCTCCTCCAGGGTCGCTTGGAGTCCGCCCACCTTCCCCAGTTGGAGGAACACAAATTTTCCGTCCCTCTTTATCAGGAAATTATCCGGCGAATGCATCAGTATCTGGATCCCACGGGCCGGCCGGACCTGGATGCCTTATTGAGGGATCTGGCCGGCGATCCTGCCTATCAGTCTGCGGTTTCTCAGTTGTGCGTGTGGGATTTACATACGGAGGATGTGCTTGAGCATATTCTGGGATGTTTGCGTACGTTGGAAAGAAAATGGTTGCAAAGGACCCTGGCGGCCAAAACGCTTCGATTGAAAGCCGCAGAACGTGAAGGGCAGGCGGCCGAAGCCGATGCGCTGCTGGCTGAAATTCAGACTCTTACCCAAAAGAAAGCGTTATTGAACGGGTAATGGATGAAATGCGGAATTAAAATTTGCCGGGGAGTTTTTCCCGGCGGGAACTTTATGGTAAAAGAGAAAGACGACGATCTCGCCGGGCCCATAGCTCAGACGGTTAGAGCGGCTGACTCATAATCAGTTGGTCCCAGGTTCAAGTCCTGGTGGGCCCACCAGGACCCATGGACGGCCGGGGTGCGTTGAACAACGGTATCTCCATGACAAGGAATGGCTTGAGGAATCTGTGAACACCCAACTGCAATATCTCATTGAACTGCAAAAGTTTGACCTTCGCATCTTTCAAATTCTTGACCAACAGAAAAAAACTCCTGACCTTCTGCAAGCCGCGGAGGCTCCATTGCGTGAGCTGCAAGGGCGGTTGCGCGTTCTTACACAGGAAGAAGAATCGTTGAGCAAACAACGGCGGAATGCCGAACGGGACCTGTCCCTCCAAGACGAGCAACTGCAAAAGATCCGGGCCAGGCTTTCGGAATTGAAAACGAACAAGGAGTATCAGGCCCATCTCTTTGAAATTGAATTGGCAAGGAAAAAGAAGGATTCCCTGGAAGAAGCGGTGTTGGAAATGATGGAGCGGTTGGATCAGAATGCCAAGGCGAAGCAGGAGTTGGAACAGCAGATCGAGGAGGCCAGAAAAATCTTTGAAACCGAAAAAGCCAAGCTGGAGAGCCAATCGGCTAATTTGACGGCGGAAATGGCGGAGTTGGATCAACGGCAAAAACAGTTGTCCGAAAGTCTGGATCGTTCATTATTATCACGATACAACCGCCTGAAAACGCTTCGGAAGGGATTTGCCGTGGCGGAAGTGCGGGATGGAGTCTGTATCGGATGCCGGCTGCAGCTGCCCCCTCAATTGGTGGCGGAAGTGCGGCGGGGCGAGCAATTGTTGGATTGCTCCTATTGCCATCGCATTCTCTATATGGCCAACCAATTGGAAAGCGAGAGCACCGAATAAGTTCGGGGTTTCATGGCTTGCTTTCCTGAATGTTCATGCCTACTATGTAAAGATCGGTGAAGCAGTGGGCCGGATGACCGCTCGCAGTTGAGGCTGTGGGAGGAAAGTCCGGACTCCAAAGGGCAAGGTGCTGGGTAACGCCCAGGCGGAGCGATCCGACACCGGCGCCACAGAAAACAAACCGCCAAAGGCAGAGGGTGATCTTCTGTCCGGTAAGGGTGAAAAGGTGGGGTAAGAGCCCACCGCGGCTGTGGTGACACAGACGGCACGGTAAGCGTCACCTGGAGCAAGACCAAATAGGGGAACGCATCCTGATCGGCGGAAAGGCCCGTCCTTTTCGTTATTCAGAGAGAGGTTGGCCCGACCGACGTTCTCGGGTAGGTTGCTTGAAGCTTGGAGTAATTCAGGTTCCAGAGAAATGGTCATCGCCCGGTGGCAATGTATGTTGCCGGGTACAGAATCCGGCTTATAGGCCCACTGGTCACCGATAATAACTATTTGGTTTGACGCAAGTTTTCTGCATTGTTACAATACGCGCCTACGGCTTCAGCAGGTCATGTGGAAAACTCATTGAAACCATCATACTCGTCCCCATCGTCTAGCCTGGCCTAGGACGCCGGCCTTTCAAGCCGGCAACACGGGTTCAAATCCCGTTGGGGACGCCATGGCTCAAGCCGCTGAAGAACTCTTCAGCGGCTTTTGTGCTTTTAAGGGGTGTGTGGGGGGTGTGTTGATGATCGATTGATCGATGAGGTGTCGGTGTGAAGGGGTAATGTGTCGATCCCCTTCATTCCCCCTCATGATGAAATATGGTGATACAATGGGAACTCTATATCAGCCA
Organism: Candidatus Inrsubterrania sp.; assembly: GCA_039794325.1. Classification (GTDB taxonomy): domain Bacteria; phylum Nitrospirota; class Nitrospiria; order Nitrospirales; family UBA8639; genus JACKFE01. The sequence continues at coordinate 4,924 of JBDIVP010000047.1, forward strand.
ATGTTCTCAGATGGGGAAACGGGGTTGGAATAATCACACACTCATAAACACTTAATGAATGGGGCGAGGGGATTTATGGCACGTACCTGGTTAATGGCATTGGTGGGAATCGTTTCTCTGCTCGCCGGTCAGGCTCTATCCGTGTGGGCCGAAGAACCGGCCAAGGGGCAATCGTGGTTGGATAGGCCGGTCCAGGATGACGGACCACCGGGATCCATGATCCTGATTCCGGAAGGGGAGTTTCTGATGGGGGATAATGACGGCCCCAGAAATGAACGCCCGGAACATACGGTCTGGTTGGATGCCTATTGGATCGATCGATATGAAGTCACCATGGCCGAGTATCAAAAATTCCTCGATCAGGACTATAGTATCGAGCCCCCTCCGCTGTGGGACGATGGGGCGGCTGCCGGTGCATTGGGGAATCGGCCGGCAGTGGGGATTACCTGGAATTATGCCGATCAATATTGCCAATGGGCGGGAAAACGACTGCCGACGGAAGCCGAATGGGAAAAGGCCGCTCGTGGGACCGACGGGCGCCGGTTTCCCTGGGGACACATGCAGCCGTTTGTGGATATCGCCAATTATAATCAGGGCACGACCGGGTGGGTGAGTTACAAGCTGACGTTGGTGCCCGTCAACAGCGGAACCAGGGGGATGAGCGTGCGCCATGGCTTAAAGGAAGGGGGCAAAAGCCCCTATGGTCTCTATCATATGGCCGGCAATGCGGCCGAGTGGGTCAACGATTGGTATGACCGGTTTTATTATGAAGACAGTCCGGCCAAAAACCCGAAGGGACCGGCGGAGGGCGATGCCAAAGTGTTACGCGGAGGATCCTGGGAAGATCAACCGGTGAATTTGCGCGTGACATCCAGAAAAAAAGGCAACGTTGATTTCCAGGACCTTACGACCGGATTTCGCTGTGCCAAAGATGCGACCCCTGAAGACTTGAGCGTGAAGCAGGAGCCATAACCGGAGACCGGCTGAGGGTTTCGTGTGATCAGTCAGGAATGTACGTTGAAGGATGATGAGCTGACCTGCGTCATGTGAGGGGCGGACCCCGTCACCGGCTGTAAGGAGGGAGCCGCATTTCTGGGTTGTCCGTAGAGCCATTTGGCGGTGGTGCCTCCGACATTCCTGATGGTATGGGAGAGGCCCGGTGGAATATGGATGACCTCCCCGATGGTGGGTCGGATTTTCCTCCCCGCAATGTCCACCTCAACGATTCCTGTAAATACCATCAAGAGTTCTTCTGTTTCACGAGGTTCGCAACTCCATTCCCGCCCCGCATGATCAATCCACATACCGCAGGAAAAGCCCAGGGCATGCCAATCTTTTGCCACCGTGGAACGTTCAAGAATGAAATCATCTTCCATGAGAAACCTCTCAAAGATACAGAGACGGGTTTACGGTTCGAGGCCATAAACGGTGATCTGCCACGGCAGGGTTCAGAAGCCGGTTGGCCGGCAGGCTTCGGAGGTCTCTTGATGTGTGGAAATATCGGTGATGGCCTGGCGACGGGAAAAAGGAAGAACTAAGGATGAGCGAGAGAGGCATGTGGCCCTGGGCGAAGCAAAAAGGAAAATTGAAAAGCGAATGGTTCAAAAATTTTGGATTTTTATATAGAGGGCTGCCAGGTAAGTCAATGTCGGAATCTGTGGAAAAAATGTGAACTGGCGTGAATAAGTCGTACACTCGAATCACAAATTCTGTTTCTTAAAAGAGTTTCATCCTGTGGACTCTGGGGATAAAAAAATTGAAATTCCTGAAGCATTTGCGTTTTCCGGATACCGAACATGATTGACGGAACCAACTACTATCAAATTCTAGGTGTTCCTGAAGACGCGCTCCTGAAGGAAATACAGAATGCCTGGCGGAAATTTGTCAAAGAAAATCATGAGGATGTCGTCCCTCACCATGAACGGCAAGCGGCAAAGGAACGGATGTTCCGGATCAATGAAGCCTATGAAGTGCTCAGCCACGAAGAGAAGCGGGCCGATTACGATAATGCCCATATGCTCAATGGCGGGTCGAAAATTGAACTCGTGCGGAGCCGGGTCAGAAGAGCCAAGGAAATCATTCGCCGGGATCAAGCTGAAATTACGGGAGAAGAGATCAAGCTGATCGAATCCATCATCGATTATCTTGACGGCCATACACGGGAAACCTGTTTTGAGTGGATGACCGACCTGCTCGGTGAACGTCCTGAAACAGCCAAATGGCTGGTCACGCCTGCGTTCGATGAGCAATTATCAGGTGCGAAGACCCGTTTGTTGGATACGCTTCTGGAACGGGCTCCCTACGCCATATCCTGGGAAAAAATCTACCTGTATGGAGAGGAAATTCTGGGTGTGGCCGGAAAGGCCAACAAAGAGCGGAATTACAATCAACTGGCGCGGATCTTATGCCACCGTCTGGATTTGGCTAAACACTTCGTGTATCCCGCCTTCCAAGAGCAGGCTTCAGGATGTGAGAGTTGCCTGTTGCCGACATTGCTGAAAGTGGCGCCGCAGGAAATTACTCAGGAGAATTTCGATGATTATGTGGAGACCGTCTACGGCATGCGGTGGATCATCTATGGGCAGCTCAGAAACTATAACGAACAGGCCATCGCCTGGATTTTGAAGGCCAGACCCGACCTCGTCAGAAAGCCCGAAAAGAAAAAAGCCCCCAAGGAACTGCCGCTTCCCTTAAGGAAAAAGTCTAGCTCATAATCCAACTTTAGTGATCATTTTTAGTGTATTCAATTTGTGAAAAGTGAAGAAGCCGCATTAAACTGAAAGATGGTGCTCAGGATAATGCGGCCTCGAAATGTTTTGTTACTACTGCACTGAAAAATAATTTAGTAAGTTCTCAAATCATATCTCGGCGAACCTTAGTCCAGGTTCCGCAACGACATTCAATTGAGGGGTGACCACCAATATTGGCAACCCTGCCTATCTGCCGCCTAAGAACCACTGATCGACCCGCCTTATCGCAGACAATTTCACGGATAATATTCCCACATCTCGGACATATGATCCTGACTGATTCTCCCTTTTTCATTGTTAACCTCTTCGTGTCACATTAATCATAATTCATCTTTGCTTTAATCCCTTTCAATCCATCTGATAAATTCAACTTTTCGTTTTACGAGCAGCCGCTGGTGGACCCGCAGGTATCGCATTTGAGGCAGGTCCCGTTGCGAACCATGGTGAACTGCTTGCATTCGGGGCAGGGATCCCCTTCGTACCCCTTCTGCCGCGCGGCCTCCACTTCGGTGATCGTAAGTGTTTCCCGCTTCATTTCCACGTGCCGGGAGATTTGCCGGGGGTCTCCCTTGGGACCCACCCCGTTTCCGGTGCTTTTCCTGGCTGGAAAGACCTCAGGACTGATGGAGGTTGATCCTATACTTACCGACCGTGGATCCACCAGTTCCTTGTCGTCCTCATCATCCGTTTGCTTTTTCAGGGCATCCACCCGGAGGTCCTCCGGCGCCACCTGCTCCAGATCGTGCCGTTCCAGATAGGTAATCGCCAGTTCACGGAAAATATAGTCGATGATCGAGGTCGACATTTTGATGTGCGGGTTCATTTTCACCGGCCCGTTCGGCTCGAACCGTGTAAACAGGAAGGCATCCACAAATTCTTCCAGCGGGACGCCATGCTGCAGGCCCAATGAGATGGCAATGGCAAAATTGTTCATCAGGCTTCGGAATGCCGCGCCTTCTTTATGCATGTCCAAAAAGATTTCTCCAAGCGTGCCGTCCTCATATTCTCCGGTCCGCAGATAAATCTTATGGCCGCCCACAATGGCTTTTTGCGTATAGCCACTGCGCCGCGTGGGGAGTGGGCGCCGTTTGGCCAGATACCGGACCAGCACACGGGAGGCGGCTTCCTTGGCTGTCGCCACCACTTGCTCCGTTGTGGAAGAGGAGCCTCCCCAATCGCTGGTGGTATTCAGCGGTTGGCTGAGCTTTGATCCGTCCCGATAGAGAGCCACCGCTTTCAGCATGGAAGTCCAGCCGGTCATGTAGGCGTCCTTGACGGCGTCGATGGAAGCGTCGTTGGGCATATTGATGGTCTTGCTGATCGCCCCGCTGATAAACGGCTGGGCGGCTGCCATCATTCGGATATGCGCGGAGGCGTGGATATACCGCTGCCCCAAGCGCCCGCACCGGTTGGCGCAATCGAAAATGGCCAAATGTTCGGATTTGAGATGCGGGGCGCCTTCCACCGTCATGGTGCCGCAACAATAATCCGTCGCAGCCAGGATTTCCTCTTGCGTGAATCCCAATCGTTGTAAAATGTTGAGCTGAGGATTCTGGAGGTCGGTGTCCGACAGTCCCAGTTTTTCCCGGCAGAACGCTTCGCCCAGCGTCCATTTCGTAAAAGCGAAATGGATGTCGAATGCCCCGTCCAGGGTGTGTTCGAGCCGTTCGATGACCGCACGATCGAACCCCTTGGCCATAAGGGTGTCATGGTTGATAAAGGGCGCGTCTTTGAGCGTTCGGGTCCCTGTGGCATAGGTAATGATGTCTTGAATCTGGTCGGTGGGATAGCCCAGGTTTCGTAAGGCCGGAGGCAGACTCTGGTTGATGATTTTGAAATAGCCTCCCCCCGCCAGTTTTTTGAACTTGACCAGGGCAAAATCAGGCTCAATGCCGGTCGTGTCGCAATCCATGACCAGTCCGATCGTACCGGTCGGGGCGATGACCGTGGCCTGGGCATTGCGATAGCCATATTGTTCGCCCCATTCCAAGGCACGGTCCCAGGCTTGTTGGGCGGCCTGAAGGAGAGGGGACGGACAGGCATCGGGCTGGATGCCCATGGGCAGAATGGTGAGTCCGTCGTATTCGTCCGGCGAGGCATTGTATGCCGCGGCCCGGTGATTCCGGATCACGCGAAGCATGGCTTCGGCATTGCGGGGATAGCCATTGAAGGGGCCGAGTTCCTTAGCCATTTCGGCTGACGTGGCATAGGATTCGCCGGTCATCAGTGCCGTGATGGCGCCGCACCAGGCCAAGGCGGCCGGGGAGTCGTACGGAATGCCCAGTTTCATCAGGATAGAGCCCAGGTTGGCATAGCCCAAACCCAAGGTGCGGAACGTAAAACTTTTTTCGGCGATGGCCTTGCTGGGAAAACCGGCCATCAACACACTGATTTCCAGGACGATGGTCCACAATCTGACCGCATGGCGGAAGCCGGCCAGGTCGAACGTGCCGTCAGTGGACAGGAAGCGGGCTAAATTCAGCGAAGCCAGATTGCAGGCTGTATCGTCCAGAAACATGTATTCACTGCAGGGATTGGAGGCATTGATTCGTCCGTCTTCGGGGCAGGTGTGCCATTCATTGATGGTGGTGTCGTATTGAACGCCGGGGTCGGCGCAGATCCAGGCGGCCCAGGCGATGCGATCCCATAAATCTTTAGCGGGAATCGTTTTACAGACGCGGCCGTCCGTCCGCCTGGTTAAGGTCCAATCCTTACCCTGCTTCAAGGCCTCGAAAAATTCATTGGGAATCCGGATGCTATTGTTGGAGTTTTGTCCGGAGACGGTTTGATAGGCTTTGCTGTCCCAATTCGTGTCATATTCATGGAACACGAAATGGGTGTATCCTGCCTGGGCATACGAAAACATCCGCTGAATATAGGCTTCCGGCACCGATACCTCCCGTGCCGCGTGAATGGCCTCACGGAGGGCCTGATTTTCCCGGGGATCGGTCTGCACCTGGGAGGTGCCGTCGGCCTTGGTGATGTGGCAGGCTTTCAGGATGGTATTGAGATGCCGGGCGCAGATCTTGGAGCCCGTCACCATGGCGGCCACTTTTTGTTCTTCAATCACCTTCCAGTCGATAAACGCCTCGATATCGGGATGATCCAGGTCCAGGCAAACCATTTTGGCGGCCCGGCGGGTGGTGCCGCCCGATTTAATGGCCCCTGCCGCCCGATCGCCAATGCGAAGGAAGGACATGAGACCCGATGAACGCCCTCCACCCGACAAGGGTTCACCGTCACCGCGAAGCCTTGAAAAGTTGGTGCCCGTGCCGGACCCGTACTTGAAGAGGCGACCTTCCCGGACCCACAAATCCATGATGCCCCCTTCGTTCACGAGGTCATCGGCGATCGATTGAATAAAACAGGCATGGACTTGCGGACGCTCATAGGCGTTTTTGGCTTGTTTGACCCGGTGTGTGTTGGGATCTACATAATAGTGGCCCTGCGCGGGACCGGACAGCCCATACGCAAAATGCAACCCCGTATTGAACCATTGCGGAGAGTTCGGTGCGGCCATTTGCCAGGCCAACATATAGCTGAGCTCGTCGCGGAAGGCCTCGGCATCCTCGGGAGAGTCAAAATAATTGTGCGAGACTCCCCAATGTGTCCAGCATCCGGCCAACCGGTGAAAGACTTGCCGGGCATCCCGTTCCCCTCCCAGCGTCGGGGTTCCTTGCTCGTTCAGGAGAGGGGTGCCCTGGTCATCGTATTGCGGCACCCCGGCCTTGCGGAAATATTTTTGGGCCAGAATATCGACGGCCAGTTGCGACCAGTGTTCGGGGGCTAAAATATTGTCCTGGCGAAAGACAACGGAACCGTCAGGATTTCGAATTTCGGAAACCCGTGTGGAAAAGGGAATGTTGTGATAGGGGCTCTCACCGGCCTTCGTAAAACGACGTTCGATTTTCATAGTTGGACTCCTTTGGAAAGCGATAAACACACGGTGGGTATTTCTTCAGTCATTGATTCTCTGTTTCCCTGCACGCGATCGTCCCGTGCCTGACATCCAAACACGGATTCCCGGCTCTCTTGTTTAGAGGGGAATCCTTACCTCGTTGCTCCGGTTAGGAAAGGCCTGACCTCTTGATGGCGGTGAAGGCCGAGTAGATGTGGGAGCGGACCAAAGTTCCTCTCCCGGGTACAACCGGAACACGATAGTGAGAAGATCGCCATACGGACACCGAAAATATGAAAAATAAGGACTGAAGAAATAATTGGTGAAAAACCAATGAGGCACAATCTATAGAGGATGAATGATTTTGTCAATACTAAATATTGTGGCAAAAGTGTTTGCGGCAGGGGATAAATGTGAAAAACTTGTGGGTAAAAAAACCCTAGAGTTCACGCGATTTTGGATGAGGTTTTCGCCTATTATCCACAAGGAAAAATTGGTCAAAGATTCTTATTCACAATTCTGAAAAAATATTTCCCGCAAGAGGAGGCAAAAAAATCAGAATGAGTTAAAAAAAACCGGATGGATGGAAGCGGTCCGTGTTGTAGGCCGAAATCCTGATGGTTCTTGACGATCGGGATCGACATGAGCGAAGAGTGGTGTTTTACCAACTGGCAGCCGGTTCCCGGGGTTCTTCGAGATATGGGTGAGCGGCCTGATTAGGCAGTATCAAAGAACTTTTATATGAAAATTGAATATTTATCAAAGGAGACATGCTATGTATGTGTGGAGTAAACGGCTGGTTTTGGGTCTGTTGGCGGCGTTTGTTCTCTGGGAAGTGGTCTTTCTGATTATGTCCGGAGTGGGTGAGGACAGTCAGGTTCGTATTCGATTCGTCCAGTGGATCGTGGTGAATTACGTGTTGCTGGGGATATGGATCTTTGTCTGGATGTATGATCAAGCCAGAGTCAGGGGAAAAAATGTGTGGTACTGGTTGGTGCCGTTTATCCTTTTTCCCTTGCCGTCGCTGGTGATCTTCATTTTGATGATGCAGCGGCGGATTGCCTGAACGGACCGCTAGCCGATGACGACCCGTGATTCGGCGTACCGATAAGGTTTTTTTGCCGCAGTCTTGACGGCGAAGAGGCCGATCAGGAGCGGCCCGAAGCGGCCGATCACCATCGACAGAATGATCATGAGTTTTCCAAAGTCCGTGAGAAGGGCCGACAGACTGCTGGCTTCTCCATCTCCTAGCGACATGCCGACTATTCCCAATGCCGAGGTGACTTCAAACATCAGCGAAAGGAAGGGTTGGGCCTCGATGGAGGACAGGAACAGGGTCATGAAGGTAATCAAAGCCAGGGCGATAAAGGTCAGGCAGAGCGCGCGGGTAACCAGCTCCTGGGGCAGGCGGCGATGAAAGACTTCCACATCGGTATTCCGCCGGAGCGTGCTCCAAACCGCCAGGAAGACAATGGCGATGGTTGTGGTTTTGATGCCGCCGGCCATACTGCCCGGCGACCCGCCGATGGACATGAGCAGGAGCAGCGTATAGAGGGTGGCGTCCCGCATGTCCCCAATGTCGATCGTGGTGAACCCGGCCGTCCGGGAGACGGACTGAAAGTAAGCAATCATCAATTTCTCCCAGGCGGCGAAGGGGCCGAAGGTGTTCGGATTGTTCCATTCCAAAAATGCAATTCCGAGAGTGCCCCCCAAGACCAACACCAGGGTGGTGGTGACCACCACCTTGGTGTGTGTGCGAAGCCGGTAGCGTCGCCGCTGGACGTTTTCGATGACATCCTCAAACACCAGAAATCCGATACTTCCGAAAATCACCAGGATGGTGACCGTGACGTTCATGGTCCAATCCGTCTGGTACGAACCGAGGCTATCGGAAAAAAGGGCGAATCCGGCGTTATTGAAGGCGGATATTCCGTGGAAGATTCCATAATACAGTGCCGTGCCCCAGGTGTAGTCCTGGGCAAACCGCCATGTCAGTATCAGGCTGCCAATCCCTTCCAGGGTGAAGGTGATCAGGATGACGAATTTGACAAAACGGACCAACCCTTCCATATCCACGGTGTTCAGGCTTTCCCGTAACATCATCCGGTCGCGAAGTCCCAGTCGCCGTCCCAGAACCAGCAAAATGAGCGTGGCCATTAACGCGTAGCCCAGCCCACCGATTTGAATCAGACTTAATATGACCAACTGGCCGAACATCGTGAAATCATGAGGAGTGTCCATGACGACCAGGCCGGTCACGCACACGGCCGATGTGGCGGTGAACAGGGCATCGAGTACTCTCATGTCCGTGCCGGGAGGCGTGGCAATGGGAAGCATGAGGAGGGAGGTGCCGAGCACAATCAACGCGAGGGCGGCTAAGGCGACAATCTGGCCGGGGAGCAGGCGAATGTTTGCAAGCCGGGAATGGGAAAGTTTGCCGAATCCGGTGATCATGGGTGCGCCATCAGAGTCAGGAAAACAGGCAGGATGAATGCCGAAGAGCCGGATGGGGAATGGTGAGAGGCTTCCGTGCGGAGGATTGCCGTGATTCTTCTGGGGTCCTTCATGGAAGCGGGCAGTTGGTAAAAAGACTCAATGGCTATGTGGTCGAGCGACGATGACTGGTTTTTTATCAAAAGCGGCCCGTCCACCATAAGCGTCACAGGCCGTATGCGGCCGGGGTTGTCGGGATGTCAGGCAAGACCGTGTTTGGCTGATGACGGGGATACTACCACGAATCTCTCGAGTAGAGGAACCGGTTTCCCGAGGGTGGCGTGTTGTCCCGAAAAGGGGGCTGCTTTATAATGGCCTTCCTGATGAATACCGAGATGCTGCCACAACCCCGTGTTTCCTTTTATACGGTAGGATGCCGCTTGAATCAAGCGGAAACCGCCGTGCTGCAGGACGGTTTTCGACGAAAAGGCTTTGTCCCGGTGGCCTATGGCCAGGAGACGGATGTCTTGGTGGTGAATTCCTGTACCGTCACCGATGGAGCGGAGTCGGATTGCCGCCGGGTGGTGCGCCAGGTACTCCGGCATTCCCCCCGGGCGTTTGTGGCCGTGACCGGATGTTTTGCGCAAACCGGACCGGACAGTCTGCGTCAGGTGGAAGGTATCGATCTGATAGTGGGCAACCAGTTTAAACTGCAGTTGCCTGATCTTCTGCCCCCCGATGCCCGTGAGGGAAAGCCCCGGACACCCACGGTGCTGCATGGCCGTATCGATCACGACAATTTTGAAATAGAGGGGGTGGGGGACTATTCCACGACCCGCGCCAATCTGAAGATTCAAGACGGCTGCCGATTCATGTGCAGTTTCTGTCTCATTCCGTTTGCCAGGGGACGGGAGCGGAGCCGGGTGCTCCACGATGCGTTGCGGGAAGCCGAAGCCTTGGTGGCCCGCGGGCACCGGGAACTGGTGTTGACCGGCGTGAATATCGGGCACTACCGGGACGGAGAAGCCGATTTACTTCGCCTGATTCAGGAGTTGGAAGGACTTGACGGAGTGGAACGGATTCGGATTTCCTCGATCGAACCCACGACCCTTCCGGCAGGGTTGCTGGATCATATGGCCGCCTCCACCAAATTGTGCCGGTTCCTGCATGTGCCGCTGCAAAGCGGGGACGATACGATCCTGCAGGCCATGAACCGGCGATATACGGTTGAAGAGTATTGCCGTGGAGTGGAGCAGGCGCTGGACCGGGTTCCGGATCTTTGCCTGGGCACGGATATCATGGTCGGATTTCCCGGCGAAGGGGAACGGGAGTTTGCCCGAACCTGCGAGGTCTTTCAACAGGTGCCCTTTGCCTATGCCCATGTGTTCAGCTATTCCCCGAGGCCGGGAACCGCCGCGGTTCGGCTTCCCCATGCGGTGTCGGGAGCGGTGATGAAAGAGCGAAGCCGCGAGCTGCATCGGTTGTCCCAGCTCAAACGGCGGCATTTCAACCGGCAGTTTCTAGGAAAGCAGGTCTCCGTACTGTTTGAATCGGAGGAGGGTGATGGTATGTGGACCGGACTGACGGATCATTATCTCCGGGTTTCGGTCCGTTCCTCGGAATCCTTGGCCAATCGAATGCTTCCAGTCGTCGTGACCGGGGTGATGGCCGATCGGGTGTTGGGGCTGCTGGATACGGCGGAAGACATTCCCGTCTCCCGGGCAGATGGCCTGCAACCGGTTTCCGTTCAAGGCAGATGGCCTGAGGAGTTCGACGAATGATTTCTTCTCCCCTTTTACAGCCTTTGTCCCTTAAACATCGGGGGCACCGCCCGGGGAAAGCCGGCTATCAGGTCTACATCGAGACCTTCGGTTGTCAGATGAATGAATATGATACGGAGTTGCTGCGCGCGCTTTTAAAAGAGCGGGGGTTTCAGTTCACGACACATGGGGAAAAGGCCGATGTCGTCTTATTCAACACCTGCGCGGTTCGGGAAAATGCTCATAACCGGCTCTATGGCCATTTAGCCGAATTCAAACGGGGCAAGCAAGAGCGAGGGGTGGTCATTGGGGTGCTGGGCTGCATGGCCCAGAATCTGAAAAAAGAACTCCTGGCGGAACGGCCGTTTATCGATGTGTTGGTGGGCCCCGATGGCTATCGCCGCCTGCCTGATCTGTTGACCGATGCGTTGGAGTATCGGAAGCAGGGTCTGGCCGTCGACCTTTCCGAGTCTGAAACCTATGACGATATTGCCCCGGATCGGGCTGATGGCGTCAACGGATGGATCGCCGTCATGCGGGGGTGCGACAATTTCTGTTCATTTTGCGTGGTTCCTTATACCCGTGGCCGGGAGCGATCCCGCGAACCCAAAGGCATTCTGGAAGAAGCCAGACTGTTGGCTGAACGGGGTGTCCGCCAAATCACCCTTTTGGGACAAAACGTGAATTCCTACCGGTTTGAAGACTGGGATTTTGCCAGACTGTTGGTGGGGGTGGCTGAAATACCCGGTATTCGCCGTGTGCGCTTCACGTCCCCGCACCCCAAGGATTTTCCGCCTGCCCTCATCGAAGCCGTGTCTCAGCATCCCCACATCTGCCGGCATATTCATTTGCCGCTGCAATCGGGTAATGATCGAATTCTAGAGCGGATGGGGCGGTGTTACACTCAGGCCGAGTATC
>JBDIVP010000048.1:0-16593 GCA_039794325.1 Candidatus Inrsubterrania sp.
GAGGAGATACCGGTTCGGATTGTTTGGGAACCGCCCACCGACAAGGGTGCAGGGAAGTTCATCAATTTGAATTGCTTCCCGAACCCCCGCCCACGCGGGCTGCTTCTACCCCATGGCCATTGTGGCCCATGCAGTTACGCACTTCACATGCGCATGAAGAGGGCTGCGATCGACAATGGAGTATTTCCACAACCAGATTTTCGGGTCAAGGTGGGCGGGTCGAGCAATTACATGCCACCCGCGTAAAATTTGAAAACGGAACTTTTACTCCGATCCCGGGAACCGAGATGGTATTACCCGTGGATTTGGTCCTGCTGGCCATGGGGTTTGTAGGGCCGGTCAAAGCAGGATTATTGGATTCACTGGGTGTCCAATACGATCAGAGGGGAAATGTCATGGTCGATGAGAATTTCATGACCAATTTGGATGGAGTGTTTGCGGCCGGCGATACCAAACGCGGAGCTTCCCTGATCGTATGGGCTATTGCCGAAGGACGAAAGGCGGCAACCGGAATTCATCAATATCTTCAAGCCGGTCAATCGATTCACACTTCCTGACTGATTGGGCGGTTTTCTTCTTTTCGATTCCCTTTTCTATTATTGGCCTCTTTGGCAAGCGTCCGGGCCGGGCTTTCCAGGGTTCAGCCATAAGGATGCTAGGGTGACCCGTCCATTGCAGGAATTCCATCAAAGAGCTGCACGTATTCCGTTTCTGGGGTTGGGGCTTTCGGTGGATGTGTATTCTCCCAATGTGCTGGACCTGATGGGGGAATTGTATCGTCAAGGCCTCTCCGTGGATTATTTAGAAATATTCCACGCCCATACTCAATCTCTTCGCACCGTTCGATCGTATTTTTCCAGCACTCCCATGGCTTATCATGCCGAGGGGCTGTGGTTTACGCAACCTGATTGGCCGGAGAGGTATCAGGGTTTCGCAAGGTTGGACCGGATTGCCGAGGCTGCAGCACTCCTTGATGCATGGTGGATTAACCAGGAATGTGCCACCAAAGAAATAAACGGCTGTCCTGTCGGAACGTATGTACCTCCTTTGTTCACCAGGGATTCAGCCTTGTTGACGGCGCAACAGGTTTGGGAGGCGCAGGAAGAATTGGGAAAACGGCAATGGAGCGAACGGGGGGTCCCAATGGTGTTGCTCGAAGTTCCTCCATTGACCTATTTCGGAATCGGAGACCTTTCCTACCCGGAATTCTTTGCCTTGGTGGCTGCCTCGGCCCCTTGCGGATTGGTCTTGGACATTGGGCATGTGTGGACCGCGTTTCGGTATTCTGAAGGTTGCCGCTCTCAGACCTTTGATGAGTATTGTGAGGAGTTCCTCCAACAATTCCCGCTTGATCGCGTGGTGCAAATTCATGTGGCCGGACTTGCTTGCCATTCGAATTTGGATAAGGGGTTCGTCAACGACAAGGATTCGAGGATGCCCGCCTGGATTGATTGCCACTCGGCTCCCATTCCACAAGAATTGTTTTCTCTATTAGGAAAAATCCTGAGGGATTCCCGCTTGTGTCATTTAAAAGGGGTGGCCCTGGAAGTCGATACCAAGGCCCCTTCTCTGATTTGTCAGGAGTTGGAGCGAGTGAAGCGGGAGCTTGGGAACGTTTTGGCGGATGTTCGCGAACGTCAGCCCAATATTCCAGACGTTCCGGTTTCCCCACATAAACATCGTTCGTCTATTCAGAACAGGACCATGCCAACCTCTATTCGACAAAAACTTTCTTTCGACTATTCCGATTATCTGGAACTTCTAAAGGGCAAGGAGCCGATTGGTTCGGTAGGGAAGTTTTTCATTTCCTCCAAGGTCAAAAAGAATATCCAATTCTATGCCAGCCGTTATTTACCAAATGAAATATTGTGGTGGGGTGGAGATATCGCAGAAATGTTTCCGCGGAGTTGTGCGTTATTGGAAAGGTGTGGGGTTGGACTTGACCGGTTTGTGAAATTCTGGCTTGAGAAACCACGGTCGGAAGGAAATACGGATTTTGATTTTTTCTTATTGAAAATTCACCGATTTGTCGAGTTTATGGAGTCGGTAGCTCCGGTAGGGAAAGCGGGAGCGATTCAGGAAGCCGAAATACTTAGAGGAGGATATGCCATGTCCTGCCGGGAGATTGAGTTTTCCTCGAAATATGAAAGTGGGCGCCATTTTTGATGGTCAGGCAGAAACCACAACTGGATAGCCGAGAGTCCTTGCCCTTTGACGCATGGGATTGCGGGTACCCCTGCTTCCACGATTTGGAGTAAAGAGGATTAGTCCATGCCGGATCTTCTGGCTTGGGCACCCATGCCTGCCGTGAGGGTCTGGTGAATGTCCTGAATAAGCCGGAGTTCGATTTCTGCCGATTCCGCCTGAGGTGCCGAAAAGATATGACCGTTTTGGGAGATTTTTTCAAATTCCGCACGTACCCATATCGTCGTCTGGTCCTGGGTATCTTTTTCAATGGCAAGAATATATTGGTTGCGAAATCCTGAAAGTTCAATTGAGGGAGGCAGCGTCATTTTCTTTTCAGTGATATAGATGGCCTTCTGGTCGGTTTCCATTGAGGAAAGAATGGCATATCCATTTTTGGTCAACGCCTGGGTCACCGTATTTAAAACGGCCGAAAATGAAAATGGAAGTTCCTGGGATTGCCCCCCGATCTGTTGAATCGTCAGCCCCTTCCGGAGCTGGTCGCGCTGAGTCCTGAGCCATTTTGCCTCTCCTGTCAATTTTTGGTTTTCTTGCTCCAAGGTTCGGATCTTTTCGGCATGTTCCTTCGGGGCGTTGGTTAATTGATTGACCTGTCCCTGGGCTTCTTGGAGCGTGATGGCATGCTCGGCTTGGATCTGTTGGATTTTGGCCTCATAGTCGTCGGCTGTTTTTCTAACTTCCTGATTCAGAAGGTCTATTTGTTGCCGTAAGACCTTATTATCTTCCTGTAATGCTTGGTTGATGGTCTCCAGACGGGCAGTATGCTTTTTTAATTGAGCCGTTTCCTCTTGGAAATGAGTGGAAGGATCCTGGCCGCAGGCACTGATGGCCCATGCCAAGACGAAGGTTCCACAAAACATCTTCCCAGGCATGGTTAAGGGAGAAGGCAAGGCGTTATTCTGAAAAACCCTGAATAGAAACGACCAAAGACTGGTTGCCGGGTGCGAGAAATGCAAAACCCATAATCATGTTCGAGAGGTGAAATTTTTGTGCTTATAGGTAAATATTTTATGCTGATTATTTGCTTATATCAAATGTTCCGGAGATGTTAATGGTTCATTTGCATGAAAAGAGGCAAGAAGCTTCCGGAAATGGGAAGAGGTATTGCCTGGGGTACCATGCTACAGTCAGGGCAGCAGAGTTGAAAAGGAGTCCTTATGACACAGTGGGTAAGAAAAACATTTCCAGTCCCTCCGCTAGCCTGCAATTGTTCCATTCTTGGCGATTTATCCACCCACGAGGCCATGGTGGTTGATCCCGGAGGGGATGCGGACCGGATTTTAGATGAAATTGAATCTTTGGGTTTGCATGTGGTGTCCATTATCCATACACATGCGCATTTTGACCACTTTCTGGCATCTGGGAAAATCCAAGAAGCTACAGGGGCTCCGCTCGGACTGCATTCGGGTGATCGTGAGCTTTGGGGCATGTTGGAAGTTCAGTGCCGTATGTTTGGCATTCCTTTTGTGCCGGCTCCTCCCCCGGATTTCCCTTTGCATGATGGCGATATGCTGAAGATTGGGGGGTACTCCGGCTTCGTTTTGCATACGCCGGGGCATACGCAAGGCTCGGTTTGTTTTTATTTTGAAAGTTCCGGACTAGTCTTGTCCGGAGATACCCTTTTTCGTGGAGGCATTGGGCGCACTGATTTATGGGGAGGCAATGGACAAACCATTGAACGTTCAATTCGTGAACGGCTATATACTCTTAATGAAAACACACTAGTTATTCCAGGGCATGGACCTGAATCGTCCATCGGTTGGGAGCGGGAATATAATATGTTTGTCACTGCCTGATAGGGGCCTGGACCTTATCTCCGTGAATCCCGAGGAGGGCAATGTCATGTATCGCATCAATCGTTGGGTTTGGGGAATTTTTCTCGGTTTCATTATATGTGGCAGTCAAGTCTGGGAAACACCGGTTTATGCGGAAACCAAAGCAATTGAGGTTGAGCGGCTAGAGGTGGGAATGATGGCAGATGGCCCCGCCATTCTCCTCTTTATAGGAGAGAGCGCCATTCCGATTTTTGTCGATATAACGGCGGCGACTGCCGTCCAGGGAATCTTGTCAGGTCGAAAATTCCCAAGGCCGCTTTCCCATGGGCTTATGCATACCATTCTTGAGTATTACGAAATTAAACTGATCAAAGTGTTTATTACCCTCCATGAAGGGATTTACTTCGGAACCTTGACCTTTAAACATGACGGGCAAATACAGGTTTTTGATAGTCGGTCATCGGATGCAATTGCTATGGCCTTATATTTTCAAAGCCCTATTTTTGTTGAAGATCGCTTGCTGGAAGAGGCTGGAAAGCCTATCGAGGAAAACCGCCGACAATTTAAAGCAGAAAGGGATGTTGACCTTTGAATTTGACGTTTTCATGCCAATTCTTCTTGAACTGAAGGAAGGATGATGCCGAAAGGCCTCCAGTGCCTTATTATGAGCCGTAAGTCATATGCCATTTGCGGATTTTTTCTAAGAATCTCACAAGGTTTAAATTATCCTTGCTTCAGAAAACCTCTTATGCTATAACCAACCCTCTTATTATTTGGTAATAATTAAAAAATATGAAAAAAATATGTCTTGCGTTTTTAAGTAACATTTTCATTATCAACAAGTTTCCCATGAGGAGGTAGGCGATGCACAGAGTGCTTCTATCCGTCCTTTTTAGTGCAGCGGTCGTGGCAGCAGGGAGTTCGGCTGCGTGGGCGTTACAATCAGGTGGCGTGGAAATCGGTGACCTTGAGACCGGTTCCATAATTGGGCAACCGTTTACAAAGCTTGATGTGGATCTTGAATTTAATGCGATGGAAATCGGTGGAAAAAAGGTGTGGTATCCGCCGACAGGAGTTCTTCCCCTTGGCCGTGAAGGAACGGGTTCCCGTAGTGGACGGCCGGTATTATTAAAGGTGACGAATGGTCTTGATACAGAGCATGGGTTTGAGCTTTCCGCTGATTCCGCATTTGCTGGCCCCACTTCCATGCACGTGAAGATAGTTTTAAAGCCAGGTGAAACCAAATATATTGGTATCCCAATCAGTGATTTGACTTATGTCACCACGAGTAACGTGTTGCGATACAAGTGTCAATTGCATCCCGCGCATGTTGGTGGGCAACTGCTGATTCTCCGATAGGTTTTGTTCTTTATTCGCAATAAGAAAAGCCCCATCCTTTTCCAGGATGGGGCTTTTTTTTGCCTGCTTCTCTCAACGATTGTGTAATTTACACTTCTTCCTCAGGGGCACAGTCAACCTTTGCATCCAAGGGTATCTTCTGAGCAGCGAATAATGTGCCTTTAATGATTAAGAGGAGAAACCGGCTTTCTTCCTCCGTTTCGTTTGACTGACTTCTGAGGGTTGTAAGGAGATCGATGATCATTTCCTCATTGGAAGATTCGGCGGTGGCGTTATTAATTATCCAATGGTACCGGCTTCCCTTCGGGTATAATTGTGAGACAAAATTTTCAATCGTCGAAGGGACATCGGATTTTGAGGCAATTCCTGAGACGGGAAAGAGGGTGGTGGCAATGCTCAGCAGTATAACCGGGAGGTAGCGCATGGATTTCCTCCTACTTTGGGAAAATCAATTCCCTGGCTAATCGAAATAATTCCTTATTCATAATATTCACTGCGACGCTCTCGCGGCCCCTATTTAAAATATACTTTGAATCATGGTCTTATGCAATGTTAGGTTATTGACAGTTGGCTCTAAGGCTCTAAGGGGATTGGATCTCGTCCTTCTCGTCCGTGTTTCCATGTAACTCATTAAAAAACAGGATTGGTATTATAATGTGGGAAGTGTTGTCATGGGGGCAATTGGCATTATGAATTGTGGAGATCTAAGGGAAGGCAAGGGATAGAGTTCCGGTAATAAGGTGGTGGGGGGCAGGCATTACGTCCGTCATTTTTTTTCTGACAGTGACACCTAAGCAGGTTTCTCTGAATTGTAGCGCCTGCTCTTGAAGAGGGGCCTGTTTTACATGGGTTTTGTTCGATATGAAACTTGAATTGTTTCAATATGGTGGAGCCCCCAAAAAAGGGCGGCTCTTGTTTTTAATTGCGATGGCTTTTTTGCTTATCACCGGGGCATTAATGTTCAATGCGCCAGAGGATACTCAGGTGATTTCTATCGCATTTCCCAATGGAACGGTGTTGAATGCCGAAGTGGCTGATACGCCGGAAAAATTGCTCTTTGGGTTGGCGTTTCGGTCGGCACTTCCCGTGGATGGTGCAATGTTATATATTTTTGAGGAATCCGGTCCTCATCGGGTATGGACCAAAGAGTTTCAATTTCCGATTGACGTTATCTGGTTGGATGAAAGCAAAGTTGTGGTGCATACAGAGGAAAATGTTCCCCCTTGCCTGAATAGCCGGTGTCCGTGGTACGGTCCTCCTCCTCGCGATGCCCGTTATGTGGTCGAGTCGAACGCAGGTTTTGTGGCCAATGAAAAAATTAAGATCGGTGAAACGGTGAAATTTATTCTGCATGTTTCCTGAACTGAAGCGGACCGATACATCACAGATGTCAACTGAATCCTCTCCATCAACGTCCTCTTGCCCTTCGCCAGGCTTTACGGTGGTTGACAAGTGTGAAGATATTCCTTCCGGTGGTGGGAAACCTTTTAAAATCAAGGGGAAGAGTATCGCCATCTTTCGAATAAATGATCGATACTATGCGATCAATAATATTTGTCCCCACCAAGGGGCTTCCTTGGGAAAGGGAAGATTGAAAGGATATGTAGTTTCCTGTCCTTTGCATGATCAGCAGTTCGATGTTCGGACGGGTTTTGGTCCGGATGGAGGCGGTTATTGTGTTGTCCGGTACGAGGTGAAGGTTCATGATGGAGAAGTTTGGGTCGATCTCAAGCCCAGGGATTGGTTCAGTGGAGAGTAGGAGGCCCTCAGAGGGGGGGCATGAACCGCGTTTCTCCACAAAAATCGGAATGTGAATCTCAGGATTTCCAATGGTGATGAGTACTCAATTTATGAAAACCAAAGCAATTCGGGTACATGAAGGGGAGTCCTTTCATATCCATTTGTGGGAAGATCGTACGAGAGGTGAGCAATGGGTTCCGGCCTATGACCCCAATGCCTTGGCATTGCTGGGAGATGAATTCCTTAGAACGATCAGTAATAATGCGGTGGATTCTGGGCGACGGTCTTTTGAATTTCACGCCTTGAAAGCCGGGACCTATCAATTGGAATTTAGTAAGCGAATGGCTTGGAAGTTCACGGCGGAGGATCGGCGGGTGTTTGAGGTCACTGTGATCCCCGGTGATCGGGGGGAATGAGTGGATATGCCGGAAATTGGATACTTAAATGGACGGTTCTCTCCGTTGGAAGCAATACGTTTGTCCCCGGATGACCGGGGGTTTTTATTCGGGGATGGGGTCTATGAAGTGGTTCGAGCGTACCGGGGGAAACCGGTTTTTTGGATTGATCATTTCATTCGTCTCCAAAGAAGTACCGGTGCGATACAGATACCGGTGCCCTTTGATCAGAAATCCTTTCAAAAGATCCTGTTTGATGGGCTCCATCAATGTAGATTCTCAGAGGTCAAAATTTATATACAAATAACCAGGGGAGTGGCTCCGCGTGACCATGCTTTTCCTTCAGGATGCGAGCCGACGGTCTTTATGTCTTTTAGGGAAATGGAGCCCTTGCCGGCGGCTTATCATGAAGAGGGTGTTAGAGCCATAACGGTTCCGGATATTCGGTGGGGACGGTGTGATATTAAAAGCTTGAATTTACTTCCCAATGTTCTGGCGAAAGAACAAGCCAGGGCGTCGGGTGCGTATGAGGCTATTTTTGTCAGGGATGATCAAGTTATGGAAGGTGCCACGAGCAACCTGTTTATGGTGTTGGGCGAGAAGGTATGTACTCCGTTGATTAATCATCAGGTGTTGGCGGGTGTGACCCAGGGCCAAGTCATGCGGATGGCAAGGGAACTGGGGATGGATGTGGAATGTCGACCGTGTTCGCTTCAGGACTTGTTGACAGCAGATGAAGTGTTTTTGACGGGTACGACGATAGAAGTACTCCCGGTAATTGATATCGACGGACGTCCGGTTGGACAAGGGAAACGAGGAATGGTTACCCAAAAACTCCATGGAAAATTTGTTTCTTCCCTGTTTCAGTTATATCGTTCAGAAATTGGCCATTCGTTGTAGCTTCTCTTGTCCAGGCTTGAAATCTTTCCGTTTATTTATCGGGTGGTTTTTTGACGGAGCAGGTCTTCATAGATTTCCAAGGCTATGGGGCACCCGTGAATTCATCGGACAGGGTCATGGAAAAAAATCTGTAAAAAATATTTTAAATTATGAACATTGATTCCGGAATGGGATGAGCAGCGTAAAACAGGTTTTCTGGGCTTGACAGTCCGTAGGTAATTGAGTAATTTTGGAGTCCTTTCTTGAAAAGGAAGGGGAATTCTTTTTCTAGCCAATCAAGCATCTGGAAGGTTTTCAGCACAATTCATTTTTAAGGAGGCCGGTCCATGTTTTTACATTTAAACAAAAGAAAGGGATTCACCAGTATGTCTGCCATTGTATTGGCAGGAATACTTGGGATGATTCCCGTGGGAACTGCTTCAGGTGAAGAGTCCCATCAGGGTATGGGGCATTCCATGGGTATGACCCAGCAGGAGAGTCCAGGCTGGGCTGAACGTTTAAAGGGTCAAACCATCGTCGAAGACACGATGGAAGGTCGGGCGGAACGAGCTGCCTTGGTCGAACAACAGCACAACCGTTTGATGGAACAAATGCAAAAGGATATGGAGCTGAATGGTGAAAACACCGGTGCGTTCAATTCCATGTCGATGATTCATCAATATGGAGCCGGACCTGGAAATGGTCTACTGTCGAGCAATGCAGGCGTGGAACCGGTTTCCATGACCGGTGGGCTTTGTCCAAAAACGGCCCCGGTCCGGGAATATGATATTTCGGCTATCAATGTTGAAATCACCCTGAATCAATGGTTGGACTATTATCCCGGTTATATGTATGTCCTCACGGAGGATATTGATAAGGTTCGTGAGGAAGAAGCCAAAAACGCAGAAGCCAGGGAAAAGGAAGGTCATAGCGATCCGGGTGCGGTGAGAAACGGAATTCAAGGTCAACATATCCAACCTTTGGTTATCCGTGGAAACCAGGGGGATTGCGTCAAAATTACCCTCAGAAATCAATTGGAATTCGGGGAAGAAGTCAGTTTACATATCAATGGGTCGGACATGGTCATGAGTAAGACCGGGCAGCCTGCGCTCAGCACCAATCCCGATACCGTCGCCGATGAAGGCGAAACGGTTGAAATGGAATGGTACATCCATCCGGAAACCCAAGAGGGTGGCCGCCAGTTCCATACTTATAGTAACGATCGCGAATTAACGGTTATGGGAATGTTTGGAGTGTTTGTGGTTGAGCCGCGTGGATCGGAATACTATGAGCCGTTGGGGACAGGGGAGGCCACCAAGGCAAAGAGTGGTTGGCAGGTAATGATCGATAATGGGGACGGCCCGGATTTCAGGGAATTTGTCATTATCTATCACGAAGTTGGCGATGAGGCATTCCGTCCGGTAAATAAACACGGAGATTTCTTGCCCCAACGTGATCCCTTGACCGATACCTACCGCCCTGGGGCTAGGGCTTTGAATTACCGAAGTGAGCCGTTCGGGATCAATAATATGCATGTCCAGCATGAATACTTCGGTTTTGAGGACGAGTCCATGGGATACAGTTCCTATGCCTATGGAGATGCAGCCCCAACCATCCCCCGGAGTTATCTTGGTGATCCGGCCAAGTTCAGGCTGGTACACGGCGGTTCCGAAGTGTTTCATTCCCATCATCCTCATGGCGGATCCATCCGTTGGCAAAGAAATCCGAGGGCTGAGCAAATGCCGGTTTGGACGGCAGGTCAAAATGGCCCGGTAAAGTACCCGGTCATCCGTACGAAGTCTGATCGGGTTGACGTGGAAGTAATTGGTCCGGCTGAAGCCTTGGATTTGGAAACGGAATGCGGTTCGGGCTTGTGTCAGTGGTTGGCTGGAGACTTTTTGTTTCATTGCCATGTTGCTCACCATTATGTATCAGGAATGTGGGGATATTGGCGGGTGTATAACACCCTTCAGGTTCCAGGAGTGCAGAATGACGTGATGTTGCCCTTGCGGGAATTGCCGGATCGGATTGGGCGTATTCATGAGCCGGTCACCTCTGATCAGCTTGTCGGGACAACGGTCAACTGGTTTGGGAAAAAATTCACCATTGTTGATAAAGGGAAAAGCAATTGGAACGCTAATCCGGCTGTCGTAAACATTAAAGATTGGGTGGAAATGCAAATTTCCAATCAGGGGAAGCCCGGCAATACGGATGACGAACTTGGGCAATTGATGAGCTATGATGCTACGGTCGTGGACTGGATTTGGGACGGGACCAAAGCCATGAGTGAGAGGGAGCCCACGATCGGAGAAAATCCAAAGTATCACCCTGAATGGCAAGGGTATACGCCTGGGAAGCGTCGCCCCATCTGGTTTGAACCGACCACAGGAAAGGTGGCGTGGCCATGGCTGACTCCGCATTTCGGTAAGCGGTCTCCATTTTCGAACGATCGAAACCCAGCCCCTTGGTTGGAGCCGATCCATTTAAATCCTGATGGGACGCGTTCGGTTGAACCGGCAAAGCCTGGAGAAAATGGTCGATGGAGCTTGTGTCCTGATCGTGCGGGATCACAAGATTATAATGTTCATTTTATATCTTTGCCTGTGGAGCTGGCACCCGCCAAAGGAGACCAGCCGGCCATCGTGGATCCGAACGGATTGTTGTTCGTGGTGCATGAAGAAGAAGAGGCGGTCAGGAAGGATAATAACAAAAGGTTCCCCCTTGTCGCCCGTGCCAATATTTACGATTGTATTGATTGGATGCTGACGTCGGAATGGTTGGATGACGATATCACCAACTTCCAATCATCCAAAATTAATACGCATTTCCATTTCTTTCAATTCGACAATCAAGCGTCCGATGGGGTGATTTCAGGTTTTTCCTATGACCAATCCATGCGGCCGTTTACTCAATTTGAGAAAAAATCAGACAAAGGATTGCCGGTGCCGATGAACGCCAAATTCACCAAGGCATCCAAGAAAGGTGATAGGACCATTCATGTCACCAATGCCCATCAATACCATGTTGGTATTCCGATTCTAATCGGTGCTGACAATGTCAAGGGCAAGGAAGTCCGGCGAATCGTGGCTATTGGTGGAAAGGGTGGCGCATCAACTGGTGAGGCTGCCGGAGAATATACGGTAGCCGCAGGAGATACAATTGGAAAAATCGCCTATTCATTTGGAACCACAATTCAAAAATTGGCTGAACTGAATCAACTGGACAACCCGGATATGATTGTGGTTGGCCAAAAACTCAAAGTTCCAGGAAAAGAGGCCTCCCCTGCTGAAAATGAAGGCGGTGAAACTCTTACGTTTGATCAACCATTAAAGCATGATCACCCGGTTGGTGATATTGTGACGGTTGAGTATGCCCGCCAACGTTTCTGGGTTGATGCGGACGTGGGAAGTGTGTTTTTCCACGATCATGCGTTCGGTGGTACGACCTGGCCGCATGGAGCGGTCGGGACCATGATTGCGGAACCTTTTGGTTCGACTTGGCACGATCCGAAAACCGGGAAACCCATCCGGACCGGACCGGTTGCGGATATTCATGCTATTGAGCAGGTCGGTCATGGTGTGGCGGGGAGCTTCCGTGAATTGATGGTACATGTTATGGATACCGTTCCCCATACCGTGAACATTGTGACGGCGGGGAATCCTCCCGGACAGCCGATTGAGGTGGCCTTGGAGGCAGGGAGAACGGTCTCTTTCATCATGCCGCCCAACGAGAAAATTTTGATGACTCCCATGCCGTTCCTGAACGGAGGGACTCATACGACCGGGGGAGCCTTAAACTTTAGGGCTGAACCATTTGCCCAACGGTTGGTGGCCAACCCGGATCCGTCAAAATTGTTCAGCAGTAAGGTTCATGGGGACCCGAGTACGGCAATGTTGAGAGCATATCTGGGTGATGCCGTTGTATTCAGGCTTATCGATGTCACTATGAACGAAAGCAATGTGTTCACCGTATCAGGACACACGTTCTGGTCGGAACGGTACGCCCCCGAATCGAACAGAAAAAATTCCATTCATATCGGTATCGCCGAACGGTATGATCTGGTTGTAGCCGAGGCCGGAGGGCCAAGGCATCAACCCGGCGATTATATGTTTTTCAATGGACGGAGTTCGAAGTTTTCCGAGGGATCCTGGGGTATTCTCCGGGTTCATGACAAGCCGATAGATGACCTCAAACCCTTACCAAATAAAGCTTACGGTAAGGAGGGAATTCCAGAAAAATTACCCGTCTGCCCGGAATCCGCGCCGGTTAAAGCATTTAATGTTGTGGCGATGGATTTTCCCGGTATGAGTTTTAATCCCAATGCTCCGGAAACAATTGAAGTCGATTTTGAAAGAAAAATCGAATTGCGAAATCCGGATGCCAAGATATACGTTTTGGAGGATGAGGTGACGAAGGTCTCGGGTGATGTCCAGCCTATGCCGCTGACACTCCGGGCCAATGTTGGCGACTGTTTGAAAATTAAATTGACCAATAAGATGAAAGAAAGCCGGGCTAGTTTTTCCGCCTTCGGATTAGCCTTTGATCCCAATGATTCGCAAGGGGTCAATTTAGGGAATAATGAGAAGGAACAGACGATCGCTCCCGGCGACTCGAAGGTCTATACCTATTTTGCAGATCCATTCATCGGGGAAACCCAATCCTTGGTGTGGGACTTTGGTAATGTGGCCCTTAATCCAAGAAATGGGTTATTCGGAGCCATTATTATCGGCCCGGAGGGAGCCACGTATCGTGATCCCAAAACCGGTGAGGATATTTCTTTGAAAAACAGTTGGATAGCCGATGTGATTATTGATCCAAGTGTGGGTGGGCATTCGCAACGGTCCAATTATCGGGATGTTGCGTTGTTCTTCCAAGATGAGGATAACATCATCGGGACCAGCTTCATGCCCTACGTCCAGAATGTTGCCGGTCTGACCGGAATTAATTACAGGGCTGAGCCGTATCCTTTCCGGGAGGAGTCTGGTTGCTCCCTGGGTCGTATTTTCCAGCCCTGTGAGGTGGATAATCCCCAGGATCCGGCCACTCCCATAATTGAAGCTCATGCCGGAGATAAAATTCGAATTCATGTCTTCGGTGCCAGCAGTGAACAAAACAGTATGTTCACACTTGAAAAACATGAATGGCCTCTTGAGCCGTTCCTTCCTGGTGCGGACATTGTGAGCACAATTGAGTTTGCCGGGTCGGAAACTTGGGATGTGTTCATTCCGTCCGCTGGAGGAAGATGGGCGTTGCCTGGTGATTACGTTTATGGAAATGGTCGATTACAGTATTCCCAGTCCGGTCAGTGGGGCCTTTTACGGGTCTTGCCGACTACGGATAAGCGGATTCTTCCTTTGGAGGGTGAAGTTTCTTCATCCAAGCAGGCGGCACTGGACAATGTCCTAGGTGAACCAAGGATAATTCCGGCAGTCGCCAAATAAAGCCAAAAAAAGGCTTAGGAGGTTGACAGAACGGGAAGGCCGAGGTTCGGCCTTCCCGTTTTTTTTGAAATAATTTTCTTCAATCGAATTAAAAACGGAAGCCAGACCCATTTAGGCGCATGCTCAAGAGACCGCATGGCTCATAGGTCATAGGTGGAAACCATAACCTATAGGCAAATATGCTATAGTGACAACCAGATGTATAGAAAGTGAGGGGATTTTTCTATTTTGAATCAGTTTAAGTTTAAGGAGGATGGTTGAATGACTGGACGGGTTTTATTGTTAATGTGTCTTGCTTTCTTATTGGGAAGTCCGGCCTGGTCCTATCAGGAAATGCCGGTCAAAAATGGTGGAATACTCAAAGGGAAAATTACCATTACCGGTGATAAGCCCAGACCCATGGCGTTTAACCTCGTAACCATTCCCGATGCGGTGTATTGTGGAAGGATTTCAACCGGAACGGGATGGCGTATTGTTGAAGATTTTATTATCGGGGGCAATGGCGAATTGAAAGACGCCGTTGTTATGCTGAAAAATGTGAAGCACGGGAAACCGTTTGAGTTGCCCCCGGTCAGAATTGATGCCATTGACTGTGATTTTTTGCCATTCGTGAATGTCCTTCGTGATAAGGATGAGATCACCGTGGTGAATATGGATCCGGTTGAACATGATATCCAGGGTTACGAAACCGCACGGGTTCGGGGTGCGCGCGTCCTGTTTAACCGGCCGTTGCCGATGAATCCATTTCATAAAGTCGTCGGACTTTTTGGGAAAAATTCCCATACTCACCTTCCCGGCGAACCGATGGTGGAACAGATTCACCTGACAAAAGGTCGGAATATTTTTGTGATGCAATGTGGCTTTCATCCCTACATGTTTTCCTGGGGGGTCGTACTGGATAACCCCTACTATGCTATCACCAAGGAGGATGGAGTATTTGAAATTGAAAATATTCCTCCAGGAGAATATCAGCTTTCCGTCTGGCATCCGGGGATGAAAACCTATCTTGAACAAGACGTGGTTGTTGAAGGGGGGGGAACCCAAACGGTTAATTTTGAATATGATGCTCCCGTTGGACGCCGAAGCGTTCATGAGATGCAGGAAAAACCCCATTTTGGTTTAGAGCTGTTGGGGGAAGGCGTGGAAATCATCCCTACACTTCGAAAACAAATTCCATGAGGAGACCATGAAACACTTTTTGAGTCGTCTAATCGGGATTGTTTGTTTGCTGAGTTATACGGGTTTGAGCTACGGATATGACGTCATTGATGTGTCGGAGGGAGGAGCATTATCCGGCATGGTGACTTTGGAGGGGGAGCCTCCTCCTCCCAAGGCCTATAACCTGATTACCTTTCCTGATCCCGAATATTGCGGCCGTATTTCCGATGGGAAAGGATGGCGATTCCTGAAGGATGTGTTAGTCAATGCGGATCGTCGCATGGAAGGTGTGGTGATCGTTATTGAAGGGATCAAGGCAGGAAAACCGTTCTCCCTCTCCATTCCGAAAATCGAAGCCAAAGATTGCCAATTCATTCCCTTCACCACAGTTGTCAGGAATGAGCATGGGGTTGAGGTCGTCAATATGGATCCGGTCATGCACGATATTCAGGCTTATGAAACCTCCTTGTCTCAGGGGACCCGCGTGCTGTTTAATTCCCCCTTGCCGTTCAATCATCGGCACGAGCGAGGTGATATGGCTGCCACGCATCATCATTTGCCGGGAAAATCCGTGGTACAGCAATTTCAGCTTAATAAGGGTCGGAAAACTTTCGTTATGCAATGCGGATTTCATGCCTATATGGAGAGTTGGGCAATGGTGGTGGATAATCCTTACTTTGCGATTACCGACCGCGAGGGGGCCTTTGACATTACCGGCATTCCACCTGGAACCTATCAGGTGAGGGCTTGGCATCCCAGTGTCAAGCAGGATTCGGTGCAAACCGTGACGATTCAACCCGGGCGTGCGGCTGAAATTTCTTTTGATCTGGAGATCCCGGCGAAAAGATGGACTGCACATACTCTTCAGCGACCCCCGCGGTTTACCGCGGCGGCCTTGGGGCGCCCTGTTCATATTGAGCCGTTGGTTGAACATCAAAGGCCATGAAGAAGTGGGCTCCGGGCCTTGGTCATGCATCCCGTTCTTGTGGTGCCTTTAACCCTTTTTTGACGAGTGGGTGTGCCGTCATGATTCTTACGGTTCAACTATGCCATTCGGTTGGCCTGGCGGAGACGGCTCAGTTGCCTTCTGGAGGGAGGCAAGAATTTTCTGCCAGAATGGTATGGAAAACCGGCGGAAAAATATCCAGAGCGCATATTTTTGTGAAACCGGACCGGTATCGTGTCGAACATGTTGGCGGGATACGAACGGATTTAGGTTATGCGGGGGTCACCATTGTTCGGTTGGATGAACAAAAAGTCTGGTATGTTTTGTCTGAACGGAGGACGGTCATCAGGGCTCCTCTGACGGCCGAGCATGTGTTACCGCTCTCCATAACCTTGGATGGCGAACAAAAACGAACTTTGATTGGTGAAGGAAAGGTCGAAGATCAGCCGGCCCTTCTCTACGAAGTGCTGGTCAGAAATCGGTTTGTTGGTGCTGAACGATATTTTCAATGGGTAGATCCTGAACAGGATATCCCGTTGAAATTATTAAGTCAGGATCGTGATTGGTTTATTGTCTTTCAACATGTCGTGCTTTCCCCGCAGCCGGATTTTTACTTTGAACTTCCATTAGGATATCGGGTGATTGAGGCGGAAGCCGTTATTGTTCCGGAGGTGAAGGGATGACAGGATGTGGGG
>JBDIVP010000049.1:0-16091 GCA_039794325.1 Candidatus Inrsubterrania sp.
ATCCATACCCCATAATTCTAGAGTGAAGTTTAGAGGAAAAAAGTGTATGTTAGATCTGAACTTTATTGTAGCAATTTAGGCGCCAAAGTTTGATGGTAATACGGTAATCCATTTCTCATGTCCATGCCTCCCATTTAAGGGGGGAGTTATCTCTGATGATGAACGTGAAAATTAAGGCCGACGGTACAAAAAGAAGAAAAGTGGGCTTGACGCGCCTGTGTTTTTATGATGGCCTTTAGCGGGTGGTTCTAATGTCAGTCAGCGATCTTACTAATAAAACTGTCCAAACAACTGGAACTTCTTCCCTTTCGGAAAGATGCCAAGCCTTTCCGCGTTTTATTTTAGAGCCATCACGTGGTTGGTTTGACCTTCAGTTGGGGAAACTGTGGGAATACAGAGAATTATTGTATTTTTTGGTTTGGCGTGATGTGAAAGTTCGTTACAAGCAAGCGGTGTTAGGAGTTGCTTGGGCCATATTACAGCCTTTTATGATCATGCTGGTTTTCACGGTGTTTTTGGGGTATCTCGCAAATGTTCCCTCCGACAACATACCTTATCCGATTTTTACTTTCGTAGCTCTTTTACCATGGCAGCTTTTTGCCAATTCCTTATCCGCGGCAGGGACCAGTTTGGTCATAAACCAGGATTTGATTAAAAAAGTCTATTTCCCTCGTCTGATTATTCCATTTTCCGCGGTGATTGCTGCCCTGGTAGACTTTGGAATGGCATTCACGGTGTTATTGGGCTTAATGTATTACTATGGTTTTGCTCCCACCATTGCAATCTTTACCCTCCCTTTATTTATTTTCTCAGCCATTGCCTCTGCCCTGGCGGTTGGGTTATGGCTATCTGCTCTCAATGTCAAATTTCGTGATGTGCCGCACACTCTCCCGTTTTTGACCCAATTCTGGCTATTCATCACACCTGTTGCCTATCCCACAAGTCTTGTTCCTGAAGAGTGGCGTCTTCTGTATGGTTTGAATCCCATGGTTGGAGTTGTTGATGGGTTTCGTTGGGCGTTACTGGGTCAGGACGGAGGGGTAGGAATGACGATGGTCATATCGATGATGATGGTTGCCTCCCTCTTAATTGGAGGGTTGTTTTTCTTTCGACGGATGGAATCCACCTTCGCAGACATTATATGAAAATGGGTGATTTGGCGATTCGGGTGGAAAATCTTGGGAAGTTATATCGAATTGGTCAATACGACCAACACAAAACCTTGCGGGAGGTTTTATACGATGTAGCGAAATTGCCCATTAAGTTTATTCACTCATTGTTAAAAGATAATTCTCAGGCTCCCAAAGGTGCGGAAACGATTTGGGCTCTTAGGAATGTATCATTTGAGGTCAAACATGGAGAAATCATAGGCATCATTGGACGAAATGGGTCTGGAAAAAGTACTTTACTTAAAATTCTGTCTCAAATAACCGAACCCACTGAAGGGAAAGTGGAAGGTTACGGAAGGGTTGGGAGCCTGTTAGAGGTTGGAACTGGATTTCATGGCGAGTTAACAGGACGGGAAAACATATATTTGAACGGATCTATTTTAGGCATGAATAAAGCGGAAATTGCACGTAAGTTTGATGAAATTGTTGCCTTTGCTGATGTGGCGAAGTTTTTGGAAACACCTGTTAAGCATTATTCCAGTGGGATGTTTGTGCGGTTAGCCTTTGCCGTAGCGGCACATCTGGAGCCTGAGATACTGATAATTGACGAAGTTCTGGCTGTTGGTGACTTCACATTCCAACGGAAATGCTTGAGGAAAATGGATGAAATATCCAGGACGGGTTGTACAATTCTTTTTGTCAGTCATAACATGGGACTGATCCAGTCATTGTGTCAAAGGGTAATTGTTTTGCGGAATGGGAGCCTGGTGGCCGATGATACAACATCGAATGCCATTGATGCGTACCTTCAGCAAATTGAGGCATCTGAGACTAAAGATTTGTTGGATCGAAGTGATCGAGCGGGGAAGGGAAAAGTCCGGTTGATCAGAATTGACATCATGAATGGAAACAATTCAACTGCCGGCAAGCTCATTACGGGATGTTCTGCCCGTTTTGTCTTTCATGTCACTGCGGTGATCTCCGGTATTTCTTGTAGTTTTACTGTGTACGACCAATATGGGCAACCCATCACGTATTTTGATTCAGCGGTGCATGGCTGCCATGATGAAATGGACCAATCACTTGGCCAGGCATTTTCATGTGAAATTGATGAGCTACTTCTTATTCCTGGGCGGTATCGGATTAATGCTGCTCTCATGCTTGATGGAGAATTGCAGGATCATATTGAGGGAGCGAGCAATTTTGAAGTGGAGCAGGGAACGCTTCGAGGAAGGACGGTACCTCAGAGTTCAGGTTATGGGAGTATTATTACACCACACCATTGGAAAGTGCCTGCCTAACCGTTAGGATTAGGAGGAAATAATTCTCAATGAAAACCCTTGTTGCCGGATGGTTCAGCTTCCAGCAAGGTCATGCGACCGCTGGTGATTTGCTGGCTCGTGATATTGCTTGTAATTGGCTCCAGCTGGTTGACCACCAGTACGATATAGCGTTAGCACCCCCTTTTGAAGGTGGTGTGAATTGGCGCCAGGTTGATCCCCATGACTATTCCCATGTGATTTTTGTTTGTGGGCCGTTCCAGCAGTCGGAACTCGAGGTTGAGTTTTTGGAGCGTTTCTCCCAGTGCCGTCTCATTGGACTCAACCTGTCGATGAAAGAACCGTTATGGAAATGGAATCCATTTGATTTGTTGTTGGAGCGAGACAGTTCTCAGGCCAGGCATCCCGACATGGTATTTTTATCTCCCCCCTCCCAGGTGCCGGTGGTTGGGGTTTGTCTAGTAGAGTCTTACCCTGAAGGTCAAGATGCTGTAGCAAACGAAGCCATTAAACGCCTGCTCGATTCTCATGAGGCGGCGGTTGTGGAAATTGACACCCGCTTAGATGCTCACTCCATAAACCGTTTGAGAAGTCCGGGAGAAATAGAATCCTTAATCGCAAGGATGGATATCTTAGTGACGACGCGTTTGCATGGATTAGTCCTTGCCTTGAAAAATGGAGTTCCAACTATTGCCATTGACCCAGAGGCAGGGGGAGCAAAAATTCGTTTACAAGCGGAACTGTTGGATTGGCCGGTGAATTTTGTGGTGGATAAGCTGGACGAAAAGGTTTTAGCTCAAGCCTTTAAATATTGCCAAACGGATGAAGCACGGTTAAAGGTGCGACAGTGTTGTCAGCATGCTCAAATGTTCGCCCGGGAAATGCAAGAGGAATTCTTGGCCGAAATGCGTGAGGGGGTTGCCATTGAAAAGAAATATCAGGAACGATTAGCTAGGATGAAAAAAGATATACGCCCACCCTCACCTTTGGAGGATGAAAGCGTGAGAAGGTGGCCATCATTTTGGGGGGAAAAGTTCAAAAAGGGATAGCCCCGGGATCCTGAAGTAGGTCAGGACAAGTAGCTTTTTGTGGCAGCAAATATCTGGCTGAAAATGCGTCGCTAATAGTGTCTTCTCACACGGAAATGCTTTGCCTAAGGCGCACTTTTTGCTCCACGTTCCAAGCCGATTAATCTCGGTTCCTCTGCCGTTCTATTTAAGTTAGAGGAATATAACTGAATGGGCTTCAGGGACAATATGGATAGCCCCCTTATATCTGTGATAATTCCCTGCTTTAATCAGGCGAAATTCTTAGGCGAGGCGATTGAGAGCGTATTGGCTCAAAGCTATTCCCGGCTGGAAGTCATTCTGGTTGATGACGGCTCCACCGATAGGACCTGCCAGGTTGCCACCTCTTACCTGGAAGTTCGGTATATCCATCAAAAAAATCAAGGGCTTTCGGCTGCTCGAAATGCTGGATTCCAGATAAGTCAAGGAACAGCTCTGGTCTTTCTCGATGCAGATGACAGACTGCTTTCTGATGCGCTTGAAAAGGGCCTTGCCGAATTACAGAGGCATCCGGAATGTGCCTTTGTTGCGGGTCGTTATCGGATGATTGAAGCTGACGGCTCCATAAGGAAGGAAATTTTCCCTTATTGGTTACTCCCCACCCCCAAAGCAGGCAATCATTATCACGCTTTTCTGGAAGGAAATTTTATTGGAATGCATGCGACAGTGATGTATCGGAGAAGTGCTTTAGAGTCGGTGGGTGGCTTTGATGCTTCATTAAAGGCTTGTGAAGATTATGATATGTATCTTCGTATCTCCCGAATTTACCCGATATATTACCACAATGCATTAATTGCTGAGTACCGACAGCATGATGATAATATGTCTGGGAATTTTGAACTTATGCTTGAGACGTCACTTGCTGTCTTGAATTCTCAATGGAAATATGTGGAAGGGAATGGGCAAGGTAGACTGAGCTATCGCAAGGGAGTGAGATTCTGGATGATGTTGTGGGGAGGAAAGCTCATTAAGCAATCGATGAAGGCATTCTTTCGTGGAGAGATAAGACCGCCATTCAAATCATTGAGAACTCTGTCAAAATATGTTTTTAGGCATTATTGTCAGCTAGCATACAAAAACTAAAATCTTATTCCTATCTTTTGGAAAGATATTGAGAGTGTCTCCTTACCGAAAACTTTACCGAAAATTTTTATGAATATGAATTGCGCAAAGCTAAACTTGGATGTGGGTTGCCACTACCTGGCAGTGAGGGATGGGGAAGAATCAAGGGTTGTTGTCGAGAATGAATCACCCTCGGGAATAAAATTATACCGTAAAAAACGGAGAACAATTCGTTAGGAAAATTCCCAGGCATATCTTCGTGCTATTAGTCACTCGGATGTTTGTGCTGTCTCAACCCAGATGGTGCCCATGAAAGTCAGTGTACTGGTGATGACTTATAATCATGTCGATTTCATTGAACAGGCACTGAAAAGTGTATTAATGCAGAGGGCAACCTTTGATTATGAGATTATTGTGAGCGAGGATTGCTCGGTAGATGGAACGAGAGAAATTGTCTTAGAGTACCAAAGACGCTATCCGAAGCAAATTCGGGTTCTTCTATCCGAAGAAAATATTCGTAGTAATTTTATTGTCACTCGGGGGATTCAAGCCGCTGAGGGGCAGTATATTGCTCTTTTGGATGGGGATGACTATTGGACTATTCCCGACAAACTTCAAAAACAGGTGGAGTTTTTGGATTCTCATCCCAATTGTGCCATCTGCTTCCATAATGTCAGGGTACTCGATGAGAGTAACGGGAAAAGTGACCAACTGTGGAATTCCCCCAGTCAAAAACCGATTGCAACGTTTGAAGATATATGGATGGGTAACTTTATCGCCACCTGTTCGACCATGTTTCGTCAGGGAATCATTGGGGAAATTCCTGGTTGGTACGAAACCATGTTTCCAATAACGGATTGGCCTCTCCATATCCTCAATGCGGAGCATGGGAACATTGGGTACCTTGATGAGGTTATGGGTGTTTATCGATTTCATGGAGGGGGATGTTATTCGACATTCCCGGAAAAGAAAAAGTTGACGGAAACTATGAATTTTTACAAATCGATGAATGAACATCTGCAATTCAAATACGACAAAATGATACGAACGGCCTTGTCAAAATATTTTTTTGAATGGACCGAGGAGTACTTAAAAAGAGGAGATCTTGATCAAGCTCGAAGTTGTTTTAGATTTTATGTTTCAGGCCGACCCTTAAACCGTTTCATATCAATTGAAAAGCTGGTCAAGATTTTCCTGCTTTTGTATGTCTTCCCCGGTTGGGGAAGGAGAGGAAAACCAGCGCGAGGATCAACTTTCTTGCCCTAAACTGTATAGATCAAATGGATGACTTTTCTCCTCAACGCGCGACGATTCCTCCAGTTCCGCATGATGTCGCCCGTCCCTATTGGTCCGTCATGATTCCCACATTTAACTGTGCACGATATTTGTCTGATGCATTAAGAAGTGTGCTGATTCAGGACCTGGGGCCTGGAGTTATGCAAATCGAAGTCGTAGATGACCACTCCAATGACAATCCGGAAGAAATCGTGAAAGGGTTAGGAGGAACTCGGGTTGGGTTCTTTCGGCAAGAATTCAATGTAGGACACGTCAAAAATTTTGAAAGCTGTCTGGGTCGATCCAAAGGACATTTGATTCATCTTCTTCATGGGGATGATTATGTCCGGGAAGGCTTTTATCAAAAACTGCAAAATGCCTTTGAGCAGCAACCAGAGATTGGGGCTGCTTTTTGCCGCCAAATATTCATGGATGAGCATGGTCACTGGCAGAGCATTTCTCAATTGGAGCAGGCGAAGAGTGGGGTATTGAACAATTGGTTAGAGTACCTTGCGTTGGAGCAACGTATCATGACGCCATCGATTGTCGTACGCCGGGAGGTGTATGAAAAACTTGGAGGCTTTGATCGGCGGTTGAGTTGCAGCGAGGACTGGGAAATGTGGGTTAGGATCGCAGCTCATTATCCCATCTGGTATGAAACGGAACCGTTAGCCGTGTATCGGATGCATTCCAAGTCAAATACTGGGCGACATTACCATACTGGGGAGGAAATTCGATATACCCGCGAGGCAATTACCATGATCAAGTCCTACCTACCACATCAGATTGCTGATGGCGTATGGAAAAGAGCAACTCAAACATATGCTATCTCAGCGTTAGACAAAGCCTCTTCACTGCTTGCTCACTTGGAGTTACGGGTCCTGTGGATTCAGATAAAAGAGGCGTTTAAACTTAATAGTTCCCTGAGGGTAGTGGGACGTGGGATACGGCTCGCATTGCAACTAGCGATTTATTGGGTTGGATGGATGGGGAATCGATGGAAAAGAAGTTAATTTGGACTGGGTTTCTCATGTCGATCTATTGGTGCGGTTTTAAAGTGCTGGCGTAAGGATATAAAATTAACAAATGCCTAATTCTAACAGGTTGCATTCCTTCATTGAGTTGTATCCGATGCTGGACTTTATTCGCACTATAGTCGGAAGGCACCGCTGGCCGCAATCGATGTTCTCAGGGATGGGGTGGACGGATCTCAGTCAACGAGATGTGACATGTCGGTTCAGGAGGGAAATGTATTTGGTTGGGCGGTAAAGGAAATCTGTCTTACTCGGCCGAAACCGAAGAGTTTGAAGGCTGCAAGATTGACGAACTCTTCACAAGGCTCTGCCCTAATGTGAAATTGTAGGTATGTCTTTTCCAATAGAAGCCCCACATCTTTTGGGGGATGTCCAAGAGGATTTAGTTAGAGGTATGGGTATAGATCTACAGCTTGTGGGACACCTCCTCCACGAGGAGGTGCTATGGCAATGTTCTCTGTCGTTTTGGCCCGACAGGGTACTCTGAGCG
This sequence comes from Candidatus Inrsubterrania sp., assembly GCA_039794325.1. Classification (GTDB taxonomy): domain Bacteria; phylum Nitrospirota; class Nitrospiria; order Nitrospirales; family UBA8639; genus JACKFE01. The sequence goes on from JBDIVP010000049.1 coordinate 7,318, forward strand.
ACTTGAGGGAGATTGAATGGTCAATTAACTGAAATTTCTGTTTATAAGATGATTCCTTACCTTTAGGTCCTGGATGTTGTGCAATGAAAAGCGTTATTCGATGGATGACGGGATTCTATAAATCACAGGATTTTCAAGGTGAAATTATTGCCCTCCATGATTATAAAGTACTGTATTTCGCGATTCCTAAAGTAGCTTGTTCGAGTTTGAAATCCCTGTGCGCTGACCTTTTAAAGGTTACTCTACCACCGGATGTTTGGAAACCGGAATTGTTTCACACTTCAAAGTTCGATCACCTGATAAATAAAGGCCAAATTCTTCTCCGAAAAGCCGATCTCCCTGACTATTCCAACTATTGGAGTTTTGCCTTCGTTCGAAATCCATGGGATCGTCTGGTTTCATGCTACTGCGAAAAAATCCGAAATGACGGTGACCCAGAAAACTTCATTAACGGCATAAGCAAGGTGTTGGTCCCCTATGGGACCTTTAAGGGAGGAATGACATTTGAGGAGTTTGTTAACGCTGTGGTTGAGATTCCAGAGGAAGAAGCTGAACCACATTTCCGGTCCCAATATACTTTTCTTCTGAACCCGCGAGGGCAGAGTCTAGTGCAATTCATTGGGAGGTTTGAGCGAATGTCAAATGATTTTCCAATCGTGTGTGAGCGGCTAGGAATTTCTGTGGTTCTCCCTCATTTATTGAAAAGTAAACGGAGGCCCTACAAGGAATATTACCACCCTCGATTGGTGGAGGTGGTTGCCAGGCGGTATGAAAAGGACATTACGCTATTCGATTATAAATTTGAATAGGTGTTCGAAGCTCTTGGGAAAGGGGTAGATGAGATCAGGGTCGCTTCAAAAAAAGGTCAGACCAAGGAGGCCGAAGGCGGCCGCAAGAACCACCAGGCACATTCTGAAGGAATATCCTTTCCCTATCGGAAAGAATTTGAGTTTTTGAATAGGATAGTCGGACATATAGGAAACCATCAGACTGGGTATGACAGGGAATGGAAGGTCCTTCGAAAATCCTTAAAGTTGCCTTAATCGGGTGTGGTGCTGTATCTGAACTGTACTATGCTCCTGCCTTGAAGGAACTTGAAAAACTTAAGCTAGTCAGTGTTAATGCTCTCTTTGACCCGAATTCTGACCGTGTAGCTCAGCTCCACCAGTTCTTTCGCTCTGCCATCCATGTAAAAGAGTTGGCCGACCTTAGGAAATTGGGTATTGAGCTGGCCATTATCGCATCGCCCCCCCATTACCATGCTGAGCAAACAATTCAGATTCTCAAATTGGGAATCTCGGTATTGTGTGAGAAGCCAATGGCGACCGGACTTAAAGAGGGGCAACAAATGATAGAGACTGCCCTGGCGACGAAAAAAATACTTGCCATAGGGCTTTTTCGACGGTTTTTTCCGGCAACCCAAACTATTTACGAAATGTTATCACTGAACATTTTGGGGGATGTGAAGTCATTTTATTGTTATGAGGGCTCCCGATTTAGATGGCCGGTTCAATCGCCAGCCTTTTTCCAAAAAACCACTGCCCAAGGTGGAGTCCTCATGGACATCGGTATTCATGTCTTGGATTTGCTCTTCTGGTGGTGGGGTAATCCGGTCAAGGTTTTCTACGAAGATGATGCGATGGGTGGGGTTGAGGCAAACTGTCGCATTAAATTGCAGTTTGCTCAAGGTTTTTCGGGAGAAATTCGATTAAGTAGGGATTGGTGGTTGCCCAATCGTTACTTTATTCAATGTGCCAAAGGCTGGATCAGCTGGAATGCCAATGAGGCAGACAAAATTCAAATGGGATTTCCCAAAGATGGCTTCATCCTCAACAGTCAGCTTTATGCCAATAAGGTTGAGTATGGATTTCCGGCCTTGGGGGGGGCGGGATTGAATTTTGAACAAACTTTTGTGAGCCAACTTGAAAATGTTGTAGCTGCTGTTCATGGAAGGGAACAGCTACGTATCCCCGGCGAACAAGGGCTGCCCAGCCTTAAAATGATGGAATATTGCTATCAGCATCGGTCATTGATGCACATGCCTTGGCTGAGTGAGATTGAATCTTTCCGCGCTCAAAACTTCAATTCTGAGATGACGTAAGGCGATGTTAAAAGTTGGGATTCTTGGAGCCAATGGCTTTATCGGTAGTCGAACTTTTGAAATGTTTCACCTTGGAGGGCTATCCGAAGTTCGGGCAATTGTTCGTCAGTGGTCTGACATTGCCCTTGCCTCACGGTTCGATGCTGAATGCCATATTGCTGATGCCTGTAACCAATCGGCCCTTCGGGCAGCATTTGTGGGCTGCGATGTCATTGTTCATGCCATCGCAGGTGATCGCAAAGCTATTCTCGGCAGCTTATATCCTACTTATAGGGCTGCCCAGGAAGCCGGGGTTCGACGTCTGATCTATTTGAGTACCGCTTCAGTGCATGGACAAGTTCCCTCCCCTAATACCGACGAGAGTAGCCCTTTAAAAACCAATCACCAGGTTCCCTATAATAATCTCAAAGTTCAAGCTGAGTGGATCCTTCGGAATTTACGAAAAAAAGGTCAGGTGGAATTGGTCATGCTTAGGCCTGGGATTGTCTTTGGCCCACGATCAAGATGGATCAGTAGTTTTGCCGAAAGTTTAATGACGGGAGAGGCAGGTTTACTGAATAGGGGAAAAGGGATTTGTAATAGTATTTATATCGACAATCTTGGGCATGCGATTTACTTAGCCCTTTCGGCCCCTCACGCTGATGGTGAGGCATTTTTAGTCGGGGATCAAGAGTGTGTTACGTGGGCAGATCTTTACCGTCCGATTGCGGAGGCTTTGGGATTCAATCTTGATGATATACCAGAGGGGGAAATTGAAGGGGACCCTTCCGCAGTAGTAACCTACCTTCAAAAATTCCGTCACCTCAAGGTTGTTCAATCTGCTATGGCCCTATTGCCTAAAAAAATCAGATGGGCTGCATTCAACGCCTTAAATTCCTGGATGGAGGGATTACCGCCAACCCCATGGGAACGACCCGATAAGCAGGAGCCTGTCATTTCTAAAGAAATGGCGTTGCTCTATCAATGTCAGTACCAATTCCCATTTGAGAAAGCAAGGAAGATATTGGGTTACAAGCCGGTGGTTTCTTTTCCCGAAGCCTGCCGGCGTACAATTGGCTGGCTGGAGTTTGCTGGCTATCCCGTGGTGAATCCTTCAAAGGGACAGTACACTGAATGGACAAGTTATGGGTAATGGTCCTTTGGTTTCGGGAATCATTATTTTTCTGAATGCCGGAGATTTCCTCGCAGAGGCCATTGACAGCGTCCTGGCTCAGACTTACGACCATTGGGAACTGATGTTGGTGGATGATGGTTCAACCGACAAGAGCACCGAAATTGCCCTGTGCTATGTGGAACAGCATCCGAGCAAGATTCGGTATCTGGAACATGAAGGCCATCAAAATCGTGGAATGAGCAGGTCTCGAAACCTTGGGATTAGTGATGCCAAAGGAGCCTACATAGCATTTTTGGATGCAGATGATGTTTGGTTACCTAAAAAACTCGAGCAGCAAGTGGACATCCTGAATGCCTGCCCAGAAGCCATGATGGTTTATGGCCGAACGCTTATCTGGAACAGTTGGGTTGGAAATTCTCAAGATAGCCACGGTGATTATACAATACCGTTAGGTGTCCAACCTGATACTTTGGTATCGCCTCCTTCTCTCCTGTTGCTCCTTCTCCAAAACAAATGTCAAACACCCACCACCTGTAACGCCATGATTAAAAGGGAAATTTTTGACGAAATTGGAAAATTTGAGGAGCAATTTGAGGGAATGTACGAGGATCAAGCTTTCTTCGTAAAAGTCCATCTTCACGTACCCGTATTCGTGGCCAATGAATGTTGGGCCAAATACCGACAACACAATGGAAGTCACAGCGTCTTGTCCAATCAAACCGCAAATTACTATTCCGTACGGTTGCCATTTTTGCAATGGGCCACCGACTATTTGGAGAGTGAAGGTGTTAGCCGAGACTCAGCGGTTGGGCAGGTATTGAGAGCAGAGTTATGGGCATGCCACCATCCGATTTTACACAGATTATTGAATAGTCCTCGAATCCTTTGGTGGAAATTAGGAGGTTTGTTGCTCCACGTGAGGCGATGTTTATTGTCCGTTGTTTTCAGTGGGTCAGTTAAGATTTAAGTGATAATCAATGGGTTTTCATTCGGGGTCGATCAGAATGGAGACGGGGATGCCTGTTCGTGTCATGGTTTCGGTTGTGATGATTTTTTTTGATGCGGAAACATTCATCGAAGAAGGTATAAGGAGCGTCTTCGCGCAAACCTATGATAATTGGGAACTCCTTCTTATCGATGATGGCTCCGGAGATAACAGCTCACACATTGCCAAGCGATATGCGGCAACTTACCCGGGCAAGGTTCGCTATTTGGAACATAAAGGACATCGGAATCTTGGGAAGAGTACTTCGCGCAACTTGGGAATAACTAATGCCAAAGGGGGATATGTTGCCTTTCTAGATGCGGATGATGTGTTTCTGCCTGACAAGTTGAATCGTCAGGTTGAAATCTTAGAATTTCAGAGAGAGGCCGCGATGGTTTATGGGCGGACACAATATTGGTACGGTTGGACGGGGAACCGACGCGATAATCGACGAGACAAATTCAGTAAATTGGGGGTCCAGCATGATAAAATATATAATCCTCCAATCTTGGTTACTCGTTTTATAGAAAATGGTGGAATTGTTCCTTGTATTTGTAGCCTCCTCATCCGGCGCCAAGTCTTGTTGGATATTGGCGGATTTGAGGAGAGTATCCAAGATCTGTATGAAGATCAGGTCCTCATAGCCAAAGTCTGCCTTCAAATGTCTGTCTATGTTGAGGGTGGATGTGGGGAGCGTTACCGCCAACATGTTGATTCTAGTTCCTATAAAGCGATCTTAAAAGGAGATTACCATCCTTTGCGATGGAATTCTGCACGTCTTAATTTTCTGACTTGGCTTGCATCCTATGCCGGGGATTCTGGTCAACATGACCTAAGCCTTTCCAAGGCTCTGCAAAACGAATTGTGGTTATCCCGGTATCCAATAGCTTATAACCTCATGAGTTACGGGAAGTATGTCCGCAATTGGATCATAGGTTGCCTGGAGTCGGTTGGAAAACGGAGGCCGGTACTCTAAAATCAGCTCTTTTTAAGGAAATTTATACATGAATCCCACTCCCTTCGGAACTCTGGCAGCACGAATATTACCAGCGTCTTTTCTCTCATTGCTGAAACGGCAATGGCGGTCCTTTAGAGGCTATCCACGAAATTTGACTGTCGATTTTGGGAGTTTGCGTAGAGTAACTCCTCTTAGTCGGGAATTTGGCTATGAATTCGGTGTTCCGGTTGATCGATATTATATTGAAAGCTTTCTGGCCCGGAATTCAGATGACATTCATGGTCGCGTGCTGGAAATTGGGGACGATTCCTACACCAAAAGGTACGGAGGAAACCGGGTTGCATACCGAGATGTGCTCCACGTAGACGGAGGCAATCCTGTGGCAACCATTGTGGGGGATCTGACGAAGGCGGACCATATTCCTTCAAATAGATTTGATTGCCTCATTCTTACCCAGACACTTCACTTGATTTATGATGTGCATTTAGCGATTCAAACCATTCATCGCATTCTTAAGCCAGGAGGTGTGGTGTTGGCCACATTCCCCGGTATCAGTCAAATTAGTAATGATCAATGGGCGCAGAGTTGGTTTTGGAGTTTTACGACACTTTCTGCCCAACGGATCTTCCAAGAAGTCTTTCCCAAAACCAATATTAAAGTTGAGGCTTTCGGTAACGTCCTAGTCGCCATGGCATTTTTGTATGGATTGCCTCTTCATGTGTTAAGTTCTGAAGAATTGGACTTTCATGATCGCAATTATGAGGTATTAATTACCGTCCGGGCTCAAAAACCAGGGATTCCAGGTGAGGACAGGTAACGCAGACCGCTGGAAGCGGGTAACCGTCTGGATTAAAAAACGGTTTACATCAACAGGAATCATATTAATGTACCATCGCACAGCCGATGTGGTCTCCGACCCATGGGCCTTGTGTGTGAAGCCAAGTCATTTTGCACAGCACCTTGAAGTTTTGAGCAAATATACATCCCCGATTTCGCTCCGACATTTCGAGCGAGCCCATCGGGAGGGAGCAATTCCCCGGCGTGCGGTTGTTATCACCTTTGATGATGGGTATTCCGATAATCTTTATAACGCAAAGCCCTTGCTTGAGCGTTATAATATTCCGGCAACCGTTTTTGTTACTACCGGACAAATCGGAAAATCCAGGGAATTCTGGTGGGATGAATTAGAGCGATTATTCCTTCAGCCGGGCAGTCTTCCGGCTCGCCTTCGTTTGCAAATCAATGGCAAGGATTTTCAGTGGGATCTGGGGAAAGAGATCGTTTACAGTGAGGCTGACGTCCAAAATGATCGAAAACGGAGGGCCTGGGAAGGAAAGCCCGGGTCACGCCTTTCCCTTTACTATTCAATTTGGCAAAAATTAATAACGTTATCCGAAGGTGTACGACAAATTGTATTGGATGAAATTCGAAATTGGGTTGGTAAAGGAGATGAAGGGCGGCCCACCTATCGTGCGCTTTTGCCTGAGGAGGTTTATGCGTTGGGACAAGGAGAGCTTGTTGAAGTAGGGGCCCATTCCGTCACTCACCCCTTATTTTCCACCATTCCCGTAAGGCAACAGCGGGATGAAATTTTTCAAAGTAAGACGTATTTAGAGGAAATTTTAGGTCGTTCGGTAACCAGCTTTGCTTATCCCCATGGGGATTATACGGAAAAAACCATTGAGCTGATTCGAGAGACCGGATTTGCAAGTGCTTGCACGACCGAGGCGGACAACATCTGGTATAAGACCGACCGTTTCCAATGGCCTCGTATCCAGGTGCAGGATTGGGACGGAGACACATTTGCTCGACGGCTGTTTATGTGGTCCTTAACTTGAGAAGATACGGGTTGATAAGCCGTGGCCGCAGAAGAGGTGATCGTAGAGACACGTGTGGACACCGAATGTGGTTGAGTGCCTCCGAAGGAAGCTGTGTGCAAATCTATTCTTGATGTAGCTCTGCCGGAATGGATTTTCGTCTTAAAAGGGAGAGAGTCTGGACAAGTTCGTAGGCACTGAACTCGCGAAGGATAAAATATGTCAGAACAATAATGCCAGAAATGGCTGACATTTTCACCAACACCCAAGCACCCGATGTCGGCCAGAGGCTTGCCAGGGCATAGGCAAGCATTCCGACTAAAACACTTCGTATAAAAGTTCCCATCGGAGGTATGATTGCCCATAGACGGTGCACCACCCAAACACAGGTTGCCGCGCCCATCCATGAAGTTACGGCGGTCACAAAAGCTGCACCAACACCTCCAAATCTGGGAATTATCATCCAATTACCGCCAATTGCTAGAAGGATTAATGGGGCACTCAACCAGAATGTCATTTGGGGAGGAGTAGCCGTGGTGACGATCGTCATCGAAACCGAGATCATAACAAATGCCACAGCTCCCAAAATGAGAAGAGCAAACTGTGGAGCAGCCGGCTGGAAAGCTTGGCCGAAGAATAAGGTCACAATCTCCGTACCCGCCCCGGCGACCATCGCGGCTATTGGTAGCAACCAAAGGATCATCCGCATGGTGGCGCACCCTATGGCTTTGGCCTGCTCGGTTTCTCCGGCAGAGAGCATGCGGCTTAACGTTGAGAACAGGAGCGGGGCGAAAGCCATTGAAAAAAGTCCCGGGAGAATGGCCAAGTTCTGTGCGGCCCCATAAATTCCTACGTCTTGGGCGGACCCTCCAAATGCTTTCAGCATGACCAGTCCCAGACTTGAAAATATATTCAGACTGAATACTGAAAAAAACAAAAGGGAACCGATATTCCAGAAATCCCGGCTTGGTAACATCGCATGGCCCAAGAATGGAAGTCCTACGTAGCGTCGGCTGATGACAATTTCCACCAACGACGCCCCAATGCTTCCGAGTATCGCTCCTTCGATGGAAAACCCCATTTCAACCAGGAACAGAATCAAAATAAGCCTGGCGATCCATTGTGCGGCAGTCCCCACCGCTTTTTGTTTATAGTGCCCGATTCCCACAAGAATATTCTGATACCCCTGAGCCAGACCTGTTAGGGGAATGTGGAGCGAATATAAGCAGAGATAGGGAGCAAGGGCAGGTTCCTGCAATCCAGCGGCAAGGGGAAATGCCAGCAACGAGAGTAAAAGGGCACCGCACACTCCGACAAGAAAATGTAAGCGACTGATGGTCACTCCGATAGGTCGCCAGTCTTCCGCTTCTGCCACGAATTTAATCGTCGCCCGGGCAAAAAACGAGTTGATGCCCAGTTCAATCCAGGCAACCAGCGTTGCGGAAAGAACTAATAACCCATAACCTTCTGGTCCCAGTTTTCTGGTGAGAAACGCGGCGGTGATGATTCCTGTGAGAGGGAAAAGGAGTCCGGCAAGGAAAACCCGGATGGTTCCATCGAAGAGATGACGGCCCCCTTGTGAAGAAAATGGACTCAAGAATCAGCTCTCCCCATCATGAGTTCAGGCTTCAGGAGTGCGCAATCGTGTGTTGGGTGAGCAAATCTCTGTTAGGAATCCATGCATGGCGGTCGCATTCCTCTCCACTGTAAACGGTTTTGCGCAGTGTTCTGAAACCGAATGCTCCCGGAATTCCCGGGCTTGTGGCGATCCAAGGAACTCAATCCAATCTTCTGCACGG
>JBDIVP010000050.1:0-15979 GCA_039794325.1 Candidatus Inrsubterrania sp.
GCGAAGCTTGCTGCGGGTGGATTCGTAGGAGTCCGGTTTCACGGTTTCGGGGGACTCGGGTTCTTCCGAGAGGTCTTTCTGGTCGAATCCGGGTGTCGTAGGGCGGGGCGGGAGCAATAAATCCAGAATGCGATCTTCAGCCATTTCCTCGGCTTTTTTTTGGACTTTTTCCAGGTAGGTGCCTTTAACCATATTCACCGATAACTCGGTGAGATCCCGGATAATGGATTCGACATCCCGTCCGACATATCCCACTTCCGTGAATTTCGAGGCCTCTACCTTGATAAAGGGAGCATCCGCCAACTTGGAGACGCGACGGGATATTTCCGTTTTCCCGACGCCGGTCGGTCCGATCATGATGATGTTTTTGGGATAAATTTCCTCCCGGAGTTCGGGAGGCAGCTGCTGGCGACGCCAGCGGTTTCGCAAGGCAATGGCGACCATGCGTTTGGCATCCTGTTGGCCGATCACGTACCGATCGAGTTCGGCGACGATTTGCCGCGGGGTCATGGTGTTCAGGTTTTGTGGACGTGGCGTAGATGTTTGTTCCATAGGTTATGCCGATAACTCCTCAATGACGATCTGGTGGTTGGTGTAAATATCGATGCTGGCGGCGATCTGCATGCTGTGCTCTACCACTTGACGAGGTTCAAGGGCGGTATGACCCAGGAGTGCCCTGGCCGCGGAAAGTGCATAGGACCCTCCCGATCCGATGGCCAGCACGCTGTCCTCCGGTTCCACGACATCTCCCGTACCGGAAATGAGGAAGGAGTGATCCCGGTCGGCCACGGCGAGGAGCGCTTCAAGCCGGCGTAACACCCGATCGGTTCGCCAGTCCTTGGCCAACTCCACGGCCGCTCTGGTGAGATTGCCGCGATATTCATCCAATTTGATTTCAAACTTTTCAAATAAGGTGAAGGCGTCTGCGGTGGCGCCGGCGAATCCTGCCAAAACCTTGTCCTGGTGCATCCTTCGAAGTTTCCGGGCATTGCTTTTCATGATGGTGGTGCCGACGGTGACTTGGCCGTCGCAGCCCATCGCGACGAGAGGCCCTCGCCGGACGCACAGAATAGTGGTGGAACGAATGATCATGATGTATGGCGGTCTCCTTTTTCGGATGTGGTCTGAGATACCCCGGATCGGGGATGGGCTTTATCATACACGGCCAGGATTTGGTCCGCAGCCACATGGGTGTATTTTTGTGTGGTGGCCAGGGAAGCGTGACCCAGAAGTTCTTGGATGGCGCGGAGGTCCGCCCCTTCATCCAGCAGATGGGTCGCAAACGAATGGCGAAGGGTATGAGGCGTGACCGGTTTTTGAAAGCGGGCGCTGGTTCGATCTTTGAGCATTCGTTCCACGCTGCGACTGGTGATCCGACCCCCTCGATTGTTTCTGAACAGCGGAACTCCCGATGAGGAAGGCAAACTTCCGGTTACCAAGGTTTTCCGTCTCTGTAGGGCCGCGAGGTGGGTGGCCAAGTGGTGGTGATACGCTTGAATGGCCTCGGCGGCCACGGTGCCGAGAGGAACGGTGCGCTGCTTTTTCCCTTTCCCTTTTAAGCGGACGAATCCGGATTCCAGGTCTATGTCATCATTGTTTAATCCCACGAGTTCGCTCACCCGGGCTCCGGTGGAATAGAGCAATTCCAGCATGGCTTGATTGCGGGAATCCAGCCAGGTTTGCCGGGGAGATCCATCCAGCAAGGTGGCGGCTTCATCCTTGGTCAGTACCGGTGGGAGTTTCTTGCCTTGCCTGGGAGAGCGAATCAACTTGGTAGGGTTTTGTGTAATCCGGCCTTCCTCCTGCATATATCGAAAAAAACTTTTGAGACAGGCCAGCTTTCTGGCCAGGGAGGACTTTTTTCGTCCCTGATCGCTGAGCCATTTGAGATAGGCCCGAATGTGAAAGTGATCAATCTCCTGAAGGTTGAACGGACGGTTACCGGGAACGGTCTGATCCAGGTGATTTACAAACTGACCGAGGTCGGAACGATAACTTTGAACGGTTTCTTCCGACCCGCCCCGCTCGATCCGGATATATCTTAGGAAAGCCAGGATTGCGTCATCCATGCTTGAAAAGCGGATTGAGCCCGTTCTTGTATGAGTTGACGTTTTTTTTGTTTGTCTCTGACGGGTGCGCTCAGGGGAGGAAACAGGCCGAAGTTGGTGTTGATCGGTTGAAAATGTTTCGGGTCACAGCTCGTGATATATTCCAAAAGTGAGCCATGGGCCGTCGAGGGAGGGGGGAAGATGGGCGGGCGGTTGGACAGAACCCGGGCCGCATTCATGCCGGCCAGGCCCCCGCTGGCCGCGGCTTCGACGTACCCTTCCACGCCTACGAGTTGTCCCGCAAAGAGAACCGAGGGGTGCTTTTTCAATTGAAGGGATTTGGTGAGCAACGCAGGGGAATTGATAAAGGTGTTTCGGTGGATGCTGCCGTACCGCAGAAATTCCGCCTGCTCCAATCCGGGAATCATGCGAAAGACTCTTCGCTGTTCCGGATAGGTCAGTTTGGTTTGAAAGCCGACCAAATTAAAACAGGATTCATGTTGATTTTCGGGGCGTAATTGTAAAACCGCATAGGGGCGTTGCCCGGTTCGCGGGTCATCCAAGCCGACGGGCTTCAGTGGCCCGAAGAGTAGCGTCTGGCGGCCTCGGTCCGCCATGACTTCGATAGGAAGGCAACTTTCGAAGTACGGGATATTTTCGAAGGCTTTGGGTTGGACCCTGTCGGCCTTGACCAGTGCGTCGAAAAATTGATCGTAGGTTTGACGGTCCATGGGACAGTTCAGGTAATCGGCCGTTCCTTTCCCATACCGGGAGGCCCGAAAAATTTTTTCCATGTTGAGGGTGTCGGTATCGACGATCGGCGAGATGGCGTCAAAGAAGTACAGATGCTTCGAGCGGGTGAGTTGGGTAATGGATTCGGATAATTTCGGAGAGGTTAACGGGCCGGTGGCAATGATGCAGATCGCATCCTCGGGAATCTCGTGTGCCTCCTCACGGAGAATTCGGACATTGGGGTGTTCGGAGAGCAGGCGGGTAATCCGTTGGGCAAACAATTCACGGTCGACCGCCAAGGCCATCCCGGCGGGAATGCGCACCTCGTCCGCGACTTTCATGATAAGTGAGCTCAATTGCCGCATTTCTTGTTTGAGCATGCCCGGAGCGCTGAGCGGATCATTGGAGCCCAATGAATTCGAGCAAACGATTTCGGCAAGGTTGTCCGTCTTGTGAGCGGCGGTTTCTTCCTTGGGGCGCATTTCATATAGGGTGACTTTGGCCCCGTAGTTCGCGGCCTGCCAGGCGGCTTCCGATCCGGCAAGTCCTCCTCCAATAATAACGACGTCATTTCTCATGAATGTAAACCCGGTAGGAAATTAAAAAAGGAAATTCGTGCTTTTTTGAGGCAAGGTAGCTATTCTAGAAACCGTACGAAAAGCGTGTCAACTCTTATGGCAGGAACACAAAGGTTCCACGACCTTAATAACCTGATCATGGCAATCGGCTGTGGTGGCAACGATGCCGTGAGTGTTCCGGAATTCCTGCCCTCCATAACAGATAGGATTTCCGTGAACATCGCTGAATTTTCCCTTGGCCCCTCGTAAAATGGCCTCTGGTGCACAGGCATCCCATGAACGGGTAAAGGGACCCGGTTCGGTATACACATCGGCCCCCCCCTGAGCAATAAAGGCGATTTTCAGTCCGACACTACCCAGCCGGTGCTCCTGATGGATGTTGAGGGTCTGTTTGAGATGGTCCAATGCGGCTGAACGATGGGAACGCGAGGCGACAAGAGAAAGGGCGCCCTGTTCGCGAACATGAGAGGCAGTGAGAGGCGTTCGAGTCCCCTGTTCTTCCTTCCAGGCCATCCGGTCTCTGATGCCGGCGAACAGTTGGTCTTTCGTCGGCCAATAGACGACCCCGCATTGCGGAATGCCCTCGATGGCCAAGCCGATCATGATGGAAAATTCGCCGTTTTTTCCGATGAATTCCTTCGTTCCGTCAAGGGGGTCTACGTACCAGACCCTCCCGGTTATGTGGGAAGGTTCCGGGAACGGGCTTTCTTCCGACACCAATGTATCCCGGGGAAACTGAGCTTGAAGGCCGTTGACAATGATGGCATTGGCCCGGTGATCTGCTTCCGTCACCGGATCATTGGGGTTCTTGTAAGTTACCGAAAAGTCCCTGGCATAAATTGCAAGAATGGCATGGCCGGCGGTTCTTGCCAATTGGGTGGCCACTTCTATTTCTTTTGAAAAATCTGGCATTCTTCATTCCTTTATGGCAAAAGTATCAGTATAGGTTGCCCGATTAGGGTCGGCAATTAAGGTTTTCCGAACTTCTACGTACGAGCGGTGGGCCGTAGAGAGCATGATTCGAATTCTCCTGTTTCTCATTATTATTGGGCTGGGTGTGATTGCCATCCGGTTTCCACAATTCCGAAGGGCCATAGGAATTACCCTGATCATTATTTTGCTGACCGTCGGCGGGATTATTTGGCAGGACTCCGAGGTACGGCGATCGGAATTTCATCGTATTTCGGCGGACCAGACCAGGCTTTCTCATATGGCGGTTCGTCCCGGGTTGAATTCCAGGTCGTTTGTCATTAATGGCCGTCTGCAGAATCGGGACTTGGATCATTCGATTCTGTCTATCAGGCTTCGGGTGACGTTGGAAGATTGTCATGATTCCCTGTGTGAGATTATCGGTCAGGAAGAAGCCGACCTTCCGCTTGAGGTTCCCCCGGATCAGTCGAGAGATTTTCGATTGACGATTCCTTTTTCATCCGTTCCGGTACTCACGGGTGAATCTAACTGGAAGTTTGAGATACTCAGTATTCGAGCTCGATAAACAATAAATTGGCTTGGCAGGATGGCGGTGAGAGCAGGATCGGATTCTTTTTTTCTCTCCGCCATCCTGTAAATGGTCGATTGGTTGGCGGATTGGTAATTGATCGGGAAAATTGACAATATTTACAGTACCTTCTTATACTGGCCTCACGGTTAAAAGTCTATATAATTGACAATATAGGCCCAAAGACTCATCCACTTTTCTGTCTAAAAGTCTAGGAATGTGAGAGGGTGGGTCTTTTTTGACGTTGAGAAATTTCGATGATCTTTCTATTCTAGGAGTTCTTAACGTTTATCCGGGACTGCTTGTAAATAATTATCACCTTACTTTTATTTGACCAAAGGGGAGATTTTCATTCAAATGGCAACCTCGTATAAAGTCTTACCTGGCCCCGAGCATTTCTTACCTCCGGCGGCTGCGAGTATGGGAATTCGTCTGCCGGATCCTGGACAGGGGCACATCTACGGCACAATTGTTCCAGAGGAAGAAGCGTTGGAGCAGGCTGCAAGGCAGTTTTTGTCTGCAAAGGTTCCGACAATTTTTCCGGGTCCGCTGGTCTTATGGGCATGGAATGAAAAAGCCGCTCAGAAGGCCAAGGCTGTGAGGCATCTGTATGAAACACTTAAAGAATGCGTGGCTCCTTCGCAGCAGGCCATGCTAATCCCCATGCCTGATTATCGACCCAAATATCCCAAAATCAATCCTGAAATCGAAATTAACCCCAATCATCCGAATTTGACAATATGGCATAATAAGATTGATGCCTGTATGTTTGTAGGGGTGCATTGCCATCAAGCCAATCTGTCCCTGAAAATTATCCGTGGCGGGACGAATTGTTTTACCATTGCGATGTGCGCGCAAGCAGGACACGAAGACGCGATGGTATCGGTACGTGATGCCACGGCCGAGAAAATTTTACGCTTGGCGGATTGGGTAAAAAAATTGAAAGGTTCTGTTGAGCCCCCTGCATAGGAAAGGCGTTAATCTGAAAGGCATGGGCTCTGAGGGGCGTTAAGGAAAAGCAAGGGCAGGTCGGTATTGAAATTAATTACGGAAATTTTCACTCTCTCTGCAGTTTATACAAAGGAGGTCAACTATGGCCGGACAACCTTCTCTCATCGGACAAAAAAACAAAAAGGATCAGGTGTATACCGACCCATGGAAAATGATGCATGAGGCCGAACGCACCCCCGCCTTTTTTACCGGAAGCGAAGTCATCAAAGAGGCCATCCGGCGAGCTTCCTGTGATGTAATGATCGCCTACCCCATTACCCCGCAAAGTGAAGCGGCCGCGTTGATCGGCGAGTTGTTTGCGGAAGGATATATCGGAGATTACTTCAGAGGTGAAAGTGAATTCGCCGTCATGTCGCAGTGTGCGGGGGCGGCCTTTGGAGGTGCCAGGGTTTTTACGACGACTGCTGGACCCGGAACCATGCGGGCCATGGAGAATTTCCCCATGTGGGCGGGGGCGCGGTTGCCGATTCAAATGATTGTGACTTGCCGGGGAATAAATTCACCGCTCTCCATCCAGCCGGATACTTTGGAAATTTCCTATCTCCTGCAAACCGGAATGTTGGTCTGGCATGCGGAAACTGCGCAAGACTTTTTTGATTGGATTCTGAAGGGGTATATGGTGTCGGAAGAACCCGATGTCCATCTGCCTCTGGCTCTATGCTGTGACGGATTTTTTGTGACTCATACCAAAGATATGGTGGACTTGACCCCCCCCGATATGTGTTTGCCTCCCTATGATCCCTATCGTTCGCCTGTCCCTTGTATGGATATGGAGTGCCCGCCGGTTCGAATGATGCGGGATCCGTTTGTCATGAAGAGCAACTATATCAGCTATGCCACCCATGCCAGTTGGCAGCAGGAAGTCTGGGCGGCTGTCGAGCGTTCCCGCAAACATTCCATCCGATGGTTGGATGGGTTGATTGATACGGAAAATACCGATGCCGATATTATTTTATTGGCCTCCGGGACGGCGGTTTCACAGGGCCGTGAAGCTATTGCGATGCTTGAAGATGAGGGTATCCGTGTTGGTCTCGTCAAGGTAAAAACCCTGCGTCCATGGCCTGGTGAAGAAATCCGTGAGGCCACGAAGCATGCCAAGCATATTATTATCCCGGAATTTAATGTGACCGGATGGTTGGCACGGGAGGTTTGTGCGACCATCCCGAATAACGAGCGGGTGCATGCCGGCCCCCATGTATGCGGGGGAATGACCATGCCACCGGAGATTATCGCCGCCGAGGTAAAGACCATGCTAGGAATAAAGACGGAAACCCTCTCGGCTCGAGGCAGCTGATGAGATAATATGAAGGAATAGGGGAATTTTTGGGATATATTAAAAGGAGAAAACGATATGAGTAAAGAACGAATAAAAATAGCTGATGAAATGTACGAAATTATGCCGCCGGAATATCAGGATTTGGTCAAACGGGCAACGTATGGAAATGAAACGCGTGGTTGGAAGGATATAGGAAATGCGAAGGAGTTGATTGAGGAGCATTCCCTCTGTGCCGGATGTCCGGAGTCAATGGCCTTCAGGTATATTCTGGCATCTCTCCCGAATCCTGAAGATACAGTGATGGTCGGGTCGACAGGTTGCACCAGCCTGGTATTTCCTCATGTCGCCGTCCACAATATCCACTCCCTTTTCGGGAATCAGAATGCCATCGCGTCCGGGCTCAAAAGAGCGTTATCGGTTCGATTTCCTGATAAGGTAAAGGATGTTGTGGTCTTGGCCGGCGATGGTGCGACGGTGGATATCGGACTGGATATGACCTTACAGGCTTGGTTCCGGCAGGAGAAATTTACGACTATTTGTTTTGATAACGAGTTATATGCCAATACCGGCGGGCAGGAAAGTGGTTTGATGCAAAAGGGGTTTGTGGCAAAAATGGCTCCTGTCGGAAAAACATTTGAAAAGGTTAGACTTCCGGAAATCGCCCGTGAGTCAGGATGCCATTATGTTGTAAATTGTACGGTGAGTAAACCAAACCTCGTCGAAAAGGTTATTAAAAACGCCATTCATATAGCACGGGAAATCGGACCGACATACCTACAATTGTACACTCCATGTATTTTGGAAATTGGTAAAAATAGCATGGAAGGTTTGCAGGAAATGCGTGACTCCGAAAAGCCCACGGAACGTTTTGCCTATAAAGAATATATTAGTGAACCGGCAAAAGAATTATTGGCGGAACTCGCCGCTAAGGAAAAAGAGCGGAAGGCCGCGGCCAAGAAACAGCTGGCGGGGCAGTCGGCTTAAGTCATACTGGTGATTCCAAGGTACGAGGAGAAATTCCATGATTAAACGCAGAATTAATATCCGGATGTCCGGTCTTGGAGGACAGGGTGCCGTCACGGCAGCCCATGTCATGGCCATGGCAGCTTCGAAAGAGGGAAAATTTGCTATTTCAAATCCGTTCTTCGGAGCGGAGAAGCGTATGGCCCCGGCTGAGAGTTATTGTCGAATCGGTATGTACAGAATTTATGACCGTGGGGAGTTGGTGTTCCCTGATGTGATTGAAGTGTTTCATCCTCAGGTCATTACCATGGGGAAAAGCTACACCATGCCCTTCTATTCAGGAATCAAGGAGGGAGGGGTGGTCATTATTAATACCGACATGCAGCTTTTGTCTGACGAAGATCAAAAACGTCTAAAGGATCTCAATGTGGCAGTATTTAATATTCCAGGGACCAATATTGCCCTGGAGGTAGCAGGGACGGAATTATCCACCAATATGACCATGATCGGGTCTGTGGCCGGCATCACCAAATGTGTTTCCCTGGAGGCTCTTGATTTGGCCTTGCAGGAGCGGTTTGGAAAGAAATTCGTGGCATCGGGTGGAACAGCCACCCTGGACGAGGCCATTAAAAAGAAATTTGCCAAAAAGGAAATGTTGTTGAAGAAGAACCTGGAAACGGTGGTTCGAGCCTACAACATGGCGGCGGAATGGGCCGAAAAGAATAAGGTAGAGCTGGTGGTCGGTGCGGCCGGAGTAGCATGAACTGGTGATGAAGAAGAAGGAATTAAGTTCTTATGTATAATGTCGCGCAAGTTACCGATGAAAAGTGTGTGGCTAAAAAGGGTTGTCGATTGTGTATCATGTATTGCCCTGAGGCCAATTGTCTAGATTTGAATCCTGACAAAATGGTGGCGGAAGTAAATATCGATCGTTGTAAGGGCTGCGAATTATGTAAGGTTGTTTGTGATGCAGCCAAGCATGAAGCGATTGCCATGGTGGCAGTCAGTTCCGATGGGAAACTTTTAGCAAAAGCCGGAGAGGCTGCAGCCTTAGGCCAGGCCTATCAGGGATAGGATTTATTCTTAAGAAAGCCTATCGATCCTCCATCAAGTGCTTGGGGCGGGGGTCGGGAGGCTTTCTTTTTTGATCAAACGGCTGAACACCAACAGGACTGATTCGGGAGAAAAGAAGCATAATGGGTGTGGATTTGAATGAACAGGTGAGGGATTTGGCAAATCAGATGGAATCCTTTCATCATTCCTTAGAAACCAAGGCACGCGAAATCGAATTGGGGGGAGGCGATGCCGAGGTGGTAGGGAAACTTATAAAAGGGGCTGATGCCATGAAGGACAGTGCGAATATTTATTTGTCCTGGGCTCGCCATTATGTAAAGTTGTCGGAAGGTGGTGCGGCGGAATCCGATGACGGTGAGGAGGATTCAGAGGATTTTCAGTTTTAGGTGGTGAGAAAAATAAAACGAGAAAGCCACCCTCTTCTCTTGCGGAAACAATCCTGTCAGGCTATCATTTGACGCACATCAGGTATTGGATGCCTGTTACATTGTTCCTCGGTAGCTCAGTTGGTAGAGCGATCGGCTGTTAACCGATTGGTCGCAAGTTCGAGTCTTGCCCGAGGAGCCAAATATCATCCCCGTGGGAGAATCCTCTCACGGGGTTTTTTTTGCGAGTTTTGATAGAGAAATTGATCTATCATTTGCTTGATCACATGGAGGCGTTTGATTCCAAGCGGTCAAACTCGAAAAAGTCCATAGGGTTGGTTCGTTTGGGGCCTGCTTTGGCAGGTTCCGTGCCTTTCCTGAAGACCTCAGTGGTAATTTGACGGCTTGATTTTGTGGGTAAATCGCCGGTTTTGACGTCAATTTGTGCGAATTGAATGCCTTCAGGAACGGTAAAGGTCATCACTGGCAAAGATTGTAGGGCTTGTTCCATGAAAGATGACCAGATGGGCAAGGCAGCTCTGGCACCGGATTCCAGACGACCCAACGTTCTGACGTCATCAAATCCCACCCAAACCCCCGTAGCCAGATTCGGGGTATATCCGACAAACCAAGCATCCTTGTACTTATTCGTGGTCCCGGTTTTCCCGGCTAGCGGGCGCCCAATGGATTTGGCGCGTTGACCGGTCCCGCTCTGGATAACATCCATCAACATGTTGGTGATGAGATACGCGTTTTCCTTGGTCATAGCCTGTCGGGGTTCGAACAAATGTTGTTCGAGGATTTCTCCATCGAGATTTTTGACCAGACTGATATGATATGGTTCAAGCCATAGCCCCTGATTCCCGAAGACGCCATAGGCCGAGGTGATTTCCTTCAAGGTGACACTGGAGGAGCCCAGCGCCAGGGATAAATCCTGACTCAGAGGACTGTGTATTCCTAACGAACTGGATAAATTGACGACTCCATGAACTCCGATCTGTTCCAATAACCGGATTGTGGCGGCATTTCGGGAATGTTTAAGTGCTTCACGAAGGGAGATTGTCCCGTAAAACCGCTTCTCATAATTTTCCGGTTTCCAGACCCGGTCCAGATCTTCGTCCTCATAGACAACCGGGGCATCTAAAATTAATGTTGCCGGGGTGAATCCCTGTTGAAGAGCTGAGGCATAAATGAAAGGTTTAAAGGCGGAGCCGGGTTGACGACGGGCAATGGCAGCCCTGTTGAATTGGCTTCGATTGAAATCATAGCCGCCCACCATCGCAAGGATGGCGCCTGTCCGTGGATCAATGGCTGTCAGGGCTCCCTCCACCAACGGTGTTTGTTCAAGGACAAACACCCCGGATTCCAAATCACCGTTCTTGGGTAAGACCTCTACAATATCGCCGACTTTGAGTATTTGAAGGGGGGTGGCCTGTTCTTTCACTGTAGTCTTGGATGTATCATTGGATTTTTCAAGTCTGCGACGGGCCCAGCTCATATCCTCCCATTTAATGGTCCCTTTATAAGTGTTCCCGATCAAAATGT
Organism: Candidatus Inrsubterrania sp.; assembly: GCA_039794325.1. Lineage (GTDB taxonomy): Bacteria > Nitrospirota > Nitrospiria > Nitrospirales > UBA8639 > JACKFE01. The sequence goes on from JBDIVP010000050.1 coordinate 11,091, forward strand.
AGGCCGAGTTTTTCGTAACGTTGGTCACCAGAGCCCGATAGAGCTTGTTAACCAAAGCCGCCCGTGGGCTATGGAGTTCTGGCAATGACTCCGGAGGGGTGAAGTCTTTGGAGAACTCCACATGGTCGATAGGACCTCGCCAGCCTTGCCGTTTATCTAGTTGCCGAAGGCCGATTTGGACAGCCTGTTCGGCAAATTTTTGCATGGGTATATTCAAGGTCGTATGGACCTGTAGGCCTCCTTTATAGACCAAGGATTCACCATAGCGTTCCACCAGATGTTGCCGAACTTCTTCAAGAAAATAGGCGGCGATGGGTTCAAGGGATTGTTGACGATATGCGATGGAGGTGGTTTTGGCGGTTTCAGCCTCCCCTTCGGACAAAAATCCTGATTCCACCATACGTTGGAGGACCAAATCTTTGCGAGCCTTGGCCAGATCAGGATTTCGATAGGGTGAATAGGTATTCGGGGCCTTTGGCAGGCCGGCTAAAAACGCGGCTTCCGGGAGAGTTAAGTGCTTGACGCCTTTGTCGAAATAGGTCAACGATGCCGCACCGACTCCATAGGATCCGTGGCCGAAATAAATTTGGTTAAGATACATTTCAAGGATTTGTTCCTTGGTCAGTACCCATTCCATTTTGATGGCAAGGATAAGTTCCTTAATTTTTCGTTGGTAGGTTCGTTCCGGAGTCAGGAATAAAGCACGGGCCAGCTGTTGGGTGATGGTGCTGGCACCTTGAAAACGCCCGCCTCTTTTGAGATTGGTCAAGGCAGCACGTCCGATGCCAATGATATCCAGTCCGGGATGTTCAAAAAAACGAGAATCTTCGGTGGCAATGACTGCCTGGATCAAGGGCTTGGGGATTTCGTCGAAGGGGGTATACAATCGCCGTTCAATGAAAAACTGGCCGATAATCTCACCGCTGTCGGCATAGACCCTGGAAACCAGACTCGGGTGGTAATCCTGGAAAGAGTCGAATGTGGGAAGACTACGGGTGGCCACCCATAAAATTCCTCCTACGCCTCCTATCACCAAACACATGATCAGAACGATCGTTGTGGTGATAATTCGGAGCCATGACCAGTGGCGCATTCTCGGAAAAGGGGTGAATCGCCTCATGCAGAACAGGCTAGAAGAGCCATAGAGCAGGAAAGGTTTATCATATAATTATCATGACGGAAGGGAAGGGATGATTGACACCTCTAGATTTACGATACCCTGAGATTGGAGAAAACACAAGAAAATAGAAAAGCCGATGGGAAATTCCTTCATCCATACGATAGGGTGAAGTCTTCAAAGGAACGGTCCCTGGCCCGTGAATTATCCCGCAGTGGAAGGTTCCTTATCGAAAATTCTTTCGGCATGTCATCGCCAGGACCGGATGTTTCTAGATTTTTCTAGGTCTTTCGATAGATTGACAAACTTTTTGAGCGCATGTTACCACCGAAACTGCAACCCGTTTTCTCATTATTCGTCTCATCCAAATCGAAAGGAAGGAGTGATATATGTCAACAGATGTTGCGGCAGAAATTAAAGTGGGAGATACTGCACCCGATTTTACTCTCAAAGATCAGGATCAAAATGATATCAAATTAAGCGACTTTCGGGGTAAAAAAAATGTGGTGTTGGCATTTTATCCCCTGGATTGGAGCCCGGTTTGTACGGGGGAAAATAAGTGCCTGACCAATGATTTCCCGAGCTTTGAATCCGTGAACGCCGTAGTGTTTGGCATAAGCTGTGATAGCTTTTTTTCCCATAAGGCTTGGGCCGACTCGTTGGACCTGAAACATCAATTGTTGGCGGATATGCACCGGACCGTCTCCAAATCGTATGGTTTGTATTTCGAACCCTTGAATTGTTCCAAGCGGGCCACGGTCATTGTCGATAAAAACGGGAAGGTTGGGTATGTGAAGGTGCAGGAAATCAAAACCGCCCGCGATGACCAGGAAATTTTAGAAGCTTTGAAAAAAATGCAGTAACCATTCATTCTGTTCAAGCCGAAAAGCGCCAGTTGGGATGTCATTCGGCCCATCTGGCGTTTTTTTGAGAATTAAGATGATTGAAGACATCAGTGACGAAAATTATGAAGGGTTTACCCAATCTCAGGCGGCTGTCGTGGCGTATGGCTTGGCCACATGTGAGCCTTGTAAGGCGTATGACCCGATTTTAGCCGCTGCGGCGGAACGATATCCTTCCATCCGCTTCGGAAAAGCCAAAATGCATGTACCGGGCCGTTGTCGGGCTATTAAGAAAATCCATCAATTTGAAACCTACCCCACCACTCATTTTTATTCGAATGGGACTCTCTTATTGTCCCGCGAAGGCAAAATTGACGCTGATGAATTGGCAGGTTTGCTGGGCCAACATTTCTCCATTCATTTATAACTCCGCCCTGAGCATTAATCACTGAAATTTGCCCTCTTCGGTCCTTCTTCCTACACGGGATATGAGGCTGGGGCCGTTATAGAGAACTGCAGGAAGGCTGTCTTGAAAGGATCAGCGGGACGCCAACGCCGACGTTTCTTCCTGCTGACTGACGGAAACCTGGTAAAGACCGGGCGGTGAGAACAAGGGGGTAAGGGTTTCCCACGCCGCCACTGCGAGTGAAGAGTCAGTCACTGGGCGGGCAGAAAAAACCGGATTCCGGCTCAGATTGGTCATGTGCCATTTTGAAAGAACATGGGTATGAACCGTGTCATCCAAAGTTGAAAGACCAATAACCTGGCCGGTTTCCTGATCCACGGGGCCCTTGATGGCAACCCACATTTCATAATTATGTCCCCGCTCCTGTCCTTCCGGACCCAGGTGAGTGGCCGAGAATTTATACCGCCGGGCAATAAGGACGGGTGAATCCGGGTGAATGTATCGAGTGCGGTCAAGGTCCTGAATGGAAATTTGTGCATACAGGGTCGCATCTTCATATAAACGCAGAGAATACACATCCGGAAGATCCGGGTGCTTCTGTAAGATTTCCCATAAAGTTGCCGTCAGATTTTCAGTTGTTGGGACCCTTGTGGTGAAATAAGGGGTATCCAAATTGAGGTTTTTGTGATCGAATCCTTCAAGAATCTGATTGAGGATAATTTTGAGGTCATACAAGTTGATGATCATTCCAGTCACGGGATCAATCGGTCCCTCAAAAGTGGCTTCCAGCAGATAATTGTGCCCATGTGAATTGATATTATTGCAAGGGCCGAAAACCTGACGGTTTTTCTCATCGTCCCACTTCGTGTTGTGGTACCGGTGAGAAGCGCAGAATTCGGTTCGCTTGGTCAGGGTGGCTTTCGGCATGTTGGGGGTGGTTCCTAGAAGAAAAAAGGCCGGATCTTGGCGCATGAACCTGCCAAAATCCAGCCTTTTCAAGTTCGAACTGGGGATTATACGCTGAAGGAGCTGCCGCATCCACAGGTGGATTTGGCTTGAGGATTCTTAATTGAGAATCCAGACCCATGAAGGCTATCCACATAGTCGACTTCAGCGCCGTTCAGCATCGGAGCGCTTTGCGAGTCCACGATAACCTTTACCCCATCTTTTTCAATAATAGTGTCGTCATCGCTGGTTTTGTCTTCAAACGACATTCCATACTGATAGCCGCTGCAGCCTCCGCCCTTGACATAAATCCGGAGACCAACGGCATTTTCTTCTTCCTTTATTAATTCCTTGATTTTTTCTTCCGCAATTGAGGTAATGGTCACCATGGGTTCTTTCTCCTTTTTATTTTTATGAAAGAGGTCTGGAATTCCTTTTTCCTTTCAATCGGTTGAAAGGCATTTATGATTGAGATTTCATCATAAAACAACAATTTTCAGATTGTCAATTTAGAAGTATACCACACGATTTGAGGATTCCAGGCAAATAGAGTGAGGGAAGGTTCAGATGCCTAAATCTTTCATCCATTCCCGACGCATTTCCGGAGAAACAGCTGCTTCAGCTTCATAGTTAGGATGTAAGATAGTCACAAAAGCCGGCAAATCAACCCTGGCCAACTGCGTTTGAAATTCGGATGTTGCGGTGAACCTGACGAAATGTACGGCGCTGATTTTGTCTTCTTTGCTATGTCCGGCTTCAAAGGACCCGAAAATTTTCTGATCGCCCGCCCTTAAGGATACGCTATCGTTTCTGTCAATGGCCTGAAATGAATCCAGTAGAGACTGAATTTTTTCCGAATCGGTGATTTCGATAAACAGGGTTGCGCTGAGTTCATTGGCCTGAGGCAGTAAACAATTATAGACATCCAATTCTTCCTGAATTTTCGTGGGATCAAAAATTCGTTCGGTTCGTATCATCTCTTGAATCTGAAAAAGGACCGTCTCACGATTTTCGAACACCAGCGTCACCAGGTCACCCACTCCGATCCGTCGGCGTTTCTTGAGGGCGATAATGTGTTGCCGCAGCTCGGACCGTTTTGCTTCATATTCTGCAGCTGATAATAAATCTTGGAACGTTAAGGCATTCATGAGGACATCCCATAGGCATTGCGGACGATTTGGATTGGATGAAGAGCGGGGCGGGAGCTATGTGAGCCGAGTGCCTGTTTCAATTGAAGGGCGGAGAGAGGGCAATCCGACGCCACGAGATTAAATTCCCCGTCGACGATTTCCCGAGTGGCTTTGGTGGCAATCTTCATTGAAAGGTCAAAAAACTCCGTTTTGGCGCTCCACGCCCCATCATGGCCTGAACACTTTTCAATCAGGTGCACGGTGGCTCCGGTCAGTTCCATCAGTTCCTTGGATTTAAATCCGATATTTTGATCTCGCAGGTGACAGGGGATCTGATAGGCGACTGTACCGGGATTATTCGGGAATTCCAGCGAGAGACGATGGTCCCGCTTCATCCGCATGAGATATTCACACAGATCGAAGGTATGATCAGCCAGCCGTTTCATGTC
>JBDIVP010000051.1:0-15960 GCA_039794325.1 Candidatus Inrsubterrania sp.
AGGTGTAATGGGTATGCAGGTGAATGGGCAGCCGCACCGTCGATTTTAACCGGTGCATGAGTTCAAAGGCTTCAAAAGGAGGCAGAAGCCCGGCCATATCCTTGATGCACAAGGTGTCGGCACCCAGGTCCTCCAATTGTTTGGCTTGTTCCACGAAATGATTCAGGCTGTGAACGGGACTGACGGTATAGCAGATGGTCGCTTCGACGTGTTTGCCGCAGGCCTTGACCACTTCCATGGCCGGCTTGATATTGCGCAAATCGTTTAGGGCATCGAAAATTCGGAAAACGTCGATGCCGTTTTTGGCGGACAGCTCAATGAATTTTTCCAGCACGTCGTCCGCGTAATGCCGATAACCTACCAGGTTTTGTCCCCGCAACAACATTTGGAGCCTGGTGTTGGGCAACGCGGCGCGAAATGCCCGCAGGCGTTCCCAGGGGTCTTCCTTCAGGAAGCGCAGGCAGGCGTCGAAGGTCGCACCTCCCCATACCTCCAAGGACCAGAAACCGATGCGGTCCAGGTCTTGTGCAACCGGCAGGAGGTCTTCCGTGCGCATGCGGGTGGCCAGGAGGGATTGATGGCCGTCCCGTAACGCCACATCAGTTAAAAAAAGCTGGCGCTTGGGCGAGGCTTCCAAATCCATGGCCGGCGGTTGGCCAAGTTTCATTTTTGTCGTGGAAGGGCGTGCGGAAGGTTGAGTTTTCGATGTCTGCCGTCGGTTTCTTGCCATAACAACCCTTTCACATATTCAACAGGACGATGTTTCTCGAAAAACGAAGGTTGAGGTTATAAGCCTTCATAGGCTGCGATGGCCGCCGAAAGGGCCACCACCAGATCCTCCGGTTCTTCCATCTCTTCATATTCATACAGGGCGGGATGTCGCTCCAGGTATGCGGTATCGAACCGCCCGGCCCGAAAATCGGGTTCGTCCATGATCTTGGTGAGGAAGGGAATCGTGGTTTTCACGCCCCTCAGAACGAATTCCTCCAGGGACCGATGTGTGCGTCTGACGGTTTCATCCCAGGTGCGTCCATGAACGGTCAGTTTGGCCAACAGGGCATCATAATACGGAGGGACGGTGTAATCCTTGTAAACGGCCCCGTCGATTCGTACCCCCACACCGCCTGGCGAGAGATATGCGGTGATTTTACCGGATGACGGGCGGAAATTATTTTGGGGATCTTCGGCATTAATCCGGCATTGAATGGCGTATCCTTGCAAGTTGACTTCATGTTGTCCGAACACCAGCGGATGACCCGCAGCAATCCAAAGCTGAGATTGGACGATATCCACGGTGGTGATTTGTTCGGTGACCGTGTGTTCAACCTGAATGCGGGGGTTCATTTCGATGAAATAATATCGGCCGTCGGGATCCAGCAAAAATTCAATCGTGCCGGCATTGTAAAACTGAGCGGCACGAGCAATGGCGATGGCGGCTTCCCCCATTTCCGCACGAAGGCGGGGGGTGAGCACCAGGGAGGGTGCAATTTCCACCAGTTTTTGATGCCGGCGTTGAATGGAGCAATCGCGTTCTCCCAAATGAATGACATATCCGTTTTTATCGGCCAGCAATTGAAATTCAATGTGGTGGGGGCGCTCAATGTATTTTTCAATGAATAATTCACCATTACCGAATGCGGCCAAGGCCTCGCGTGATCCCGCCTCCATGGCGTCTTTCAATTCCTCATCCGAACGCACCACGCGCAGGCCACGGCCCCCACCCCCGGCACTGGCTTTCACAATGACGGGGTAACCGGTACGATGACAAAAGGCCAGCCCTTCTTCAAGGCTCGTTACACTGCCTTCCGTGCCGGGCACGACCGGCACACCGACTTTGATCGCCAGTTCACGGGCTTTGACCTTGTCTCCCAACAAATCCAGGGCGTACGGCGAGGGACCGATGAAATTGATGCCGGCCTCCTCGCACAGTCTGGCGAAATCGGCATTTTCAGCCAGGAAGCCGTAGCCGGGATGGATGGCATCCGCCCGAATGCGTTTGGCCAGTCCGACGATTTGCCGGGCATCCAGGTATCCTTGAACCGGACCTGGTCCCACCAAATAGGCTTCATTGGCCTTTTTTACGTAGATGGCGGTGGCATCACTTTCGGCATAAATGGCAGCGGTTGCGATGCCGAATTCCCGACAGGCCCGGATCACCCGCATGGCGATCTCACCGCGATTGGCCACCAAGATTTTTTTAAACATACTCGTTAGAAAGCCGGCACCGGTTAAGAAACCGGAATGTGAAATTTCAAAGATGGATCATAAGGAACAGCCGGTCGGTTCTCAAGTCAAACGGCTCATGGGTTAATGATCATCCAAAGGATACAATTTGTTTTTTTTGATCAGTGCCTGACCTTCCGGAGACAACACAAACTCTTCAAAAAGTGTCACCGGAGGAGAAGGGGTCTGACTTGTCACCAGGAATATCGGGTGCTGCAGCGGATAGCGTTTATCGAGCACCGTTTGAACTTCAGGCTCAATTTTGTCGATGAACAGCAGATTGATGGCGACTCCATCCTCTTTCGCCCGCAAGGCCGGTGCCATGGAAACGAAGGTCACGGCCTCCAGTTTGCCGCTCACCAGCTTGATGGCCTGGCCCTCCGTTTCAACCAGTTCGGCTGACCGGGGAATTCCGTTGGGAATATTGAGTATTTTCTCAAATCCTTGTCTGATATTTTGATTGAGGGTACGATTGATAAGAACGATTTTTATTTGTGGGGCATCCTCGTAGACGTCTGACCAATACCGGAGTTTTCCGGAAAAAACGTCCGCCACCTGCTGCATGGACATTTCCTTGACCGGATTGGAGAAATTGGTGACGACCGCGATCCCGTCGCGGGCGAATAAAACGGACCGCAAGCCCGGAGCTTCCTCCCCGGTCACTGCAATGTCGGCTTCATGTAATTGAATGGTTCGAATGGGTTTGGCATTGGGGTGCCAAAAGAAATCGACCGCCACCTTTGGATGTCGCCGTTCAAACTCCGCAGCCAGAATCGTCATCACAGGACGTTCCGGTCCGTTTCCGGCAATTAAAATTCGTTGAGAGTCGGAGGTCGATGGCGTGTCCGTGGGCTTCGTGTTTCCTTCCGCCGCCAAAGCCGGAGCGCAGACGGCTGCGGCCAGCAGGCAGGACAGGACAAGCACATGGGTATGATGCCATCCGAAAGGCAACCTCATCAGGTATCCTGATTTCGATAAGAGTCTGTTCGTCATCTTCGGCCGGTGATCTCTTTGCATGGTTGAGGGAGCTAATATCGAAAAATGGTGTCTCAGGGTTAAAACGGGGCCCATCTTTCCCGTTTGGACAAAGAAATGTCAAGAGGAGAGTGGAGCGTGTCGCCATCGTCCACGTGGGGCGGTGGTTGCGGGGCGCCTGCCGATTTTATTCTCCCGGCGACGGCTGTGAGTTTTCAGCTGTCGGCTGTGCACGTTGGCCCATGATGGGGGGGAGCTTTGCGAATTTGCTCATGCGTTCGTTGAGCATATTATAGGCTTTATCTTCCGAAAACCCCGGTTTGTGCGTTCCGACGATTTTGGAAGCAAAGGAGGACATCAAACGGCGACTCTGGGCTTTATTGCATTTGGGACAGATGGTTTCTTCCGGATTGGCGTTCACCGATTGCACAATTTCGTATTGGTGGTCGCAGGCTTCGCAGCGATATTCATAAAGCGGCATGGAAGACTCCTTTGTCTGAAAATGACAGATCGAAAACCGATTTGATGAACTGAAACAGTATATCCGGAAAGGATACCCTTCGGCCATGCAGACGGACGACAAAATTTTTTTATCTTGACGGAACATTCCGGTTTGCATAAAGTGTTTCATTCGCCTTGTTGCTGTCAACCCTGGAGGACAAAAATCATGTCAGTGTTGCTTCGTCGGTACAAACTAGCATCCGGATTGGTTCAGGAGGAACGCATTGATGACCCGGATCGGATCGAACGGTATATGCGATTTTTCGATAGGGAACAAATGGCCAAGTTGGAAGCCGGCCAAAAGGTATTCCTTGATAAGGATGAATGGCAACTGGTTGGTGACTGACCGGACATCGGGTTCGATCCTGCCTGCTTGAGACCCAAGCGTTTGACCGAGTTCCTGCCTGTCGATCAATTCGCGACAAAATCCATGGTTGAAGAGGAATGCGGGGTGTTATGACATATTGGATTCATTTAAAACGATCCTTGGACCAGGCGATGCTCCATCGGGATCGGTGTCTGGAGGTTCCCTCAATGCCGATGAGGGCAGATTTCTGGGAAGGGGGGTGGTTTGAGTACCCGGACAAGGATTCCGCCCTGGATGCGTTGGAAAATACCAATGCCGGTAATCAGATCAAATGCCCCCTGTGCAAACCCTGAAAAGGATTAAGGGAAAAATAGGGCGATAGGCTCCCTGATAGGGGTTCAACCGGCAACGTCGTCTTCGTATGGCACAAAAATTTGCGAATTCCCGGTGGGTTAAAGAAGGATATTTGGATAACCGGTCGCCCGGGGTCGTGGTCGGAACCATGATTTTTGCCGGCTTGGGTCCTGTGGACTTTTGTCTGGAAGGCGATTTTCGTGGTGAAATCGCCGGTCAGGCCATCCGGTTTCGGAACCCGAAATTCCTGGACGATTCCCGGGCCCTTGATGCGTTGTTCGAATTTCAAATCCCTCAAGTCGGAAAAGTGAGTTTGATTTCGTTTGATCCGCACCCCCTGTTGGTCCCTCATCCCTATTTTGAATGGTTTTCCCTTGATGAGCAGCATTATCGCCTTGAATTGGACCCATCAGATGCCTGGATCATGACGGAAGAGGAATCGGCTGAAATCGATGCCGATTCACTGAGGGTACGCCGTGAACTCGGGCCTAAGGTGGGATATGTCTCCTGATCCTAGAGAGGGAAATTTCCCTTTTCCGGTCAATGGACCTTCCGTTTTCCGGCTGCTCCCGTTCGTCGCGGATGACGGACGTTTTGTTGACTGCCCCTGATTCCCTTCGTAGAATGCCCCTCATGAATGACCGTTTCCTCAAGGCCTGTCTTCGACAACCCGTGGATAAAACCCCCGTATGGTTTATGCGGCAGGCGGGGCGGTATATGGCGGAATATCAAGATCTTCGTCGCCGCTATTCCATTCTGGACATCTGCAAAACCCCTGCCTTAGCGGCCGAGGTGACGCTTCAGCCCATCAACCGGTTCGATCTGGACGCCGCGATCATCTTTGCCGATATTTTGCTTCCGCTGGAGGCCATGGGGCTCCATCTGGAATTTGTAGAAGCCAAAGGACCGGTCATTGATAATCCCATACGTGATGAGGCCGGCATTGTGGGTTTGCGTGCCGTTGACGGAGATGCTTTTGCCTACGCCGGTGAAGCCATTCGTTGCACGTTGGCAGCACTGGAAGACCGGGTGCCTCTCATCGGATTTGCAGGAGCCCCGTTTACGCTTGCCAGTTATGCGATTGAAGGAGGTAGTTCACGGGATTACCTGAGAACAAAACAATTGATGTATAACCAACCCGCCGTCTGGCATCAGTTGCTTTCGAAATTGTCCGCCGTCGTTATGACCTATCTACGCGTTCAAAGCCGGGCCGGTGCTCAGGCTTTGCAGCTGTTCGATAGTTGGGTGGGTTCCTTGAGTCCGGCCGATTACGAGGAATATGTGCTTCCTCATGTACAGGCCATTATCTCCGCATTAAAAGTGGAAGGCATTCCCATTATTTATTTCGGGACCGGAACCGCGGGGTTGTTGCCGCTCATGCGTAAGGCGGGAAGCGATGTGATGGGCGTCGATTGGCGTGTCAGGCTTGATGAGGCCTGGGCGACGATTGGCTATGATGTCGCCATTCAAGGCAATTTGGACCCCTTGGTGTTGTTTGCACCGGAAAAAGAAATCGAGCGACGCATTCGTGCGATTTTTGAACAGGCGGGGGGGCGGCCGGGCCATATCTTTAATCTTGGCCATGGAATCCTGCCTCAAACGCCATTACAAAACGTGGATTTTGTCATATCCTGCGCCCGTCGCTTTTCGTCTGCGTCTAGCATGGACTCCTGATCAAATTGCCATTCCCGTTTTGAATCGCCCCCCCTCATTATTTCCTGCGTTCTTCAACCGTCAGGTCGGCGAAGGAGCGATGTCTACGAACAAAGCCAAGTTGTCAGACCACGGGGCCATGAACCCACCTCCGTTTCGTGTGGCCATTATCGGAGGGGGGATTACGGGTCTTTCTGCGGCATGGGCCCTGTTGGACGAATGGGGTGAGGGACCATGTCCCCTGCATTGCCTTGTGCTGGAACGGGATGCACGCTGGGGAGGGAAAATCTTGACCCATGAGATCAATGATTGTCTGATAGAAGGCGGTCCCGATTCCTTTTTGACGACCAAGCCCGCGGCGATGGAGTTGTGTCGAACCCTGGGGCTTGAGGATCGCTTGCTGTCGACGAATGCGCAGCATAACCGTACCTTCGCATTTTCCCGTGGGGCTTTGCGGGAATTGCCGCAAGGGCTGTTGGCCTTCCGTCCTCAACGGATCGATACGCTTGTCACGAGCGGGTTGCTCTCGATTCGCGGGGTCCTGCGCATGGCGGCTGAACGGTTTTGGCCGAGTCCTTCCGTGATTCCTGCGGATGAGTCGTTAAGTGCATTTTTTTCCCGCCGGTTCGGCCGGGAAGCCTTTGAAAATCTGCTTGAACCATTGGTGGCGGGGATTTACGCGGGTGATGCCGAGGAACTCAGTCTGCAGGCTACGTTTCCCCGATTTCAGCAATTGGAGCGTGAACATGGCAGTGTCATCAAAGGTATGAGGGCCGCTCAACCGCAACCATCCAAGCCGAAATTACCCGACGGCAAACCTCAAGGCATGTTTCTGTCCTTACGGGGTGGATTGGGTGAAATGGTCCAGGCTCTCCTCTCACGCCTGGAAACGCGTCGGGTTTCGCTGCAACCTGGGGTTGAGGTGCGGAAGCTGTCGGTTCCCGACCGACCCGGTTCCCCTTTTCGGCTAAGCCTTTGTCATGATCGTGACATACAGGCCGATGCGGTCATTGCCGCCACCCCGGCATTTTGTTCGGCGGAGATCCTCCGGGCTTCGTGCCCCGATTTGGCCGGGGCATTGAATGGGATCCCTTATGCCTCAACCGCCACGGTCTCCATGGTGTATGACACCGATATGGTTCGGGATGTGGTTCAGGGGTTTGGATTTGTCGTGCCGAGAAAGGAGCAGAAATCTCTATTGGCGGCCACGTGGAGTTCCCTGAAGTGGGAGGGGCGATCCAAACCGCATGAGACACTGATTCGATGTTATGTCGGGGGGCGCGGCCGGGAGTCCATCCTGGAAGAGGATGATGCGCGGCTTGTGGCGATTATTCAACGGGAGTTGTCGGAGATGGTGGGTATACGGGCCTCTCCTCATTATTATGAAGTCCACCGTTGGGTGCGGGGCATGCCGCAATATGTGATGGGACATGTGGAGCGGGTGAAGATAATTCAGGAAAATGTTAAAAAATATCCCGGCCTTCTGTTGGCCGGTGCGGCGTTTCAAGGCATCGGTATCCCTGATTGCATCCGTGATGGTATGCGGGCCGGCCGGGAATTGGCGCAAACGATTCTTCAACGGAAACAGAACGGCCATCCCGAATCGAATATCTTCCGAGAGCAGGTTGGTCGGTGAACGCCGGGAATGGAAGATTGAATAATGAATATGGATGAATGTGCAAACGTTCGGGTGGAGGGAAGAGTTCAGGGGGTGGGGTTTCGAGCTTTTGTTCACCATCAGGCCACAACCGCGGGTTTGTCAGGATGGGTGCGCAATCTCTCGGATGGGGCTGTTGAGATTCAACTTGAAGGGCCACGGGCTGCCATCGAGACGTTTCTCCCCAGGGTTCGGCAAGGACCTCCCGGTTCCCGTGTGGATTTGGTGAAAGTTGACTGGAGTCGGGTAAACAGGCAAACTGAAGGGTTTAAAATTCTCAGATGACGGGTTGCGAACAGGAGTATGGCGGTGGATTACAAAGCACGCGTTCGGGAAGTGCCTGACTTCCCCAAGCCGGGGATCTTGTTTTATGACATCACGCCCTTATTGAAGGATCCGCAATGTTTTCAGGGGATCATGGAAGAGCTGGCCGATAAGTTTCGTGATGCCGGAATTGATAAAATCGTGGGAATCGAATCCCGTGGGTTTATTTTCGGCAGTCCGCTGGCCATTCGGCTGAATGCGGGTTTTGTTCCCGTTCGGAAGCCGGGGAAACTGCCGGCTGATGTGTATGAGGTCAAATACAATCTGGAATATGGCTCCAATTCATTAGCCATTCATCGGGATGCCGTGGAAGAAGGGGAGCGGGTCCTGATTGTGGATGATCTACTGGCTACGGGGGGGACGGCCTCCGCTACGGTCCACCTCTTACGTCAATTGGGAGCCCACATTGTCGGTGTGGCGTTTTTAGTCGAGTTGTTGGATTTGAAAGGGCGGAAAAAACTGGACGGATGCGAAATTCATTCGTTGATCGCGTATCCGTAAAAATCAACCTAAGTCACTTCAGGGATGGAAGTGCGGGCCTCAAAGGTTGTCTTGAGGACGAAAACCGTTAACCTTCGTAGGAAGAAAGGGAAGATGGTATGGCGGAAAGACCGGCCAAAAAGGAAGTGAAGGCTACAGCTCAACGCGGGAAAAAAGGTGCTGTTTCTGCCGACTCCGGCTCGAAAAAATCGGATCCCATGTCCCCCGAAAATCGATATGGGGCGTTGAAAGACATCCTCTTGGCGAAGCGGGAGGCCCTGGTACAGGAAATCAAGCAACAATTGGGGCAATCGTTAACCGATGAACAGCAGCGTCGGCTGGAAGCGGCCATGGACAGCGGAGATCAGGCCCTTGTCGACCTGGAACGGGAAATGGGCATTTCGCTGCAGGAAATGCGTAATCGTGAACGGCAAATGATCGATGACGCTCTGGACAGTTTGGACGAAGGAAGTTACGGAGTCTGTGCCGAATGTGGAGACGAAATCAGCGAAAAACGCCTGCAGGCCCTTCCCTTCGCCAGGCTTTGCGTCAATTGTCAATCCAAAAAAGAACTCATGGAAAAAATTGAACGAGCTGAGCCGAGACTCTAAAGACACAAGATGGTGGATGCCATATCCCGGAACTACCGGGATATGGCCTGAACCTTCGTGATGGGCGTTCGACCGGTCGGTTTGACCAAATGTCTCACCCCTCTTCAAACGACTGACGGTGGCCCGAAGCGTCACCATGAGGAATCAAGAATAACCGGATATCCCCGAGGATCCCTTCAAGCCTATTCGAAGTAAGCTCAAGAAAATGGCGGATCCGGCCTGCGGCTTCCCCACGGACACTCCGGATGATCGGCGAACGGATCGTCGGCGGAGGGGGCATCTCCATGGGCACTGGAAGAGGGGAGCATGGTCAACTGCTTCTCATTCTGCGAGAGGGTATCCGTGACCAGAGCCATAATCCTGGCCAGCGGGGGACTGGACTCTTCGGTAACCGCCGCCGTGGCGAAATCCGAAGGGGATGCGCTCTACTTCCTGACGGTGGACTACGGACAACGGCATCGCGTAGAAATCCAATGTGCCGGGCAGATTGCCCGCTTCTTCCAGGCCCAAGAGCATAAGGTGGTATCCGTCGATTTGCGACTCTTCGGAGGATCGGCCCTCACCGGGGATATGCCCGTTCCCATGGACCGAGGGAAATCCGAACGTGAACAGGATATTCCCGTGACCTATGTTCCGGCGCGAAACACGATTTTTCTCAGCTTGGCTTTGGCCTATGCGGAAACGGTAGGGGCCGGAAATATTTATTTTGGGGCGAATGTCCGGGATTATTCAGGGTATCCTGATTGTCGGCCGGAATACATTCAGGCCTTTCAGGAAGTGGCCCGGCTGGGAACGCGCATGGGAGTCGAAGGTCGTTCCGTGAAGATTCGTGCACCGTTGTTAATGCTGACCAAGGGGGAGATTATCCGGAAGGGACGGACGTTGGGAGTGCCCTTTCATTTGACGAGTAGTTGTTATCAGCCCGATCCGAGCGGTCGGCCGTGTGGACACTGCGACAGCTGCCTGATTCGCCGGGAGGGGTTCAGGGAAATCGGAGTAGAAGATCCTCGTCAAGCCGGGTAAAGGGAGGAAAAACGGTGAAGGTGACAGGGAGGTGGAAAATGGCGATCAGCGCAGGGCGGCTAGGCATGTTAGGAGCGATGAGTGCTGCACTTGTGATGATTGTTTTCGGTTGTTCGGAAGGGGGAACGGGCAATCAGAATCAAGGTCCCGCGCCGGTTGAAGCCTCCGTCTCCGATATTCCCGATGACTTGCAAAAAGGGCATGAAAAATTTCATGTATTTTGCGCCCCCTGCCATGGCCCGCAAGGAGTGGGAACGGATCACGGTCCCCCATTGGTCCATAAAATTTATGAACCTTCTCATCATGCCGACATAGCCTTTCAACGGGCCGCCGCTCAGGGGGTTCGTGCCCATCATTGGAAGTTTGGTGATATGCCGAAAATCGAAGGGGTGACGCCCGCCGAGGTGACCGAAATTATCGCATATGTCAGATGGCTCCAGCAGCAAGCCGGAATTTTTTAGACAACCCCAATTTTTCTCTCCGTGTCCCCCGGCACCTTCCCGCACCGATCAGGGCATGGTGCGTTCCAACTCCTTAACCAGATCCTTAATTCGCTGAAAACCGCTATCCCAAAAGTCTCGGGAGGACAAATCCACGCCCATAGGTTGTAGTAAATCCTGCGGGCTGGCCGATCCGCCCCCCGCCAACAACTGTAAATACTTGGGGACGAACGGATTGCCTTCCTTTTTGTACTGTTGAAACAATGAAAACACCAGCAAATTCCCGAAGCTATAGGCATAACAGTAAAAGGGGCTGGCAAAAATATGGGGGATTGCCAACCACTCCCATTGGAATTCATCCGCAACCTTGACGGCCCGTCCGAATTGGTTCTTGAGCAGGCTCAAATACGTTCCTGCCAACTCATCAATCGTGGCTCCTTGAGCCACCATGCCATGTGCTTGTTTTTCGAACTGGACAAAATAGGCCTGCCGTAGAATCGTAGCGTAGGCATCATCCAACTGATTGATGAGCAGATTGATTCGTACCGACTCCCGCCGTTCGTTGTGCAGCAGGGAATCCGCCAGCAACTGTTCGCCGAATACCGATGCGGTTTCGGCCAGGGGTAAGGAGGAATGAAAAGTGAACACGGAGTGGTGGCCGGCCAACATGCCATGCACGGCATGGCCTAGTTCATGAGCCAACGTTGAAACATCGCGGGCCTCCCCGGTGAAATTGACCAATACATAGGGGGTCTGTTTCGGGAGGACGCTGTAACAAAAGGCTCCGCCCATTTTCCCCGGTCGAATCGCCGCATCAAGGCGGTGTTCGTTGAAGACACGTTGCGCCTGATCGGCCAACTCCGGAGAAAAGCTTCGATAAGCCTTCATCACCAGCTGTTCCGCTTTGGGAAAGGCAAACCGGGCTTTTTCCCCTTTATATGGAGCATAGAGATCATGGCGTTCAAAAGTCTTGAGTTTGAGGAGCCGGGCCTTTAATCGAAAATAATGTTGAAACACGCCTGCTCCGGAACGGCAGGCATCCAGCAACGCATCCACGGCTGCATCGGGGATATCGTTGGAAAGATTTCTGATGGCAATCGGTGAAGCATAGCGTCGGAGTTGCAAGCCTTCATTGCCCCAATCCTGCACTAAATTCTTGTAGATTTCCCCTAGGACGTCACGATTCTGCCGGTACACCGAAAACAGTTCCCGATAGGCCGCTCGGCGTATCGAGGACAGGGGATGGCGGACGTAGCCCATTAATTGTTCACGGGTCAGCCGCAGTGTTCGATTTTTTATCCGAAGATGAAAGGTCAGGCTGTTGGTGGCGACTCCGTAGATCGTTTCGAGGGCATGTTTGCCGGTCGTATTTTTGGTGGAGAGAATTTTTTCTTCGGCTTCCGACAAGGTATGGGGTTGAAAACGGGTCAGGGTGTCCAAATGATACCGGTACCGATCCGCGTGTTCGCGCAGAGGGCCGGCGGCCGAAGCAGGGAGGCTTTGCCACCAGAGGTCGAGAAACAGCAATCGATTGGAAAACGCCGTCAGCCGATTGCGAACCTTGTTCTCAAAGGCACGTGCCGTCTGATTTTTTGTATCCTCCGCAAACCACAGAAACGCATAGGCTCTCAGGAGATTCATGGTTTCGGTCACTGTTTCATATTGGTTCCAGATTTCAAGAAACCGAGCGGGTGAAATATCCGGTGTGAGATCCGCCCGGCTTGCTTCGAGTGCCGAAATGCGTTCGTCTGTTTGTGTGGCAAGGCGCTGGTAATCCTTTTCCGGTTGTTTGAGTAACCCTGTTAAATTCCATGCTGGAAGTCGGCTGGACATCGGTGCTCCTGTATTCCTTAGATGGTTGTGAGATGGCGCGGATGAGTCAAAGACTCCGAAGGATCGTGAAAAAATGGCAGTAAACGAATCGGCATCGGTTGCGGTCCATTGGTTTGCAGCGACTTCCTGGGGACAAAACGGCCCCCAAAAACCGTGAGGGGTGTCGGCCGGGGAGGCGGTGAACCGCACGCGTGTCTGATAAGAATTGGAGCTGGCGAAGGGAATCGAACCCCCAACCTGCGGTTTACAAAACCGCTGCTCTGCCGATTGAGCTACGCCAGCTCGAAAATGGACGGTTCCCCATCATACCAAAGGACAAATCCATCAACCAGTCCTCAGGCGAAGGTAATGCAGTCCGGTGTTGAAGGTCAATCCATATGGAGCATGACTTTCAAAATTCCGCGCCGGGTCGCCTGTTCCATGGCAGTCAACCCGTCGGCTAATGCATATCGGGCGTGAATCATCGGCTCCACGTCGATCAGATGATGTTCTAGGAGGCGGAGTGAGGGGGGGAACGGTCCACACCGGGATCCCAGAATCGTGATTTCCCTGATGACGATATCCGCCAAATTGACGGAAGGGGTCCCATGATAGGTGGATTTCAGGATTAATGTTCCGCGAGGCCGAAGCAACTCCATGGCCAGGGGAAACCCGGATGGACTTCCGGTGGCTTCGATCACCAAATCGGCCTGATCGGGAAGGTCACGCGGGTTGGTGGTAAAGGTCAGGCCTCGTGAGGTTAACCATGTCTGATGTTCAGGGTGTCGGCCAAGAATGGAGACCCGGCAACCATGCAACGAAAGAACTTGCCCGCACAGCAGGCCGAGTTTGCCATCCCCTACGATAACCACCCGGTCCATGGGGGTGACCGGAAGTTGTTGGGGAATTTCACAGGCTGCCGCCAAGGGTTCTACAAAGACCGCCTGGTCGTCAGTCAAGGTGTCGGGGACCGGATGTAAATTGGCAATGGGCAAGTCCAGATATTCTGCAAAGGCCCCGTTCCGTCCTTGAATGCCCAGCACCGTTCGAGTGGGGCAATGGGTGGGGCTTCCCCCCAGACAGGTTTCACATGTCCGGCAGGAGGCATTGATCTCTCCGACGACGCGTTTACCAATCCAGGAAGGTGCAGTAGGGGCTTCCACGACGGTTCCGACAAATTCATGGCCGGGTACGCCGATGAATCCCATATACCCTTTGAGAATATGCAGGTCTGTTGAGCATATTCCGGCTTGATGGACCTTAATCCTGGCTTCCTCAGGCTGGAGGGCGGTCAGGGAAAGAGCCTCGTCATATTGAAGGGATTTATGAAAAAAAAGCCCGCGCAAGTGAGTGCCTGACCGACCTGGCTGAAAGGTGATCCCGAGAAATCCAAAACAACAATGGTGTGTGTGCAACCATAACAAATTTGATGCTGACCTTCAGCTCCGTATGCTCAAATAATATGGAATGCGAAAGGTCCCAGGTTTTTCCGGATTCGATCGGCATGAGAAAATCTAAAGCTCGGGGCTGCTGATAGGGAGGAGAGAAAGAGGAAAGGCAGGTGGCAGGCAAACGGTTGCGGGACCCTGTTGAATAGATGAAATCGGAGCTGGTAGGTTGAGGGGGTCAATGGGTGCGTGGTTCAACCCCTGCCCAATAGACGGGATGAAGGCCTTGAAGGTGCGGTAAACGGAGTTCAACACCCTTCGACCCGGCCTGAAAAGAGGTATACTACAACATAGGGAAAATTAGACTTTGAAGGTGAGGGAACAATTATTGTAAGATCAACTGCTTATGTCTGTCAGGTGTTGCACATAGCCGCCATGCCGGGTTGTCAAGGCAGTCAGGTAGAAAATCAATAGTTATCTCTCCACCACTCACATTCTTTTTTAACAGGGAGATTCTGGGATGATGCACAAGTTACGGATGATTTTGGGCAATGCCCATCCGCTGAAGTCTGCCCCCTATCGGGGGGTTTGTGGTGTGATTTTAGGCTTGGGGCTTCTGGGTGGGATAGTGGCTCACATTGAACAGGGGGCCTCACAGGCCCATGCCGCAGTCCCTCAGGCCTTTTCTGAGGGGTTTGCCGACATCGTTCAACGAGTGAGTCCGGCAGTGGTGAATGTAGCCGTTACGGGTGGTGGACCTTCAGGCCGTCAATTGCCTCCGGGACCATTTGGCCCTCCAGGTGGAGGTCCTCCCGGCGGACCCCCTCCGGGACGACCACCTGGACCTCCGGGCATGAGCGCGGGCTCCGGGGTCATTATCGATTCCCGAGGGTATATCGTCACCAATAACCACGTGGTGGAAGATGCCAGTGAGATTACTGTGACACTGAGTGACGGACGCGAATTGCCCGCCACCGTGGTGGGAACCGATCCCAAGACCGATTTGGCCGTGATCAAGATCAAAAACGGAACTCAACCGCTTCCCACCATAAGCTGGGGTCACTATGACGCCCTAAGGGTGGGAGATATGGTGCTGGCCATTGGGAGTCCGTTCGGCCTCAAATCGTCCGTCTCCCTGGGCATTATCAGCGCATTGGGACGAGGGAGTGTCGGCATCACTGAATATGAAGACTTCATTCAGACCGATGCCGCTATTAATCCCGGAAATTCCGGCGGGGCCCTGATCAATATGAAAGGCGAACTGATCGGAATCAATACGGCGATTTTCTCACGAACGGGAGGATCTGAAGGCGTGGGGTTTGCCATTGCCGTCAGTATCGCCAAGGATATCACGGAAAGCCTGATCCAAACCGGCAAAGTGGTCAGGGGATGGATGGGCGTCGCCATTCAGGAGCTGACTCCCGCCTTGGCCCAGTCGTTCAAGCTTCCGGACACGCAGAAGGGCGGGGTGTTGATCAGCGAAGTCCATGAAGATGGCCCTTCAGCCAAGGCCGGCCTCCAACGGGGCGATGTCATCCTGGAATACGGAGGCGAACCGGTGAAGGACGTCAATCATCTTCGCAACATTGTGGCCCGCACCAAGGTCGGAAAGAAAAAGGAGCTGAAGGTGCTGCGGGACGGCAAGGAAGTCGTGTTGGGATTGGAATTGGGCGAACGTCCCTCTGATGATATGTTAGCCCAGACCAGAAAGAGCGAAAAGGAAAAAGCCCCGGCCATGGAAGTTCCCGATAACGCCCTGGCTGGGCTCTCCGTTGATGCCCTGACTTCGGAAAACCGGAAGCAATATAATATTCCGGAACCGGTCACAGGAATCGTGGTGTCCAAGGTGGAACCCGGCAGCAAAGTGGAAAGCGCGGGGATCCAAGTCGGAGACGTGATTCAGGAAGTCAGCCGTGAAGTGATCAAATCCCTTGATGATTACAAGCAGATCGTTTCCAAGATCACCAAGGAAGAACTGGTGGTGTTGCTGGTCAACCGGCGGGGTAATAACCTGTTTGTGGCCGTCAATCCCTAACACGATGTCCTGAAGATGGAACCTTCGCGGGGGTGTTGCTTCATGCGTAAGAATGCAAGGCCCCCGCGAAATTCTTTTTAGGCGGGAACCCGACAGATGGCAGAGCAAAGTCGATGGGGTAGGTGGTTTGAGGAAAAGGTCTTCAAACCGCTGGAAGATAAGAAGATGCCCGTCATG